>VGAI01000016.1 GCA_016870815.1 Actinomycetota bacterium
GACTTTGACTTTGAATTTGGGAGCAACAATTCGCGTAGGTCAATTGATAACAGTTTCATATTCAGACCCGACGGCGAGTAACGATGCAAATGCAGTTCAAGATTCAACTGGAAACGATGTCGCCTCACTTTCAAATGTCTCCGTCACCAACAACTCCACCGTCCTCAATCGCCTTGATACCCCCACCACTCTTGCGGTGAGTAGCACCGAGACCAGTACCGCCACCTTCACCTTCACTAATACAACCAACGCCTCCTCTCACACCCTTCGTCTCTATGACTCGGCAACTGCCACGCTGATCTCCACCACCACCTCGTTCTCCTCAGGAAGCTCGCGCACTGGCCTCACCCCCGCCACTCAGTACTACGCCACCTTGCAAGCAGTCGGCGATGGTGTGACCTATGAGAGCTCGACTGCCTCTGCTTCTCTGTATTTCACAACGGCCATCAGAAAGCCAGTGATCTCATCCCAGCCATCCGACACCGCCACCACTGCCACGAGAAGTGCCAGCTTCGCAGTCACTGCCACATCCCCTGATGCGGGGACGCTGAGCTATCAATGGCAGCGCTCGGTCGATGCCGGAGCGAGCTATTCCAATCTCTCCAATGGCGCCGGGATCTCTGGTGTCACCACAACGACGCTCACCTTAAGTTCACTCACCACAGCAGAGAACTCCTCCCGCTACCGCGTCATCGTCACCACCACCAAGGTCGGTGTCACCGACTCTGAGACCACAACGGCTGCAACGCTTACCGTTAATGGGGCGATCGCACTCTCTGGTGGTTCAAACATTTCCAAGGAATATTTCACCGCTGCATCGTCGACAGCGATATCTGCATCAGGTGGCACTGGAGCGATTTCATTCTCTATCTCAGGAAGCACGGGTGGCGTAACAATCAACACCAATTCTGGTGTAGTTACATCAGATGAAACTACGCCGAGAGGAACGTACTCACTTACAGTTACCGCAACAGATCAAAGCGGTGCGACAGCAACACAAGCGATCACCATTACCGTGACCCAAGGAACTCCCACACTTTCGATTTCATTATCCGCTACACCGAGAAAAGGAACTGCCCTTACCCTTACGGCGACTACATCGGTCGCTGGAACAGTGCGATTTCTTGAGCGTGGTCGCGTCATATCTGGATGTAAGTCACGGACTGCCACTGGCGGAGCGATGATGTCCCTTGGCTCTCGCACCGCAACGTGCACCTGGAAACCAAGAATTCATGGCCCATCAACGGTGAGCGCCATTTTGACGCCTACTAGCGCCGATTACTCGAGCGTCTCTGCCAGCCAAGAATTGGTCGTTCTCAAGCGCACTGCGTCGCGGTGAGCGTCCATAGCTTTAGTCACCCCTAGGGCCGATTGTTGGAGTGAATCTGGATAGGTAGGCTTTCCAACCTTCGCTCGGGACTTCTGCGACAAGTCTTCAGATAGCGAGATAGGTTCTAGAAGTTGGATGGAAGACTGAGTAAGGAGTTCTCATGGCGGATCGCAATAGCGATGGCATCAAGCGTTGGATGGGTTTCAAGGCTGACGAAGAGAGCGATGCCACGCCTGTGACATCTAGCGGTGGCTCCCTTACGCGCATTCGCGAACTTGAAGCGCAGTTAGCCGATCTCCGCTCACGCCGAGATATAACTTCTCTCTCGAAGGAAGAATTCGAAATCCTCGCAACTGAGACTGCGATGTCGTTGATCCGCACCGCTCAACAGCGTGAAGAGAAGGCGAAGATTTCGGTCGAGCGCCTCCTCACAGAGAGTAAGCGTGCTGCTCAATCAGCAGTCGAGGCAGCAGAAGGAAAGGCAAGGTCTCTTCTCGGTCAGGCTGAGAGCAAGGGTCGTCGGTTGATTGAAGCAGCCGAAGGAGATGCACGCGAACTCCTGCAAACGGCTGAGTCCAAGGGTGAAGAGATGCTCAACACCAAACGTCGCGAAGCTATGGCAATCACAAGCGCTGCTCGTAAAGAGGCAGAGCAGATGGTCACTTCTGCGATGAGTGATGTCTCGGCATATCGCGCTTGGCTTGGCGGCGTTGTCGCTGAAGCAGAACGTCTCTACAAGATTCAAACACAATCACTTGAAGCTGCGGCGAGTGCCATCGTGCAATCGCGATCACGCCTTGATGCAGCATGGGAAAGACTTTCGCAGTTGAACTCAGCAGTCGAGCGGACCCTCGATGAAAATGGAAAGCCGAAAGTCAATCGTGGTGAGAGTTCAGTGAGTGATTCGAGTGGCGAGAAGAGCGCAAAGAAGTCTTCTCGATCCAAGAAGAAGTAACTCGCTTCCTCACAATTTGTAAGACGGAGTCTTGATGACGACAGTCGAAGCGACTCCTACTAAGAATTCTCTAGAAGGTGAGCGTTCGCCTCGCTACATCCCATCCATTGATGGCCTTCGCGCCATTTCTGTTATCGCAGTACTGATCTACCATCTCAATCTCACTTGGTGGCCCGGTGGATTCCTTGGCGTCGATCTCTTCTTCGTCATCTCTGGTTATGTCATCACACGATTGATCCTTGATTCGATTGAGCGATCTAGCGCTCTGGATTTAAAGAAGTTCTACCGAAGCCGCATTCGAAGGCTCTTCCCCGCACTCATCTTCATGGTGATAGGAACCACGCTCTTCATTGGCGTATGGGCCCCTGAGACCGTACGGCGATTTCTACAAGATCTCCCATTTCTCTTTACGGCAACGATGAACTGGGCTCTCGTCGCACGCGAACAGGATTACTTCTCGACGATTGGCCGGCCGCCGCTACTGCAACACACATGGTCTTTGGCGGTGGAGATTCAGTTTTACCTTCTCTGGCCGCTACTTCTCTTGGCATTCTTGAGGTTCTTCGGAAAGCGTCACATCCCCAAGTTCGCCCTGATCTTCGCCATCGCTTCAGGCGTCTTGCTCTTCCTTTATTCGGTGAAGATAGATGCCGAGTCACAATCCTCAGTCAGCCATGTCTACTTTGGAAGTGATACACACACTATCGGGCTCTTTCTCGGTGCAGCGCTCGCAGTCAAATGGATCCCACGAAATTTCACAGCCAACATCGAATCTGGAGCAAAGAATTTCATAGATGGCTTTGGCATCTTCGCTTTCGGAGGGCTTTTGACTCTCTTTCTCTTCGTCAATCAGAGTGATCCGACTCTTTACCGAATCGCATTCCCTTTGACTGCACTCTTTGGATGTATGACTTTGATGTCACTCGTTCACCCTGCTTCGCGAATATCGCGATGGGTGACTAGTGCACCGATGATGTGGATTGGCGAGCGCTCATACGGAATCTATCTCTGGCACTGGGTGGTCTTTCAAGTCACGAGGCCATCGGTGGATCTCGTTGGAGATCAATGGGCGCTCTATGCACTTCGCTTTCTCATTGTCTTTGCCCTCGCAGATATCTCCTACCGTTGGATCGAAGTACCGGTAAGAAATGGTGCGATTGAACTCTGGTTCAAGGGCCTCAAGTATCGAACGCCTGCGATGCGACTTCGCCAACAACTCTTGATGATTGCGGGCCTTGTCCTCACCTTGGCCGCAACAGCAACAGTCTCACTCTCAGCGCTCGATGCCGAAAAGCAGATTAAATCCGAACTATCTGCTTCGCTCAATGCCCAAGGATCACAAAAGCAAACGTCAGGAGATACCTCTGCACTCAACAATGGGACGGGGGAAGTTGCCTCACCCCATGAGAAACCTGGTCTCTGGGTGACAGGTGATTCAGTGATCCTTGGCATTCGCTCGCAACTCGAAGAGTACGAGCCGATTGATCTGATCAACGCTCGTGTCGGTCGACAAATCAATGAACTTATTGAAGTTGTGGGGGTTGATGCCAAGAGCGTTCCCAAGGCAATAACTGTGTTAAATCTTGGAAATAACGGCCCAGTCACTGAGGCACAGGTGCGCACTCTCTTAGGGCTACTTGAAAATCAACCGCATGTGATTGTCGTTAATGCCGCTGTGCCAAGGGGTTGGCGCGAGTCGAATAACGAAACGATAGATCTAGTCTTACAAGATTTTTCCAATGCGACTCTTATCGATTGGAATCGAATCTCAAAGAATCACCCCGAATACTTTGCACCCGATGGCGTGCATCTCGTCCCTACAGGAGCAAATGTCTACGTCTCATCGATTCTTGAAGTGCTCGAGCGAATCGGTTATAGAGAGTAGAACTTCTGAACTACTGCCACTGACCTGGAAGTCCGAAGACCTTTCCGTCAGTGACTGTGCCATCACTATAGACAGTCTGAACGATGAAGCTTGTCCATCCCGAAGTGTCGCTCTTGGTGATATCGAGTGAGAACTGAGTAGCAGGAGTAGATGAAAGATCTGCTCGTGCGCCACCGTTACGCTGAATCTGGATTGCATATCCAGTGACGCCATCGGTTGATGCTGGTGCTTTCCAGAAGATGGTTGCTGCACTCTTATCGCTATTCGTGTACTGAGCAACTATTCCGGTAGGACCTTCATAGGCGGTTGGTGTTCCAGTGTTTTCGGTCGAATCTGAAGATGCATCATCAGTCGCATCTTCCGAGGCACTCATTTCATCGGTTGTCTCTTCACTTTCCATCGATTCATCAGAAGCGCCCATATCATCAGCGCTCTCTTCGGCGACGGTTCCACTACCTGAATCTTTCGAATCTTTTGAATCGCTTGAGCCTTGTGAAATGAAAATCAACGCAAGTGCGACAACGCCAATAATGATGAAAAAGAATGGACTGGAGCCATTTTTCTTCTTCTCGGGTGCAGATACAGCGCTTGTAGTCGAAGGAGTCTTCGGTTTCGCTGTTGGGGTTGAGGTCGGAGTAATAACTCCACGCCTAGGCACCTCGGGAACATCCACTTTGAGTGATACGCCAGCACGCGCTGACTTCTTCGAACTCTTCTTTGTGACTCGTCCCGCAGATTTCTTCGCACGCGAGGTGCTCTTCTTCGCCGACTTACCTGAAGAAGCCTTCTTTATGGCTCGCTTCGCCACTTTCTTTGCGGGCTTGCTCGCAGACTTCTTGGCTGCTTTCTTTGCGCGCTTTGCTGCCACGGAACTTCTCCTTGCTAGGTATCGACGATCCGGGAAAGTGGATCAGGAATGACGGAATCTTAGCCCCACCTCTGGCGCGAGTAATCGAAGCGCTCGCCCTCGGTGGCTTATTGCATCTTTCTCCTCGGCCTCCATCTCCGCTAGCGAGAGGTGGCTACCCAGCGGTTGGAATATCGGGTCGTAGCCAAATCCACCCTCACCCCTGGGTGCTGGCAGTATTACTCCTTCTAATTCGCCACGCATAACAATGGTTCCATCGCCATCGATATAAGTCGCGACTGTGACAAACCTTGCCGTACGCGCCACTTCTGATACCGCTTCCAACTCGCGTAGTTCGCGAAGGACACGTTCGATATTTCCGGCATCTCCTTTGCCTGAATATCTAGCGGAATGAACACCTGGTGCTCCGCCCAAAGCGTCAACAACTAATCCCGAGTCATCAGCTAAAGAGGCGAGTCCGCTCAATGCATAAGCAGCTTCAGCTTTAAGTAGTGAGTTGGCCTCAAATGTATCGCCGGTCTCATCTACTTCAGCAGAATCTGGATAGTCATCCAAAGTGAGTAGTTCTATCCCCGGGATCTCTTCTTGGAAAATTCTTAATAACTCAGCGAGCTTTCCCTTGTTACGGGTTGCGACAAGGATTTGCTTTGGCAACTGAATCGACAACTAACGAGATAGCGCGGTGAGTTGTAACGAGGTCAACTCTTTACATCCGACCAAGGCCAAATCAAGAAGCCCATCAAGTAGCTTTCTATCGAATGGCTCTCCCTCTGCCGTTCCCTGTACTTCAATGAAGGTGCCAGAGCCAGTGCAGACCACATTCATATCTGTCTCGGCCCGCACATCCTCTTCATAGCAGAGATCAAGCATCGGCTTGCCGTCGATGATGCCCACGCTGACAGCAGCAACAGAGTCCTTCAAGACTTTTGCCTCTGGCTTCACATGACCTTTACTCGTCGCCCATGTAATTGCATCGGCGAGCGCAACGTACGCACCAGTTATCGCAGCAGTTCGGGTTCCACCATCTGCCTGCAAGACATCGCAATCAATGATGATCGTGTTCTCCCCTAGTTGATTGAGATCGATGATGGCGCGAAGTGAACGGCCGATCAATCGTGAAATCTCTTGAGTTCGACCACCAAGTTTTCCTTTGACGCTCTCTCGATCAGAACGGGTATGGGTTGAACGTGGAAGCATTGAGTACTCAGCAGTGACCCATCCTTGCCCCTTACCGGTAAGCCATCTTGGAACCCCCGGTGTAAACGAAGCGGCAGCCAAGACTCTTGTATCGCCGAACTCAACCAAGACCGATCCTTCGCTATGTCTTAGCCATCCGCGTTCAAAAGAAACTTTGCGAAGTTGGTCAAGACCTCTTCCATCCTTGCGATCTGACATCTCCGCTCCTTTTCCTTAATTTGGTACCTGTCCTTAATAAAGTACCTGTCCTTAAGTAGGTACCTGAAACTATATTGCTAGATACGTGAAGAGACTTGGCCAACCTCAGGACCAAGAAATCTCCCTGCGAGTTTGGCAAAGGACGCTGCATCCCCAGTAGCTACGAATTCATATTTTGGCTTACCCGTGGAATCTGGTTCACCGCGCCGTAGAAGATTCGCCTCAACCAACTCACGGTAGAGATCCTTTGCCGTTTCCTCAGCAGATGAGACCAAAGTGACTTCGTTGCCCATGACATAAGAGATGACTCCAGTGAGGAGTGGGTAATGTGTACAGCCAAGAACGAGCGTATCGACCTTCGCATCAATCAGCGGTTGCAAGTATTTGCGAGCGACGGCAGTTATCTCAGGACCACTCGTCTCACCACGCTCAACAAACTCCACGAAGAGTGGGCAGGCGATTGAGGTGATATCGAGTTGCGGTGCAGCCGCAAAAGCATCGAGATAGGCGCGAGAATCGATTGTCGTCGCGGTCCCGATCACGCCGATCTTTCCGCTACGAGTAGCCGAGACAGCTCTTCGTACCGCTGGCTGGATCACCTCGACAACAGGTAGGTCATAGCGCTCCCTGGCATCACGAAGCATCGCAGCGCTCGCTGTGTTGCAGGCGATAACGAGAGCCTTTACACCTCGAGCGATGAGACGATCAAGAAGTTCGAGCGAGAAACTTCTGACTTCTGCCAGCGGCCTGGGACCGTACGGGGTTCGCGCCGTGTCGCCGAGATAGAGAATTGATTCATTGGGGAGCTGATCAATTACAGCTCGTGCAACGGTTAACCCACCGACACCTGAGTCGAAGATTCCTATCGGTAGCTCACTCACAGAGCCAAAGGGTACGCACCAGAGCCCTACCTGCGGGTATCTCACTCAATTCGGACATTCCTGCGTAATCGCCCAAGATTTCGTCAAGATTTACCGAGAGACACGCCGTTATTGCCTTGCACAACCTTTGAACAAGGTGAACCCTTTTCCTTCAGTGCTTCGGCATGGCTCTCATATGAAGCCGTGAAGTGGCACTCGACCTCTCAAACCGGGAGGCCGTATTGATAGCCCACGGAGGCTTATTAAATGATCAATCTAGACGGCTCGCAGTGGAGCACGATCTACAACGTCCTTTCATTCGGACTTGTATCGATGCTCGCTACGACTGTATATACCTTGGTTGCCCAGCACCGCGTACTTCCTAAGTACCGCAACGCGCTGGTCCTCTCGTCGATGGTTACTTTCATCGCGGGATACCACTACCTACGAATCTTCGATTCGTACTCAGACGCAACCGTCGAGGGTGGCTTCAATGTGATGGTCGACTTCAACGCTGATTCGAAGGCGTTCAATGAGGGCTACCGCTACGTTGACTGGATTCTTACCGTTCCTCTTCTCCTCGTCGAAGTCATCGCAGTCCTTGCGCTGGCAAAAGAGGCAAGCAGGTCCTTGATTACCCGACTCGTCCCTGCATCGGCAGCGATGATCGCGCTTGGTTATCCAGGTGAGATCAGCACTGATGATGGAACGAAGGTTCTCTGGGGCGTCCTCTCGACGATTCCATTCCTCTACATCCTCTATGTCCTCTTCGTTGAGCTTGGCAAGTCGCTAGACCGCCAGCCCGAAGGCGTTGCAGCAACAGTCGGACGTCTCCGACTCCTGCTCATCGCGACATGGGGTGTCTACCCGATCGCCTACATGATGCCGCTCCTTGGCTCCGATGCCATGGATCCAGATGCATTCGTCCTACGTCAGGTCGGATACACCATTGCGGACGTTCTCGCGAAGTGCCTCTTCGGCTTGACGATCTACAAGATCGCTCGCATGAAGTCCCTCGCAGAAGGCATGAAGGACGACCACTAAGCACGACTCAGCACGTAGCTAGGTCGAAGCGTTAACCGTCTTCGGTACTAGCCAAGCGGCCCGGATTCCTAGACGGAGTCCGGGCCGCTTCTCTATTCGGTGCACTTTCACAAGAGAAATAGCTACCCATCTCTTGATTCCGTATCCAGAATGACAATAATTCAATGGGTCAACATGGAGGCATTGATGCGTCTTCGCAAAGGACATTTTCTCGTGCGAGTGACATTAGCCATGCTCCTTATCGCATCGAGCTTCGCGCTTGCATCAACGTCAAGTACGGCGAATGGCAACTTTGCACAGAAGACTGATCAGGAAGCTGGATGCACCTACGGCACCAAACCGCTGAGCGAATGGAAGATGCCAGATCCGCCTGCAGAGGGAACTGTCCATAATGGTCGTGGATATGGAATCGCACCAAATGATCCTTGTTACATCTTCTTAGTCTGGACCTCGGAGATTGGTCCATCTTTCTCCTATTCAGCCGCACTGGTACGCGAGAATACATCTGGCGATGGAATGGAATACATCTGCTCTGCCGCGACTGACCCCAACTGCGCGGCATCAAAATATCCAAATGGACAGTTTCGCTCACTTGCTGGGTTCTATAAATGCGAATCAGCTGCCGATAGAAACTGTGTCTCTGAACTTCTAGTGACTGATCCCTCAGGCAAACGGATCGAAGCGAAGTTTGAACGTCATTTCCCAGATGCTCCGACTATCCCCGCATCGGATGATGCTTCAATGCCTTATCCAAAAGGGGGTTCACCAACTCTCTGGTCCTTTGATAGCGGAAGTGGCAAGAAATTCATCCATGTGACCGGTGTAATCGAGAGGAATTTCCGCAATCGAAGTGGCAAGTGGAGTGATGCTGCCGGGACATTTCATATGGGATTGGTCCCAGTTCGAGTCATCGCCAATAAGGATGCGGTGAAGCCGCGCTTGAAGATAATCAACTACACAACTCCAGACGGCAAAGCTGCCTCTCGCGTGGAGTTCAGCAGAGATACCCAGGCAGGTCTCGATGGCGAATGCGCACGATTCCTCACTATGGATGTGGGTGAATGCCTGGTTGAGGAGAAGTTCCCTGATGGCTATCGCTTTGGTCTCGTCCTGCAGGTGACAAAGGACATAAGTTTCTTCCTTAACGGAAGATTAGATGCACCCGTCGCCTTCACCGAAGCTTTGGGAGATGGCAAGAAGGTCACGATTGAAGGCGCTCCTGCAACCTTGTTTGCTCTCTCTGGTTCCATTCCGAAATCAGTCCTCACTGCTAAATCTCTAGATGCCATCAAGGCGGCCCGAGATGATTTCTCGCGCCAACTTGGATTCGCACCCAGCGACTTACCACCGATGGAGACTCGTTATCCAGATCTACTTCCCGAAATCCTTCCCTATTTCGGCGACAAGACCACCTACACATTGAAAGCCTGGACGCTGAAATCGTCACCCACTCTCGGTAGGTTCACGCAAAAGTGTTACAACGACAGTAGTGGCGAGATGCTTGGCATCATCTCGACAAATGCAACAGCCTTTGATGGCGATCCCCCGACTCTGGATCCTGCGACCAATACTCTTTCTTACAAAGTAGCAGCGCCACATTATGCCCCTGATGGCAAAACGGAGAATATCGGCCGCTATTACATGAACTTGAATTCCAAGTTCACACAATGCATCCTCGGCGTCGACCGAGTCCCAGACGTTGCCACCGTTGGAATTACTTATGGCGAAGGAAAACAACTGGTAAGCACAGTTTCAGTGAAGCAAGATAAAGATTGGCTTCGCCTTCAGGCTGACAACTTCACCTTTAGCGCTCCGCAGATCAAGGTCGCATTCCCTAAACCAACTGCAACGGCTACATCTGGAAGTACTGCTCAGAATTCTCAACAAGGCGGTCAAAGTGGCGGGAACCAACCTGGTCCGAGCAATGTCTCTGCCAACTCAAAGATCAAGAGGATCACCTGCATCAAGGGAAATAAAAAGCGTGTTGTCTCGGCGACCAACCCTAAATGTCCCGTTGGGTGGAAGAAGAAGTAGCGACTAAGAAGCCTTTTCGCTTCCTTCGGTCACTGGCCCATCGAGATCAGGATCCATCTGCTTCAAGAATTCCTCTTGGAGCCAGCCTAGCCAGTTGTAGACCGCATAGACCGCTTTCATGGGATCGCTATCAGTCATCAATTCATATTTCCTATGAATCTCTTTTTGATTCTCACTTGCTGTCTTCTGACTACTGCCTGAATCAACTCGGTGACCATCACTTGGAAGATCACCCATACTCGTTCCGCCGATTTCAAGACGGACGGCCAGGGCCAAGCGAATGTCATTGAGTCCACCAAGCCAACTCCAGGCATCATCGCTCTTGATCGAGATTCGAATCGAAGTGATATCGAGCTCTCTATCTCCTTGGACGATCTCTTCTCCCAACCCTTCATCATCAATCAGACTCTCTCGGATCAGATAGGCATGTGCGCGCTTCTTCTCGCGAAGGGCATCTTCCGTGTAACGGCGAAATTCGGCAGCATCCTGAATCTCTTTATAGGCACTAGGGAGCAATCGCTTCAAAACTGGATCCTCGGGTGGAAGCTCACTTCCAGAGATTCCAACGACATCATGTAGAGGATCGCGCGCTTCGGGTGGCGAACCGAGAAGTTCAAGGATCTGCTCGGCAAGATTGATCAGGATGTAGCGCTCTTGAGATGAGAAGGTATGACGGATTATGGGTTCTTGCTCAGACATCACTTACTTTTACTCATCATCGCGCTGAATGGTCGCCCAGAGTCCATATTCATGCAACCGCGATACATCGCGCTCCATCTCTTCACGTGTTCCACTTGAGACAACTGCTCGTCCCTCGGTATGCACTTTGAGCATCAACTCTGTCGCTTTGAATCTCGAATAACCAAAAAGCACCATAAACACATGAGTCACATAACTCATCAAGTTCACTGGATCATCCCAAACCACAGATATCCACGGGCGATCTGGGCGAAGATCTGTCTCACTCGCCTCATCAAGGTCGGGAGTAAGGGTCTCTGCTACCACAGGCACATTATGCGCTCTTGACTCCTCATCGCTGAAGCAGGGTTACCCATACAGGAGATGAGAGCAAATCCTCGCCACCTAGATCAGATGCGGTGAGCTGATTCGAGATGAGTCGAAGACGGAGTGAAGTAAACCCAGCGCTCTTCTCGAGATGAGTGAAGCGAGCCTGGCCATCGGAACCGACTTTTGCCTTTGAAAGTACCGTGAATGAACCCTTACTACTATCAAATCGCTCCAAGGCGATCGTCGCCCCCTCAATCGTTGGCGTCATCGTCGCCGTTATCGTCTCCGCCTTTCCAATGCGCATCAGAGGTGGAGCATTGAGAAGAAGTATTGGTTGTGATGCCACCTTGACTTCACTAGAGGTTGAGGCAAGTCGCTCCCAACTTCCCTCAGAGAGCGCACGGAATGAGACACCGCGACCAAGAATTGTCTTCACCTCTACGACGCCACGTGCATCAGAGTTGGCCGAGTGAATCCTTCGCCACGAACCACCTTCGCGCTTCATCTCGATTGTCATCGGCAGATTCGCTACTGGCGCCTTATCAGGCAGAGTGAATATGGCATTGAGCGTAACGACATCTCCATAACGAACTTGGTTCCGATCACTCAGTAGATCTGCACGAACAACATCCGGTGCGATATCGCGGGCGACAGAGCGCACAGCGCTGATCGCATTCACTTCTTCCATTCCTAATGTCCAAGCAACGAGTCCACCGAGGCGATACTTTGATACAAGATTCGCTCTGGCGGTATATCCGCGAGCATCTTGGTACCACGCGGTTCGAGATGCAGTGCAGGTAGTCGGATTACCCTTTGCGGTCACACCGGTATAGGTGCGTTGATAAGAGAAATTGACTTCACCTTCACGAACTCGATACTCAGCAGTCGCACCATTCTTAGCGATGAGATTTGCTGCATCTCGCATCACAAATGTCGATGCTTTCGCTCCCACTTTCACAATGCCCGAGACATCTTTCGGGCACGTTCCCTCGACCTTCGTCACCCAATCTCTGCCATACCCGGCTACGCCAAGAAAAACTTGTGAAGAAGGAATCACTTTCACCGCATACTTGAGCGCATCCTCTGCCCAAAAGAGTGGACCGATGGGACCTGGACGTGAGGTTGCGTAGTCATAGGTCATGATTCGAAGTCGATCTATATATGGCGCGATGCCCGCCCAGTCATAGACCCAATAGCCGCGTTTTCCAGATGCAGGGTCAAAAGCCACTGGTGTAGTCACCGAGAGAATCTTTCCTTCAGCTTTAAGCGCGAGGGAGAGTTCTTTCACGAACTCAACCCAGAGCGGTGCTGTCTTTGCCCATGACGCTGTTCCATCGACAAATGCAAAACCCTCGAGGTCAAGATCGATTCCATCGAAATTCTTTGAACGAACTAATTCCATGATTGTTGCAACGGTCTGTGTCCGCTGCTTTGGTTTTGCAAGGATTCCTTGAAGTTCAAGTTTCTCTGTGCCATCAGTAATTGTCGGTATGAGAAGGTAGCCAGCGCTTCTTAGTTGAGCTAATGGTGTATCGATGGAAACGCTTGGGTTCGCTCCCTTATAGAGATCGAGTATTCGAGTTGGACCTTTCAGTGTGTACCAAAAGAGCATCACCTCTCTCATGAGATCTTGATTGTTCACCGCAGCTGGAAGTGAAGTTCGCATTGAATAATAAGGAATCCACCCGCTCCAGATTCGACGCGGTGGTTTATTGGGATCAATCAAAGTTTGCGTCGTGGCGCTCTCTTCTGCCTGAGCGCGAGGTGCGAGAGACGCGATTGATTCAAATGTCTGAATGGACTTGATGGACTCAAGCGGTGCCAGAGGCAGGATCGAAAGTACGAATGAGAGAAGTGAAAGAGTAAGTATTCGCGAACGCTTCACAGTGGGACCACAAAAGCAATGATCAAGCTAAATCGCCTGAGTTCGCACCTTGGTCTGATCCCTCAGGACCTTTACGGAGTCCGGCATGGATCTCTTTGCATATCGGACAGATTGGAAAGCGCATCGGATCACGATTGGGAATCCATTTCTTGCCACAGAGCGCCTTGACCGCCTTGCCCGTCACTGCGGATTCGACCACTTTCTCCTTGAGCACATAGTGGGAGAAGCGCTCATGATCTCCTGGTTCGCTGGTTTCAGGCGTGGTTTTCTCTTCCAGAATGAGTTGATCCTCGGGCGAGCGCATTGCGAGATTCTATAAACTGACTCGGTGAAAGACCTGTTGCGAACCGAGCACTTATCTCGTGGCGATGTCGACACGATTCTGACTACTGCCAGAGAGTTCGCTTCGAATCCGCTCAAAGCGATCCAAACCCTCGCCGGCAAGAGCGTCGCGATCTACATGACCAAGCCTTCAACAAGAACACGTCTCGCTTCAGAAACGGCAGTTGCACATCTTGGCGGCCATCCGATCTTCCTTCGAAGTGATGACCTTCAACTCGGTCGTGGCGAAACGATTGCCGATACGGCGAGAATCATCAGCGGATTTGCTGATGCGATGATTATTCGTACTTTCAAACAATCTGATGTCGATGAACTTGGTCGATTCGCCACTATCCCTGTGATTAATGGACTTACCGATGAGGACCATCCCACCCAACTTCTCGCGGACTGGACGACCATCTTTGAACATTTCGGAGCAAGCGTTGCTGGGAGAAAGTTTGCCTACTTTGGTGATGGAAACAATATGGCTAACTCGTGGTTGATCATGGGTGCCATCATGGGGGCGCATGTAGTTGTTGCAACGCCTGAAGGACGTTTTGCGCCAGATTTATCCGCAATAGAGCGAGCAGAAGCGATAGCAAAAACTACAGGAGCAAAAGTAGAAGTGGTGCATGATGCCAAAGAAGCCGCCCGTGGCGCTTCAGTTCTCTATACCGATGTATGGATGTCAATGGGAGATCCCGAATCCGAGCGAAGCGAAAAGATCAAAGCGCTATCTCGCTTCAAAGTCGATGACTCACTCATGCAACTCGGTACAGCCGATGCAGTCTTCATGCATTGTCTGCCGGCACATCGCGAAGAAGAGGTATCAACAAGTGTGATCGATGGGGCGCGTTCGCTGATCTGGCGTCAGGCATTTCACCGCAGAACGACTATTCAGTCGATTCTCTTTCACCTACTACGCGGCGAGTTGAGCGGCCGCCAGTAAATGAGAGTGTTCACCCAAGCTTTTCCCTCACCTAACGCTGGTAACAGGCAAGATTTCTCGATGCATGGAAGGCTCTCTCTGTGCGCTTAATTGTCCCCCGAGAGATCCGTGATGGCGAAAACCGCGTCGCCTTGATGCCTGAGGTGATCGCAAAACTCGTCAAAGAAGGCATCACTGTCGAAATCGAAACCGGCGCGGGTACTGGCGCTCATGCAAGTGATGATGCATATCAAGCACAGGGAGCGAAAGTCTTCGCTCACTCAGATCGGTCAAGCGTCCTTGGTGGCGCAGATGTACTGCTTTCGGTCCAACCACTCCCAGCGAGTGACTTTGCTTTGATGAAAAAGGGTGCGATCACACTCTCCTTCTTGCCAGGCTCTGCAACAGATTCGATTGACTCAGCAGTGAAAGCCGGTGTGACCGCCTTCTCCATGGAACTCATTCCACGAATCTCCCGAGCACAATCAATGGATGCGCTCACATCACAAGCGCTCTGCGCCGGATATCGCGCTGCACTTATTGGCGCAGAACTCTCACCTCGGTTCTTTCCACTCTTGATGACAGCTGCAGGGACGGTGACTCCTGCTCAAGTTCTAGTTCTTGGCGCTGGTGTGGCGGGGCTTCAAGCGATCGCAACTGCGCGACGCCTTGGCGCTGTCGTCTCTGCATACGATGTTCGTCCCTCATCTGCAGATGAAGTGAGATCAATGGGCGCAACCTTCATCGAATTAGAACTCGAATCACTTGAGGGAAGTGGTGGCTATGCCCGAGAGATGACCGAGGAACGCGCTGCAAAACAACGCGAACTTCTCAAGCCATACATCACTAAGTCCAATGTTGTGATCACAACTGCTGCTGTTCCTAATCGCAAAGCGCCACTTTTGGTTACAAAGGATATGTATGGCGATATGGCACCAGGAAGTGTCATTGTTGATTTAGCCGCTGAATCCGGTGGCAATGTCGAGGGTTCCGTCGCAGGAGAAACTCTTCTCACAGAGAAGGGGGTAAAGGTCTGGGGCGGAAAAGATGTCCCAAGCCAACTCCCCTTCCATGCATCATCGCTCTACTCCAAGAATTTGGTCAATCTCCTTGGCTTGATCGTCAAGAGTGAAGAGCAAGATGGTAAGAAGATTGCGAGTATTCATCTGAATTTTGATGATGAAATCATCGAGGCGAGCGCCGTAACACATGACGGCGTGAGAAGGAAGTGAGCACTCCATGAGCGAAGCAATGGCACTCCTTGCGATATTCACCCTCGCAATCTTCGTCGGATTCGAAGTCGTCTCTAAAGTCTCATCAACTCTCCACACCCCGCTGATGAGCGGTGCGAATGCGATCCACGGAATCATCTTGGTCGGCGCAATCATCGTCGCTAGCCACTCCCATACTTCACTTGAACTTGGTCTCTCGATTGCCGCCATCATCCTTGCCACTATCAATGTGGTCGGTGGGTTCGTTGTTACGGATCGAATGCTTGAGATGTTCAAAGGAAAGAAGAAGTCATGAGCCGCAATCTCTATGACTTGATGGGGCTCGCCGCTGCTGTCCTCTTCATCCTTGCCTTGAAAGGACTCTCTTCGCCGAAGAGCGCGCGACGCGGAAATGCTCTTGGCGCACTCGGTGCCTTTGTTGCAACCATCATCGTATTTTTCTATCCAGGAGAGAAAGGCGAACTTCCACTCGATAATCTCGGGTGGATTCTCGGTGCTATTGCGATCGGTGTCGTCATCGGAGTTCCCGCAGCGCGGATGGTGAAGATGACGCAGATGCCACAGATGGTCGCACTCTTCAATGGTGTTGGTGGTGGCGCAGCAGCGCTTGTGGCAATAGTTGAATACATCAAACTAGGTGAGAGCGCCTCATTCGCGGCAGTTCTCGCAACAGTCTTCACAGTGGTTGTTGGTTGTATCTCATTCTCTGGCTCGATTGTCACCTTCTTGAAACTTCAGGAGTTGATGACGACTCGTCCTGTGATCCTCCCCTTTGGCCGAACTTTGATATTCGCCAATCTTGCTGCAGTGATCGGTGTCTCTGGTTGGGTGATGAGAGAACTTGGAACCTCACCACTTCTTATCCTTGCTGGACTATCACTTCTCTTCGGCGTGCTCTTCGTTCTCCCCGTTGGTGGCGCAGACGTGCCCATAGTTATCTCACTTCTCAATGCCTTCACCGGTCTTACTGTCGCAGCAAGCGGTTATGTCCTCGAAGCAACTCTTCTCATCGTTGCTGGAACTTTGGTTGGTGCATCAGGAACGATTCTCACTCGCTTGATGGCAGAGGCGATGGGACGCTCACTCTTTGGCACGCTCTTTGGCGCATTCACTCAGAAGGCGCAGGATGCGACCGGAACGGGTGAAGAGCGTCCGGTGAAATCAGGATCGCCCGAAGATGTTGCGATCTTGCTCAACTATGCACGGCGCGTTGTCATCGTCCCTGGATTTGGCCTCGCTGTGGCGCAAGCACAACATACGGTTCGTGAGATGGCAGATCTCTTGAGCGCGAAAGGTATTGATGTCGCTTACGGAATCCATCCCGTCGCTGGACGTATGCCAGGACATATGAATGTCTTGCTTGCAGAAGCGAATGTGCCGTACGAACAGTTAGTGGAGATGGAAGAGGTCAATCCAACTTTTGCCCAGACTGATGTCGCACTAGTCGTCGGAGCAAACGATGTGGTCAATCCTGCGGCAAAGACGACGCCAGGATGCCCCATCTACGGTATGCCAATCCTTGATGTCCAGCAATCAGCAAACATCATCTTCCTCAAGCGATCGATGCGCCCTGGTTTCGCTGGAATCGAGAACGAACTTCTCTATGACACAAAGACAACGCTTCTCTTTGGCGATGCAAAAGCTTCACTCACTAAAGTTGTTAGCGCGCTGAAGTCGCTTTAATCTCCACGCTCTTCAGCGATTGAGTTACCACCATCAATGACAATTGTCTGCCCGGTGATGTAGCCAGCCTCTTTCGATGCAAGCCAGCAGATCGCGCTGGCAATCTCTTCTGGTTTCCCAGAACGGCGCATCGGCACCTTTAGTCCTTGCTCTCGCTCATGATCACTCTGGGAATCTGTGGCAATCCACCCCGGTGCTATTGCATTGACTGTTATACCTCGTCCTGCTTCATCAAGAGCGAGGGCTCGAGTAAAACCCGTGACAGCTGCTTTTGCTGATGCATAGCCAATCTCATTACGCATTGCCATTACTGGTCCAGTAACGCTGGTGATATTGATGATTCGTCCAGCATCAGAGTTTCGAATGTGCGGCAGTGCTTCTTTCGTCAAATAAAAGAGCGAATCCAAATTTCTAGCAATCGACGCTCGCCAGGATTCAATATCCATTTCTTCGAGGGATGATGATTCTTTACCAGCTGGATTAGAGAGACTCGTCATTCCTGCGTTGTTGACTAAAACGTCGATTCCACCCAAGAAGTCGACAGCTGAATCGATGAGTCTCTTTGCGAACTGCGGATCAGTGAGATCTCCAAAGACCGCGCTCGATTCGAATCCGAATTGCTCAAGTTCCAGAGCTCGCGCCATCACCCTCTCGCTTTCGCCAGTAAGCATCACTCTGTAACCATTTCGAGCAAGCGTCAGCGCAGTGGTGAAGCCAATTCCGCCGGCAGAGCCAGCACCGGTAACGAGGGCTCTGCCAGTCATGGGGTGAGCCTTCCACTAGCGAGAAGTGAACTCAATGCGTAGCTCTTAACTTGAAAATGGGCGCACTTATGGGCTTTCTACGGGATTCTCTAACGGCTTCCATATGGTCTTAGCCACCTGATTCCTGGGCGAAGCGAAGTGAGAATTAAGACGTCTCAATACCCTTTACAGAAGATATTGCGCCCCTAAGATGACACCATTCTATACATCCATCTCCAAAAAGATGTTTGCGAGCAACGAAGGATGGCCAGTGACTGATCTGATTCAGTATCTGTTCAACGGCCTCGTTGCAGGTTCCATCTTCGCTATTGCCGCTGTTGGGATCTCGCTTCTTTATAGCGTGCTCAGACTCGTCAACTTCGCAGCCGGTGACTTCCTCACTCTTGGCGCATTTATCACTTACTTCTTCAGCGTCACGCTAGAACTGAACTTCATTCTCTCCATCATCATCTCAATGCTCGCGGGAATGGCAATCTGTTGGTTCTTAGAGCTAGTTCTTTGGCGAAACCTTCGCCGCAACAAAGCCGGAACTCTTGCGCTCTTCTTAGTCGCAACAGGTGTCGCTCTCATGCTTCGCCCCATCATTCAATACATCTTTGGTACCGAGACACGCAGATTCAATGTCGACATCTTGAAGACATACGACTTCTTCGGTGCTCGCATTCCTCAGACCCAGCTAATCGTGCTCATCTTTGCAACGATTTCGATCCTCTTGATTGCGCTATATATGGCAAAGGCCCGCGTAGGTAAGGACATGCGCGCTTACGCGAACAACCCATCGCTTGCGGCCGTATCTGGAATCAATGTCGACAGAGTTGTTATGGCGACATGGCTGATCTCTGGTGCACTTGGTTCACTCGCTGGTGTATTCCAAGGTTTAGTACAGGGCCAGTTCAACAACGCCATGGGTGAGACTCTTCTCCTCTCTTTCTTCGCTGCAGTCGTTCTTGGAACAATCGGCGATGCCTATGGCGCACTTGTCGGTGGACTATTGCTTGGACTCTTCATGGAACTCTCACAGCTCGACATCTTCTTCGGTGGCGTTCCAAGCAACTACAAACCTGTCGTTGCCTTCGCTGCTCTCGTCCTGGTTCTGCTCTTCAAACCCGAAGGACTCTTCGGCTATAGGTCGAGGAAGGTGTAATAGTGGAAGCCTTCATTCAGCCTGGATTCTGGATCTTCGTCCTTGCAATGGCAGGTATTTATGGCGTCTTCTCTCTTGGCTTGCAGATCCAATATGGCGTCGCCGGAGTCATGAACTTCGGACATGTTGGGATGATGGCAATCACTGGCTATGCGATCGCGATCTTGGTGATTCGCTTTCAATGGAGTTTCTGGTGGGCGGCCTTTGTCGGGGTCGCGCTCGCCGCGCTCGGTGGTGCGCTCCTTGGACTATCAACGCTTCGCCTCAGTGGTGATTACTTCGCAATCGCTAGTATCGCCTTTGCCGAGATCACTCGCTATTGGATCTTGAATTCGGATGGGATCACTGGAGGCACACAAGGAACTCTTGCGATTCCTAATCCTCGTGGCTTTGGTGGCTACACAGATCAACCCGATGTGATCCTCTATTGGATTATGGATCGGTTGACTCCTTATCTGGGCGACAACGCCTCCCGCGATTTGGCGATCTTGCTCGTCGTCTGGCCATTCTTCTTCCTCTTCCTTTGGATCTCAGCACGGCTTCAGAAGACCTCTTGGGCTCGAGTCCTTCGTGCGACCCGCGAGGATGATGATGTGCCGCGTTCACTTGGCAAGAATGTGTTTCGATTTAGATTGCAAGCGCTAGTCATCGGCTCAGTCTTTGGCGGTATCGCTGGAGCCTTCTGGGCGGTGCAGTTCATGTTGCTTGCCCCAGAAGACTTCCTACGTATCGTCACTTTCTACGGTTGGATGATCTTGATTCTCGCCGGCGCAACTCGGGTAAAGGGTCTTGCAATCGCTGCCATATTCTTCGGTTTCCTCTACGGTGCAACTCGTTTCGTGGAGTTCTGGCCCATCTCACTCCTGTCGGCACCTGAGCGTTCCTACCTTCGAATCTTCCTGATTGGCGTCGTACTGATTGCCTTGATGGTGAAGCGACCACAGGGATTGTTTGGGAAGCGACAAGAGATGGTTCTGGAGTAGCGATGGCCATTCTCGAAGTTCGCGACATCTCGGTCAGTTTCGGCGGCATTAAGCCAGTCCGAGGAGTCTCATTCTCGGTGGAACCGGGGAGCTTTACCTCCATTATCGGACCGAATGGTGCAGGAAAGACCTCACTCTTCAACCTGATCTCGGGGGTCAACAAGATCGACACTGGCGAGATCTTGTTCAGAGGCGAAGAAGTTCACGGCCTTCATGCCCATCAAATTGCCGAACGAGGACTGGTTCGAACTTTCCAAGGCGCGAAAATAATCAAGCGCCTTACCGTTGCCGAGAACTTGATGATGGCGGTTCAAGGCAATCCAGGTGACTCGCTCTGGAGATTCTTCACCCCACGGTCACGTTCTAAGTTCGAAAAGTATGCGCGTTACTTAGCCATGGAGCGGCTTGATCGCGTAGGGCTAACTAAATATGCCGATGAGTTCGCGGGAATCCTCTCGGGCGGCCAGAGAAAACTTCTTGATCTCTCCCGTGCGCTGATGACCAATCCCTCGATGATTCTTCTTGACGAGCCATTTGCTGGTGTTAATCCCACATTGGTTGAGAAATTACTGGAAGTCCTTGCATCGATGAGAAAGCAGTATGAGATCACCTTCCTTCTGATCGAACATGACCTTGAGACTGTGATGAATATTTCTGAACGAGTCATCGTTATGGCTGAAGGCAAGATCATCGCTGATGGACTGCCGAATTCGATCTATGAGAATGAGCAGGTAATCGATGCTTATCTCGGTTCACGAAAGCGAGGTGCATGAGATGAATCAATCCAACGTCCCATTGCTCGCTGTCGAATCGTTAGAGGCAGGTTATGGTGATGTGCGAATCCTCAATGGAGTGAGCATCAAAGTACCGAGCAACTCCGTCGTCACCATTGTCGGACCAAATGGCGCCGGAAAGTCCACTGTTC
The DNA here is from genome assembly GCA_016870815.1 of Actinomycetota bacterium. Classification (GTDB taxonomy): domain Bacteria; phylum Actinomycetota; class Actinomycetes; order Nanopelagicales; family Nanopelagicaceae; genus SYAN01. Next base: position 21,245 of record VGAI01000016.1, read on the forward strand.
TCAAGGCGCTCTATGGCCTTGCCAGAGTCGAATCAGGAAAAGTGACGCTCAATAAGGATGGCAAAATTGTCGATGTGCTTGCAACGAAGCCACATAACCTTTCAAGAATCGGTATCGGATATGTACCTCAGATTGAGAACATCTTTCCGGCGCTTAGCATCGATGAGAATCTTGATGTCGGCTATGTAGCGCATGCAGGTAAGTCGCTTTCTGAGATGAAAGAGGCGATGTATCAGCGCTATCCAGATCTTTCGGGTCGTAAAGAAGATCGTGCTGGCGCCCTTTCTGGTGGACAACGTCAGATGCTTGCTATGGCGAGAGCGCTCATGTCTGAACCAGATGTCTTGTTACTCGATGAACCTTCGGCTGGTCTCGCTCCGGCACTTGTCGATCAACTCTTTGATGAATTAGTTCGCATCAATAAGTCCGGCGTCACCATCTTGATGGTGGAACAAAATGCGCGTCGCGCGTTAGAGATTTCAGATTACGGATACGTCCTTGATATGGGTAAGAATCGTCATGAAGGTGATGGAAGAAAACTTGCCAACGATCCCGAGATTGTCGGCATCTATTTTGGAAAGCGCTGAGACTCCTCCCAAGTAATTCATGAGTTGTCGGTTAAGAGTCGGCAGAGCGTCAGTAGGAAGTCGGTAGAGCTTTAGTGGGAAGTCGGCAGGAAGCCGGCCTGGGTTGCACTCTTTCGAGTCAGGGCATCTTCGCACGCGTAGATACAACAAAATCGTTATCTAAACCACAGAGTGGCCAGCCTGACCCCTCTTCTCATCGTGGGCGCTCCTGATTAGGCTCTCGGTGTTCAACGAAACACGTTGAGCTTCCTTAAGGAGAACAATGAAAACAAGGCGTAACGTTCTTGCAGTTACAACTGTCACAGTTGCGACTATAGCAATGCTTGCCTACACCGTGCCAGCAAATGCTGCCGGTGTGGATCTTAAGATCGGCACTATCCATCCTTTGACTGGTGGAAATGCTGATTACGGTATTGGTCTTACCAGTGCCGCCGAATTCGCCGCTGAGTCTATGACTCGCGCCATGAAGAAGGCAAAGGTTGCTGGCTCATGCAAGATCACTGCATCAGAAGATGATCAAGCAACACCGGCAATCGCCGTTGAAGCTGCGACTAAGTTGGTGAAATCCAATAAGGTTCATGCGATTGTTGGTCCACTCACGTCGGGTGCCACCCTCGCCGCAGCAACGTCTGTGACTGTTCCGAACAACGTGGTGATGATTGCGACCGCGGCTTCAAATCCGAGCATCTCAACATTCAAGGACAATGACACTCTTTTCCGCACTTACCCATCAGATGCCTTCCAGGGCAAGGTGATTGCTAAAGCGCTGCAAAATGCGATCGGCAAAGAGGGCACTATTAATATCGGTGCACGTAACGACGCATTCGGTACTGCTCTCGCCAATGTACTCACCTCTGAGTGGGTTAAGGGTGGCGGAAACGTAGGAGCAAAGGTCATCTGGAATCCAGATGGTGCAACCTTCGATTCGGAGGCAAAGGCCCTCACTGACAAGACTCCAGATGCATGGGTCATCGTTGACTTCCCAGATACATTCGCAAAGGTCGGTCCAGCCTTGAAGCGAACCGGCAAGTGGGATCCAACAAAGACCTTCTTCACTGAGGCGATGAACAATGAAGCCGTGATTAAAACCATTGGTCTCGATGTGATGGCAGGTTCTAAGGGAACTGCTGCGAAATCCATGGGCTTTGAGGCAGATAAATGGAAGGCAGCTCGCAAGACCGCTAAGCCAAGCACCAAGGAAACGTTCGTTGATGCTTCGGCATGGGATGCGACAGTCCTTCTTTGCCTTGCTGCTATTCATGGCAAGAGCACCAAGGCTGCCGTGCTTTCAAAGAGCCTCCGTGCAGTCTCTGGCTCAAATGGTGGAAAGTTGATTCCTTGGACCAAGTTGGGTAATGCCATCAAGGCAGCTGCTGCAGGGCAGAACTTCACTTACCAGGGTGCATGGACCACGGCCAAATTTGATGTCAATGGTGACACCTCAGGTGCGCTCTTCCAGATCTACAACGTCGGTACCGACGGAAAGATCACCTCAGATGCGAAGAACGACATCAAGTTCTAGTTAGAACTTGATGATCCTTCGGATCAGATTAGAAACGGCCTCGGAGAAAGCCGGGGCCGTTTCTAAATCTAGAACATGGTGGAGGTGCCGGGAATCGAACCCGGGTCCTTTGGTGCAAAGAAAGGGCTTCTACGGGCGTAGTGCGCTAAACGTTTTCTCAGTCCCGAAGCTCACGCGCACATGTCTTCGACAGACTCAGTCGTGATTGATGTCCTTTGGTGCACTCACGACAATGCACCGCAGTAAGCCCTCTAGCGACGCTAGAACCCGATCCGAAGGCGCAATCGGACTAGCGGATTACAGAGCTCGCTTAGGCAGCGAGGGTGTAATCAGTTGCCTTTTTATCGGCAGCTATATGTTTGCACGGGTTTCATGGTTAACGAGATCATCCCGGCTTCCTCGGCCCGCTTCCCCAATCTCAACCGCCAAAGTCGAGACCGTTCACCCCCAAGTTCACTGCCACTCCGATTCCGATATCTCAATGATTCGAACCGGTTCGGCTTCACCTCGGAAATGTCCTGTGAGAGAAACTAGGGAGAAGTCTAAGCCCTATCAACGGTACTGATTTACCGCATTTACGAGCGGGAATATGCGCGCCACTTCAGCCAAACTTTTAGGGCTTACTCACGATTTCTCTGCGAGAGCGCACGCTGAACATCCCGCTTTGCTTGCTTCTCCATCAAAGTCGCACGCTTATCGTGCTCTTTCTTACCCTTAGCAACTGCGAGCTCCACTTTGGCTTTACCATCTTTGAAGTAGATCGAAAGGGGTACCAAAGTCACACCACCCTCTTTGCTTGTACCAATCATTTTCTCAATTTGATGACCATGCAAGAGCAACTTTCGCTCGCGACGAGGAAGGTGATTGGTCCAGCTCCCCTCGTCATACTCAGGAATGTGAACTCCCTGGAGCCAAATCTCCCCATCCTTCACAATGGCATATCCATCGACGAGCGAAGCGCGACCGGCTCGCAATGACTTAACTTCCGTCCCCATCAGGACGATGCCGCACTCCATAGCCTCCACGATGAAGTAGTCGTGTCGAGCTTTCTTGTTCTGGGCCACGATTTTAGTTCCCTTTTCTCGAACCACGACATACTCCTTTCGTTCACTGAAAACCAAGAAATCAATAGAGCCAGAGTCTACTTTCGCAAGGTGGGGGAAGCCTAAGCGTGTGCTGCCATCGGTGAGTCTCATTCCAAATCTCTGGGAGAGCGAGACTGGAAAGGCAGAGAGAAATGACTACGAAGATTTGGACTTCAAAGTTGCTAGTCCACCAAGGATTTGAAGGGCTCT
>VGAI01000017.1 GCA_016870815.1 Actinomycetota bacterium
CGAGGAATCGTGCCTGAACCGAGACATCAAGCGCCGAAGTTGGCTCATCGGCAATAAGTAAGTCAGGAGTGAGCGCTAGAGCTCGCGCGATTCCAACGCGTTGACGCTGACCACCTGAAAGTTCATGCGGGAATCGGTTTCTATATGAGCGAGGAAGTTCTACCTGCTCAAGGAGATCTTCGACTTTGCGATTGAGTTCTTCACCCTTGGCCAGTTTTGCCAAGAAGATCGGCTCTCCGATGCTCTCACCAATAGGTAACCTTGGATTGAGCGAAGATGCTGGATCCTGGAAGACGATTCCGGTGTGACGGCGGATCGTGAAGAGCTCTTTCTGCGATGCATGCGAGATATCGTTTCCAACAATCTCCAAGCGCCCTGCCTTGATAGGCAAAAGTCCGATGGCAGCACGTCCCACAGTGGTCTTTCCTGATCCTGATTCACCAACCAGACCAACAATCTCGCCAGGGAAGATCTCGAGTGAGAAATCCTTTACAGCGGTGAAGGCAGGTACGCGTCCACGTTTCGGATACTCGACGGTGACATTCTCCATCTTCAATACGGGTTTGGCGTTCGTGCTTGCGGTAGGAAGCACTCGCTTAGCGCTGCTGCCGAGTTTGGGGACTGCGCCAAGAAGTTCTTTGGTGTAAGGATGCTGAGGATTATGGAATATCTGTTCGGCACTGCCATGCTCCACAGTGTTTCCATCCTTCATCACCAAGATCTCATCGGCCATATCCGCTACGACGCCCATGTCATGAGTGATGAGAAGGATGGCGGAGTTCAACTTGGTTCGAAGCCCGCGCATCAGATCCAAGATCTCAGCTTGAATAGTGACATCCAAGGCAGTTGTAGGTTCATCTGCAATAAGTAGGCCCGGATCGCAGGCAAGTGATTGAGCGATCATCGCTCTCTGACGTTGTCCCCCTGAAAGTTGATGCGGATACTTATCGAAGGCACGTTCGGGGTCAGGGATCTCAACCAGAGTGATCAACTGGATCGCCCGCTCCTTTGCAACCTTCGGCCCCATATCGAAGTGATTGCGAAGCGTCTCAACGATCTGGAATCCGATGGTGTAGACCGGGTTGAGGGCAGTCATCGGCTCTTGGAAGATATAAGCCACTTCTCTACCGCGGAATTTTCGAAGCGTGGCAGCCCGCGCCGCGATCATCTCTTCGCCCTTGACCATGACGCTACCGCTACGGCGAGCGTTGGTCGCCAAGAGATCCATCAGCCCCAGTGCTGTCGTCGATTTTCCTGAGCCAGATTCACCGACGATGGCAAGGACCTTGCCTGGGTGTAGGTCAAAATTCATATTGATCGCTGCTGGGTACCAAAGGCCATCAACCCAGAAGTCGACCGAGAAATCTCTTACCTTCAAAATGGGGTCACTCATGCTGCCACTTCCAATGAGGTTATCCTTGTGAAATGAGCGAAAGTCATCAGATCAGACCGAGAAGCAATCTCGTCTTCGCTTGCGCCAATTATCTCCTTCTTACTGGACTTGCAATCGCTGAAATTTACGAGGGAATAACTGCTAGTGCAGTCACAGTCTTCGCTTGGCTGGCCCTTCTTGGCTATTGCAATCATCTCGTTCTGGTCATGCCGAAGATCAAAACTACAGCTCAGGAGCTCACGATCATCAATCCATTTCGGACTCATCGGCTCAATTGGGGAGAGATTGACGAGATCGACGCGCGATACACGATGTATGTCCATGCTCTCGGTGAGCGAATCCATGCTTGGGCCGCCCCCGTTCCCGGGCGCTACCACTCGAGAAATGTCCTTCAAAATGACTTGCGAGGGAGCACTCTTCGAGGCGAAAGTTCCATCAAGGCTGGGGAGCTCCCCAATAGCCACTCGGGAGTCGCGCTGATCATCTGTCGACGCGAATGGGAAACTCATCGCAATACTGGGACTAGTGATCAACCCTCCACCAACCTCTGGCATTTCCGCGAAATTACTCTCACAGCAATTCTTGGGGTCATAACAGCACTCGCCACTTTTTTCTAACTCTCGAAGCGAAATCACTTGCTCTCACCGCGTGCCAGGCTCGCCTTATCTTTTCGCGACATACCTCTTCGTTGACGCGGATCGAATGCATCACGAAGGCCGTCTCCGATGAAGTTAACACAGAGCGCAACCGCGATGATGAAGATTCCGGGCCACCAGAAGAGCCATGGCCTGACCGTGAAAGCGTCTTGATAGCTACTAATCAAAAGCCCCAGTGAGACATCCGGTGGGACGACACCAAAGCCTAGGTAACTAAGTCCTGTCTCAAGCAAGATCGCGCCTGACATCAGAAGCGTTGCCGAGACGATGATGACGCCCACCGCATTAGGAAGAATATGTTTGAAGATAATCCGTCGGGTGCTCGCTCCCGCAACTCGTGCTGCATCGACGAATTCAAGTTCACGTAGCTTCAGGAACTCACCTCTCACCAGACGAGAAATTCCGGTCCAGGCAAATATGCCAAGGAAGAAGGCGAGGAAGACCGCACCCAAATTTCCAAAGTGGTAACCGATCACCGACCCCAGGACGATTGTCGGAACCGTGATGATGAAGTCAGTGAAGCGCATCAATATGGCATCGACCCAACCTCTAAAGAATCCAGCTATTGCGCCGATCACCGTTCCAAGGGCGGCACCGAGCGTTCCAATAATCACCATCACTAAGAGCGATCGCTGTGCTCCGCGCATCACCATTGCAAAGTAATCACGGCCGATATCGTCTTGACCAAAGGGATGTTCACCAATTTGCATCGGGGTACCGTCAATGAAGGAAGGGAGAACATCGAGACTTGGGCAACCCACGACCCCACCTTCACATTCAGCAATACGAAGATCTGAAATCTGCTCGTAGTCGTATTTCCACCAACCGGGATACTTCACCGGTCCTAGCGAGATTGATTGAGCGGAGAATACAAAGAAGACGATTCCTAGCAGAACAAAGAGTGAGGTCATCGCAGCCTTATGTTGGAAGAAGCGCTTCCTGACAATTTGGGATTGGCTTAGTCCTTCTGTCTCCTTCGAGAAGATATCTGACTGGGTATCTGCGCCAAAAGAAGATTGCTTTCTATCCTCGCTCATTACTTTCCACTCCCTACACGAACTCGGGGGTCAAGGGCGGAATAGAGAAGATCGGCAACAAGGTTTGCAACTAAAGCAAGGGTTGCCGTCACGAAGAAAATTCCCATCAAGAGGTTGAGGTCAAATGTGCCAATCGCTTGCCGGAAGAGAGTCCCCATGCCTCGCCATGCAAAAACGTTTTCGGTGATGAGGGCACCACCCACTACTGATGCGAAATCAACAACCAGGAGAGTGACGATTGGGATCATGGTATTTCGGAAGGCATGGCGCATGATCACAGTACGCTCATTGAGCCCTTTGGCACGCGCGGTGCGAATGTAATCTTGATTGAGCACATCGAGAAGTGTTCCTCTTGTGTAGCGAACATACCCAGCAAAACCTATAAGCGTAAGAGCGATGGTCGGCAAGAACATGTGAAGAAGTGTGTCTAATAACGCTACCCAGAAATCAGTGGTTTCAATGAGCGGGTTTCGCTCTCCGATTGTCGGCACTGGTCGGTACTGGACGTCACCACTTGATACATAGGGACCCCAGGTCTGCATCAACTTATCGACGATCATGATGATTCCGATAATGAAAGCCGTGATAGATGAGGTGCGATATACCGGGCCTCGATCTATACGAGCAAAGATCATTGTCGCAATCCCAGCGATCACCAAGGCGACGACTAAACCACCGAGAAGGACAGTTACCTGGCTCTCTCGTTTGAAGAGTGACTGCATCGGGAAGTATGTGATTGCTCCCGCAACTGCAACCGAAAGCGACGCGTAGAGCGAAGGCTTATGTCCAACACCCATGGAAATTTGAGTGACACCAAAGGCAATCAAGATCGCCATGACCGCGAAGAAGATGGGACCGATCCCTGGTTCAAGAATCCAGCCTCTGGCATCAATGATTGCCAGCAATAGCGCCGTGAATCCACCCGCCGAAAAGAACCCGATCCAAAAAGTCCTTCGACTTCGCCCGAGGATTGCGCCAAAAAAGAGCGCCACGAAGCCTGCGATACCGATGATCCAGCCGGTGGGGATATTTGGCTCGGAGAGGAAGTTATTGAACTGAATCGCCATAAACTCCTTGAGGAGCACTGCCACCCAGAAAATTGGCAGTGAGAACATCAAGAAAGCCACGAAAGTCATCGAGTAATCGAAACGACTGTACTGGCGAAGCGCCGTGACCACTCCGATTGTGATTCCTAGGAGAATGGCGATAATCGTTGCACCGAAAACGAGCCGAATCGTGACCGGAATGGCATCGATCAGAATCTCTCCCACTGGTTCACCAGTTCTCACCTTTCCAAAATCTGGTTGACCAATGAAGATTCCAAGAACGCCGCGGAGCCAGATGAAATACCGAAGTGGCGCAGGTACATCCAACCGCAGCTGCTCAATAGTTGCCTTTATCTGTGATTCAACTTCTGGGTCGCGACTAGTCTTGAATTCTGCTAGCGGATCACCAGAGAGAGCCTGCAAGTTATAGAGAAGGTAACTAGAACCAAAGAGGATGACGAGGAGCACGCCGATACGCCTCGCTATGAATCCGAACAAATCGAACCCCTTCAAACTAAAAAATATGATCCCAATTCAATGCGTAACCCTAGCGCAACACCATAAAAAAGAAGGGCCGGTCACGACTTCGCCGTGACCGGCCACCCCCATATCAAGGCTCTTTCAGCCTCGATCAGGTATTACTTGGTGAACTTCCACTCCCAGAAGTTCCAGGTGATCTGTGGGTAGAAGCCGAGACGGATACCGTCAAGGTCTTCATTCACACCTACCACGTTTGCGTGTCGCGCTACTGACAGACCGTAGGCATCGTCATGCATCTTCTTCTCGATTGCAGTGAGGTTCTTGATAACGAGAGAGTTTTCCTGTGGCTCTTCGACCAATGGATCGCAGAGCGGCTTAATCACAGAATCTCCGTTATAGCCAGTGAGGTTCTCCTCGTAGGTATAACCGTTGCAACCAATTGATTGTTGGATGGAGGTCTTTACCCAAGCAAACATCTGACCGTCGTAACTTGAAGAGACGATCGGCTCGGCGTTCCAGTTTGTATTTCCTGGAGCGATGAGATTGATACCGGCCTTGGCAAGAGCTGCCTTAGCAAGTGCAATCGTCGCGACACGGCGTGCATTTGTTGGAGTACCCCAGTTGAAGTTCACGTCAAAGCCCGCTGTTGTTGCGCTTGCCTTTGGATAGTGCTTCTGGACCAAAGCAAGTGCACGTGCAGTGCGCTGCGCTTGAGTTCCTTCGGTGTAGTAATCCGATCCATTGTTCGCAACAACACTCTTGTAGGCAGGCTGCTCTGGGAAATAGAAGATCGAATTCATAACCTTGGTGTTCGGGTTGATTGGCTGATAGATCTTCTCAACGATTTCATCGCGTGGCCACGCAAGGAGGAAGGCTCGACGAAGATCAAGCGCCTGTGCCTTCTCTGCTGCGGTTCCCTTATCGGCGAAGACACCCTTGTAGGTATCTTTCTCACCGAATGTGGTGTCGAATCGAAGGTCTACGTGCTCCCACGCATTGGCGTTTCCACCGATGGTGCGGATGCCAGGCATCGCACGAAGCTGGCTAGCAAGGTCTGCCGTCGCCTGACCCGAGTAAACATCGATCTCCTTATTCTTCAACGCTTGAAGCGCTGCAGTTGGGTTATCGATGGATCGGATGATGACGGTCTGGACGTTGCCAGTGAACTTTGGACCCGAGTTATAACGAGTGTTACGAACCAAGGTCACGCTGTTATTCTTGACGATCTTGCTGACGATGAAGCCACCGTTTGAGATATAGGCCAAGTTATTGGTCTTCTCATTGGTCTCTGCAATGTCGTAGCAAGTGTTCCAGCATGCTGCCAACTTCTTGAGATAGGCGGTGTTCTTGTTCTGGTAAGCAGTGAAGAACTTGGTCTTGGCGTTTCGATTTACTGATGCATTGGTGGTAACACCCTTCTTTCCATCAGTCATCAAAACCAAACCGTGGACTGCCGAAGGACCTGGAAGGTACAACTGATAGTCAGGGGTTGGTGAATCGAAGGTCAAAGTCAATGACATACGGTCGCCAGAAACAACTGGTTCCTTTGTCACCAACTTGCCATAAGTTCCGGTGTAGCAGGTTGACTCAAATGCGGTGTCACCGGACTTTGACGGATCGCCGATTCCGGCAGCCTTGGAGTATGTCGGTGAACAAATCACGTGCGACAAGAGCAAGTCAACCGCTGTGATTGGTGTGCCATCCGACCAAACACGGCCAGGCTTGACAGTCATCTTCACGGTGAGTGGCTTACGGCTAGTGATTGAGTAAGTTCCGAAATCTGTGTTTCGAACAATATCGGCCTCATCGTTGTAGTACCAGAAGCCCATGCCCATGAGGCTGTTAACGGTGCTATTGATAACAACGTTGGTGGTCTTCTTGGTGGTATTGAATGACCCGAAGAAGTTGTTCTCCTGGAGAACAATCGTGTCTCGGGTTGCTGCTTGAGCAGGTACCAGTGCACTTCCAATGAGTGCGGCGGCTGCTACCGTTCCAAGCAGTATGCGAGCAGTAGTCTTTTTGAACACCACTCCTCCTTCTTTGTTAGGGTAGAGGGATCGTGTATTCCGCATGAATAGTCGACTAACTCACGATGAAGCCACGATTCTGCGGAGAGTATTCTTGAATTCGGACATTCTGACAAGAGCAGAGCTCGGCGACCCCCTCTTTGACTAGATAACTTCCTCTTTATCTTTCGCTGCTTTTTCTGGGGTCTGCGCCTGAGCTTCGTCTTTGGCCCTCGAGATTCGCTCTTCAGTCAGACGAGCCTTAGCCCCCAGAAAAAGAATCAGTCCAGCAACTCCGGCCACAAGATATGGTGCTCGAAGCGCCCATTCGCGCTCGAGGAATAAGGAGGAGAGCTGGACTAAGCCACCAGCCAATGCCATACCAATCGGGATCGAGCCCCAAGCAAAGAGTCGGTAGACGCTATTTACCCTCCCTAAGAGTTCGCTGGGAATGATGCTCTGGCGAAGTGAAACGGTTATGACATTCCAGACGACGCTCACAAAAGAACTGACGGAGATGAAGAACCAGACTTGAAGCCAATGAAAAGAGAGTCCGATGCCTATTTCAAGAATTGGTAGTAAGAGAAGCACTACGGCAAGCGTTGCACCACTGCCAAACCGAGATGAAACCTTCGGTCCAAGTAATCCACCTAGGATTCCACCGATAGCCCCAGCGGTTCCGAGGAGTGCGAATAGGAAGACAGTGGTTTTTAAGACTTCTTGGGCAAAGAGGATGAAGAGTGCGCCTGATATTGAACTTAAGAGATTGAGCAATCCAAGAATGATTGCCATCGATCTCAATAAGTGATGGCTCCAAAGCCATTTCACCCCTTCGGCGATTTCTCCTCGAAACTGCGCGAAGGCCCCAATATCCGAATTCTTCGATTCCTTCTTGATCGCAACTGGCAGAGTGGTCTTGATTGAAACTATCAGGATCGCCGCAAAGATAAAAGTCATGCCATCAGCGAGGAATGGCAAATAGATTGCAACGCCAATCAGGAAAGAGCCAAGGGCTGGTCCGATCATCGAATTGGTTAAGAACTCGGCAGACCACATTCGTCCATTGGCCCGCTCGAGATTCTCTTTTCCGACAATACTTGGCATCAATGTTTGAGCTGCGTTATCCCGCAATACTTCGGCAGAGCCGAAGAGGAGTGCCGAGGAAAGAATGACCCAGTAGAGAGCCCACTGAGTCTCAAATGTGACTCCCGTCCGAAGTGAGTCAAGATCTGGAAAGTCCCACTGACCAAATATCAGTATTGAAGCAATGACGAAAGTCAGGAGTCCTCGAAAGAGGTCCATCGATACGATGATCTTCTTGCGATTGAGGCGATCTGTGATTACCCCAGCCGGTAATGTGAAGAGAAGCCATGGCAAACGTCCAATCATCGCTGCCACTGCGATCAAGATTGGTGATCGCAGTTGCTGACCACAGTCTCCAGTAATCCGCACCGAGTTTCCTTTTCTTCCCAGCTGCTGCTACCGCTTCTGCCATGAAATAAACCTAGCGAGGAGCTCTTTTTTAGCGAAATCCGCCCTGCCAATAAGATGTCGATATGGCTCATGATTCCTTTGGCTTTCATATCGAAGCGCGACTCGATGATGGCCAAACGAGTGCAAGTCGTTTAGGAAGAGCTGGGGTGATACGTACTCCACATGGCATCATCAAAACACCTGCCTTCATCCCCGTAGGAACTAAGGCGACAGTGAAATCGCTTCTTCCAGAGACCGTCGAAGAACTTGGCGCACAAGCAATCCTTGCCAACGCTTATCACCTCTATCTCCAACCAGGCCCAGAGATCATTGATCAGGCTGGCGGTCTATCTACCTTCATGAACTGGCGCGGCCCTACCTTCACCGATAGCGGTGGATTTCAAGTGCTCTCGCTTGGCGTCGGTTTCAAGAAGGTAATAGCAATGGATGCAGAGCACTGGCAAGCAGATGATGTCATCGCGGATAAGAAGGAACGACTTGCTCATGTCGATGATGATGGCGTTACCTTCAAATCACACCTTGATGGATCGATGCACCGTTTCACTCCCGAGATTTCGATGCAGGTTCAACATCAGATCGGAGCTGACATCACGTTTGCATTTGATGAGTGCACCACGCTTCACAACACGCGCCGATATCAAGAGAGAGCCTTGGAACGTACCCGACTCTGGGCGATTCGCTGCCTCGACGAACATCAGCGCTTGACTGTCGAACGTTCGGCTAGCCCCTATCAAGCGCTCTACGGCGTCATTCAAGGGGCCCAATATGAAGAGTTGCGACGAAAGGCTGCGAAGGATCTTGCTGAGATGAGCAGTTCTGGGATCTCATTCGATGGATTCGGGATTGGTGGCGCGCTTGATAAGACACGCCTCGCAACAATCTTGCGCTGGGTCAATGAAGAACTTCCTGAGGATAAACCTCGCCACCTCCTTGGTATTGGTGAACCAAAAGATCTCTTTGCCGCGATTGAGGAGGGCGCCGATACTTTCGATTGTGTCGCACCTTCTCGCGAAGCTCGCACGAGCGCTGTCTATTCTCGAACCGGACGATTCAATGTCTCAAATGGCCCTTATCGAAAGGATTTCTCCCCAATTGATAAGGAATGCAGTTGTTACACCTGCAAGAACCATTCGCGTGCCTACCTCAATCACCTCTTCCGAGGAAAGGAGATGCTCGCCTCGACTTTAGCGACAATTCATAACGTCCATTTCATTGTCACGCTGGTCGAAGAGATAAGAAGATCAATAATCGATGGCACTTTCGATCAGCTCAAAGGAGAGTTCTTAGGAAACTACAAAGTCAGCGCCGCTAAGTAGCTCGGCGCAGCTACATTGATCGGTAGCTAGGCTCACGTTTCTTTACGAGAGCAATCAATCTATAAGTTATAGGAACAAAGAGGTATTCGACGGCACTCTTGTAGCAATAACCGACAATCAGATAGTTGAGGAACTCAGCGCCAGTGATGACGCCATAGAAGGCAATAGTGCAGAAGATGAGAGTGTCAGCGAACTGGCCGAGTGCGGTTGAACCCATCAAACGTAGCCATAGGTTCTTCTCTTGAGTTCGCCCTTTGATCTTGACAAGGACATATGAGTTGAGGAGTTGTCCTACGAGAAAAGCGATGACGCTGGCCAGGACTATTCTCGGCACGAACCCGAGAATTGATTCGAATGCTTCTTGGTTCTCCCAATCACTTGCCGGAGGTGCGAGTTGAACCAGATAGAAGGTAGTCGCAGCAAGAATCGACACCGCAAAGGCGGTGAGTATCACCCGGCGCGCTGCTTTGAATCCATAGACCTCGGAGAGAATGTCCCCGACAATATAGACCAAAGGAAAGAGAATCGCCCCACCATCGGTGATGATCGGGCCCAACTCAATCAACTTCACTGCCCCAATATTTGAAATGAGTAGGAGTGCGACAAATATCGCCGCAAAATAGGGATAGAGGCTTTTAGGTGCTTCTGCAAAACGGACCCCCTCGCTCACCGTCACCTCCTCAATCTCAGTTTTGCGATTATCTGGTAATTCACGAAGACCTCCAACGACTTTTACTCTAGATGCGGCGTCTTATCTCGTAAAGATTCAACACGCAGAATCCATGATGCTATGAATGCGGTGATTATCACGAAGCCAATGGTGATCGCCTGAAGGTCGGTTGCGAATGCAGTGCTTGCACCTAATCCTGCTATCACTATGGAGAATTCGCCTCGCGAGAGAAGTAGCGTCGCAGAGCGCGTGATCTTATGGGGTTCATTCACATCACGAACGCTCCACCAGGCGGTGATGAACTTGCTAGCTAGGCCAAGGGCAGCCAAGAGAAGCGCTGGGAGGATCACCGCGACTATATCTGCGGGATCCGTGGTCAAACCAAAGAATAGGAAGAAGATCGAAGCAAAGAGATCGCGAAGTGGTGCAAGTCTGACTCGAGCAACAATGGCGATATCACCTGTGAGCAGCAGTCCCACCAAGAAGGCGGCGACTGCACCAGAGAATCCCACGAGTGATGCAAGTCCCGATGCTAGAAGGGCTGCACCAAATACACCGAGAAGTAGAGTCGCTGTATCGCCAAAGAGCGCTGGAGTGAATGGAATGTGCCCACCGCGCGAACTGAAAATCAATGCAGCTCCAGTGATGATGAGCGCTGTTGAAACCGAAATCAAACCGGTAGCTAGCGCCACGCCTGAAGTTATTGCGCTTAGGATGGGCAGATACGGGGCGAGAAACAAGTCTTCCACGACGAGTACTGACACTGCGCGCTTCGTGCTCTCGAGCCGTTGCCATCTCGCCTCTTTGATGAACTGGGTTGCTATTCCCGACGAACTCACATAACTGATTCCACCGAGCAGGAGCGCACCGACAAAACCCCACCCGAGAATGAGAGCAACAACAATCCCTGGCAGAAAGTTGATGAGATCTATGAGCGCGAGGGATTTTCGCTCCTTCATTGTTCCGATCAGTTCTCCTGCAGTGTATTCAAGGCCAAGAAGGAGCAAGAGGAGAATGGCACCCCATTCGGCACCAAGATCCAAGAATGTGTCGCTTAAGTTAAGTGGAATCACGCCACCGTTTCCAAAGGCGAGACCAACCAAGAGGAAGAAGGGGACAGCTGAGAATCGAAGCTTGGTTGCAATGAATGAGATCGCTCCCAACAGGACAAGAACGCCACCAATTTCGACAAGTATCAGCGCGGTGTTAGAAGAGATTGCAGCGAGAGGATGTAGCGCCATAACTCCCCCTTTCACGCCAAACTAAATCTCAGCTTTTCAAATTTCTCAGTCGCTCCAACATTGGAGGGTGAGTGTAGTTGACAGCAACGTAAAGCGGATGAGGTGAGAGATTGGCGAGAGAATCGGTCGAGATCTTCTTCAAAGCAGAGGCAATCGCAACGCCGTCATAGGTCTCTCGAGCAAAATCATCAGCATCATATTCATTGCGTCTTGAGAGCGCTTTGTTGACTAGACCAATAAGAGTCGAAACTGGCGAGAAGAGTAGGAAGAAGGCAAGAGCCGAGAGATGAAAGCTGCTCACACTGGCCCCCAGCGCCTCTGAGAGTGCTGGGTATGAGAGAAGCCAGCCAAGAAGGGCAAAGAGGATGAAGCTCTGCAAATTCGACAAGAAAAACATCCATAACGTGTGCTTACGCTTGTAATGGCCGATCTCATGGGCGAGGACAGCGACAACTTCACGTGTAGATAGCTTCTCAATCAAAGTATCGAAGAGCACGATCGTCTTACTCTGGCCAAGACCTGAGAAGAAAGCATTTGCCTTTGTCGACCTCTTCGAACCATCCATCACAAAGAGTTTGCCGAGCGAATATCCCTGACTATCACAGTAGCTCGAGATCTCAGACTTCAGTTCGCCATCTTCAATCGGAGTCAATTTATTGAAGAGCGGAAGAAATAATTTTGTTGCGAACATGAATATAAATAGTGAAAACCCAGCAAAGAGCAACCAGGCCCAGATCCAGAATGTTGCAGTCAACTCCTGATAGAGCCAGAGCACTAAAGTCAGAAGTCCGCCTCCAATTGCTACGGTCAGGACCAATCCCTTAATCAAGTCCGTGATGAATGTAAGTGGAGTGCTCTTATTGAATCCAAACTCTGCTTCGACTTTGAAGGTCGAGTAGATCCCAAACGGAAGCGAGATCAAGTTTGAGATCAGAACTAGGGAGCCGATGAAGATGAGTGAAATCACAATCTCGCCATCGAATCTCTCTCGTACTAGGTCATCGAGTCGGGCAAACCAGTTGAAGGTCAGAGCGATAATCATCAAGAGAAAGGAGAGTGAAGAGCTGACGAGGGAGACTCGATAGTTCGCTGCCGCATAGGCAACAGATCGCTTATGCTCGGCTGGGTCATAGAGTTCTGCAATCTCGGCGGCAACTGGCTTCTTCGAGGAACGATGATTGAGGAAGTTGACGTAAGTATCAATGGCAAAATCCATCGCCACAAAGAAGGCAATAATTCCAAGTAAGGCGCTCTCCATGGCAATCATTCTATTTCGTCATGAGCCTTCAACGTGCCGGTTCCATTCAATTTTCTCGATTCGATCCCTTGCTACCCGCTCACTCGGAGAGCGATGTCCAAGCATTGCGCTCAGTATCTTGAGGGCGAACTTTGAAAGCTTGAGATTGATAGAGCGCGGTTGCCTTAAACCAAGCAACTCTCGATCTCTCAAATCGAGAGTCGAGATAGCAGCCCCTGCGAGGATGGAATAGAAGAACTTACCCAATGGTGAGAAAGGTGGGTTGAGAATGAATTCGATGACTCGTTTACCTTCTTCATCTACATGCAAATCGTTCTTTCGGAACTCTTCTAGCGCTTCTTCGAGTTGAATGAGTGATTCTGGCGCATCAAGAAGGCCAAGTGGTTTGGCACTCAAGGCCCATTCGCGTATGTAGGCATCAGCAAGCTCTACTCCCTCTAGATCGGTGAGATCACCAAGGTTGGGACGTATACCTGGTTCTAGCGCTAGGTAACTCTTCAGGAATGAGTCGGTAAATGCGCAATGCACCCAGAGGAGATATCTCTGATCTGAAGCGCGATAAGGCTTCGATTGACCCCCACGATTTTGAAACTCACCACGCACCGCTTGATGCATCGCATTGACGCGCTCTGCCTCTCGCGCAATGATTTTTCTCGAAGCAAAAGTAGTTAAGGTCAACCAACGTGTAGTTCCAGCAAGTCGTCCAAGCGGATCACTTTCGTATCTCGAATGTTCGATAACGCCACGTCGTGGCGCAGGATGAGCTGCTTGCAACAATAAGGCTCGAATACCACCAAGGAGCGTTGCAAGGCTTCCATGAATCTTCCACACTGCAGATTCCGGACCGAAGAGACCTTCGTCATCTCCCTCTGCGATTGAGGCAACCCAATCCGGTCTGCCATCTTCAGAGCCCGAGACGACTAATCGAAATCGATTCGCTAGAGGTTTTGCCCACCACCTGGTGCTGAGATCGCGCACAAGAGTTACTTCGTTTCCTTCTCTTTCTTATCGCCCCGAATCTTGCCGGCATGAGCCTTCGCCGAGGGATCGCGTTTGGACTTGATAAGACTCGCAACGGTTGAGACGACCAGAATGGCGGCGATGACAATCAAGCTCAATGAAGTCTCGATCTTGGGGACTGCCTCAAAAATCTTATGAAGATAGAGCATGACTAGCTTTGCTCCAATGAATATCAGGATAAAAGCAAGTCCGAGTGAGAGGTAGACCAGCTTGTCGAGGAGACCTTTAAGCAGGAAGTAGAGCGCTCGAAGTCCAAGAAGTGCAAAGGCATTTGCCGCGAAGACTAAGAATGGCTCTTGAGTGACACCAAAGGTCGCTGGAATCGAATCCAATGCGAAGAGTAGGTCTGTTGCCCCGATTGCGATCATCACCAGGAACATCGGCGTAGCCCAACGTTTGCCATCTATTCTTACAAAGAGCTTGGTGCCGTGATACTCATCGGTTATCGGAGTGATTTTTCGAACTCGCTTGACTAAGAAGTTCTCACTCGGGTCTGGGTCTTGATTCCAATGACGCATCAGACCAAAACCTGTCCAGATTAAGATCGCACCGAAAATGACGAAGGTGAACGCGAATGCGGCAAGCGCCGCCGCACCAATCGCGATAAAGATGGCTCGAAGCACGAGAGCCAGGATCACACCAATGAGAAGGACACGCTGCTGGTAGATACTCGGTACAGCAAACTGAGCAAGGATGATTGCGAAGACAAAGAGGTTATCGACTGAGAGTGATTTCTCAACGAGGTAACCTGCGAAATACTCCGTCCCCCACGGATTTCCGTACTGAGATTGCACCCAGATACCGAATGCGACTGCCACGGCGATATAAAAGATTGACCAGAGGGTCGCTTCTTTGAATTTCACCTCATGGGGCTTAGCGCTCACCGTGACCAGATCAAGAATGATCATCGCAAGTATCGCTGCAATTGTGACGAGCCAGACGGTCATAGAAACGTTCATCGAAAGCTCTGCCGCAGAGTTCATGAGGGCGGAGCCTATTAGATAGAGTGCGCTTATGAGCGACGAGATCATTAAGGCATATATCGAATCCGGCGAGAAATTTATTGCGGTGGCAGAAGCTGCAGAGAATTCAGCAATGAATAAGAGCGCCCCCGACGGTGAGTGGAACGGTGCATTTGTGGTTCACCACATGGGCGATTTCGAACTTCATTTCTCCCATCGAGTTCTCAGAATGCTCACTGAAGATAACCCCGAGATTGTCGGCTACAGCGAAGAGCCCTATCCAGGAAATCTCAACTATGCAGCGCGTGATTGGCGACTCTCCCTTGCCACCGTCCGAGCAGCGCGATTGATGACCTCTGACATTTTGAAGAAGATCGATCCATCAATGCTGACTCGCCCTGGTATGCATACTGAACGAGGAGCGATCACTCTTGCGGACATTCTCTCAAGCGCAGCTAAACACATCGCTTCTCATACCGAACAACTCACTACAGCGCTCAAGTAGAGCAATCAAAGAATGATTGCTCTTATTCACTCATCCATTCCCCTGATCAGTATCTCGGAGTGGACGAAGAGCATCCTGATTGACTCATCTCCACTCTGGATTTACTCAATACTTTTTCTCTTCGTCTTCATAGAGACTGGCATTCTGATCGCCTTCTTCCTCCCCGGTGATTCCGTCCTCTTTGCAGCGGGACTTATTGCAGCGGCGCGCGAAGACACCTCCATATTCATTCTTGTTACGATCATTTTTATTGCTGCATTCCTTGGCGATCAACTCGGCTTCGTTCTAGGTCGTCACTACGGACGCCCCTACTTGGATAAGCGTCAATCCCCTCGAATCAAGAAGATGATCACTCGGGCCGAGAAGTTCTATGAAAAGTATGGTTACAGCGCCATAATCCTGGCGCGTTTCTATCCATGGATTCGAACGATTGTCCCGCCAGTGGCCGGCATCAGCCGGATGAACTACTACAAATTCCTTTCGGCAAATGCCTTAGGTGCCTTTCTCTGGGGGGTGGGAATCACCTCTCTTGGTTACGGCGCCGCCTCTATCCCCGCGTTGAAAGAGTCGAGTCGTTATATAGCCGCATTCTTTATTCTTCTGACGATTGCTCTCTCGATTAGAAATTACTTCAAATCAAAACGGGCGCTTTGATACACGTTTTACGAGCTTCAACTACCTCTTTACATATCCTTTCGGACACTTCGGCGACTTTCCCGTCACTGTAGTCTTCATCTTTCCTTTGACACATGTGATGGTGAAATTCTTCCCTGAAGCCGAGCCTTGCTTTGAGGTTGAGGTAGAGGTGGAGGCGTTTGAACTCTTCTTCGCTGGTGGAATTTTCAACGTCACAGTTGGCGCTGAGAAACCAAAGTTGTAAGCGCGGATTTCGAATACATCGAGCTCTTTGAGATAACGGGAGTTATAGGTAGCTACATCAGATTTACCTTCTTCATAGGAGATCTCAACTCTAGCTATCTGTCCTGCCAAACTTGGCTCTAAGTTAAAGGCCTTTCGGATGACATCGCCCTTGATCGAGACTTCCATCCATCCCTTATTGAGCGTCTTGCGATCAAAGAGGAAGTGAGGACCTGACATAGGAACGACAATCGCTCCTTCATCTTGGTTGTACTGGACTTGACCTAGATGTCCCGTCGGACCAGATACGAAAATTCCACCAGCTTGATATCCCTTTAACGTCGCAAATTGAAAGACGTAGGGCATCAAATCGATAGAGAATCCAGTTGAAGCAGTTTCAGCGTATGACTCTGGATGTTTACACGATTGAGATCGATCAGTACTCGGGTCACGAGTTTGACCAGGAGCAAGACATTGCCATTGATTAGGAAAGACAGTTCCTTGAATATATGTAAGAGACGTTCCATCACTGCTCTTGCCGAATGTCACAAGAGGGTTCTTCATATTTGAGGTAATCGCCCCGGTATTTTTAGCGAGAGAGTTAGAGCGAAGCGTGATTCGCCACGTTGAACCATCTGGCACCGTCTGAGCGGACCATCCATCATCTCGATTCCAAGACCGCTTTTCGCCCTGATCGACCCATTGGTAGATAGAGAAGAAGGGTCCAGAGCCACTTATCATCAATCTGAAGATGAGATCCTTTCCATCGGGTAAGAGACCCGAGGCGGTGTAACAGGCATCGTGAAGAAAGACTCCCCTGCTACCGGTATTTGGATTCGGCCCGATTCCCTCGCAAGTGTCGCCACCTTTGAAACTGTTCATGTCATATGTCGTTTGCTTATAGACATATTTGGGATTGAGCGATGGGACTGTCTTCTTCCAGACGATACTTGAATAATCGAGTTGTCCATTTGCATCTTTGCGTTCTGCGGCAGGATCGCTGAACTCGACGCTTTCGACACAGTCGGTGCTTCTAAATGCGAGCGAGCAGTCGACCCAGAAGGCAGTCTCCGAGTCGAAATACTCCTCAGATTTTGAGATTGGAGTGACAAGAGCTGTCAGTGCAACTGCGAGAAGCAACACCCCTGCCTTGCGCATCATGGCGTAAAGATTACTGTCCGGTTAGCGCCTATGACTAGAGAACTCGCCCACTTAATTCCGTGGCCAGTAACTCCTTGACTCTAGGAACAACCTGCGTTGCATAGAGTTCGATACTTCGCATCAACTTGCTATGGGGCATCGGTCCAGTGGCATACTTCAAGTCAAAACGCGTAGCGCCGACGGAATCCAGTGCGTATGCGATTTTTCGGGCTACGGTCTCAGGTGACCCGACATAGAGCGAACCGTGATTCACTTCTTGTAGGTAATGCGTTTTACTCATGGGACCCCAGCCGCGTTCACGACCAATTCGACCGAAAGATGCTTCGTAATGTGGCCACTGATCTTCAACCGCTTCTTCATCACTTTCGGCGATATGTCCTGGGGAGTGAATCGAAATTGGAAGTGTCTGGCGACCAAACTTCTCCAGTGATTGCTGGTAGAGATCAGCGTAAGCAGAGAATCTCGCTGGGTCTCCGCCAATAATCGCAAGTGCCATCGGGATTCCAAGTCGAGCCGCTCTGACTACAGACTCAGGTGAACCACCAACACCAACGCGAAGTGAGATACGGCCGCCCTCAGTCTTTGGATATATCTCTTGATTCTCAAGTGGCGCGCGGATACTTCCGCGCCATGAGACTTTCTTCTCATCAAGGATCTGCACCAGAAGTTCCAATTTCTCTTCGAAGAGGCGTCCATAGTCGGCGAGTTGGTATCCAAAGAGAGGGAAGGACTCTGTAAACGATCCCCTTCCCGCTGTGATCTCAGCGCGACCGTTAGAGAGCGCATCAACTGTGGCAAACCTCTGATAGACGCGGACCGGATCATCACTCGATAGAACAGTCACACCAGAGCCCAAGACGATCCGTGATGTGCGAGTGGCAATTCCGGCAAGGACCGTATCTGGCGCTGAAACTGCGAAATCATCTCGATGGTGTTCACCGATATTGAAGTGATCGAGGCCGAGTTGGTCTGCAAGCACCGCCTCTTCCACCACATGTCTGATTACCGTGCCAGCGCTCTCAGGTAGACCCTGATCATCCAGAGTCATATCACCGAAAGTATCTAGCCCGAACTTCAAATCTTTCATCATGACTTCTTCGCCTCTTCGTCGGCAATCTGCTTTCGCAAATCATCCTCATTAAGTTCACTGACTTGAGATGAAAATTTCAAGCTCATCGCCATTACTAGATCATCACCGATCGACCAGCAGCTCGATCAATGGAGATAAGGTTTCTGACTCCTTCAACCGCCACCTTCAACAGAATATCTAACGGTGGCATTGGCTCTTTTGCATGAACCATCGCTACACCACCTGCTCGAGCTCTAAGCATTGAAGCGACAATATAGATGCCAGCCGCTTCCATCTCGGAACAGAGTGCGCCACCAACTTCCCATGCACGCCATCTCTGCAATAGATCATCCGCCACGCCCATCCGCTCTGGTTCATGTTGTCCGTAGAACGAATCCTTTGACTGAGATATTCCGGTTCTAAATCTCGCACCGACTCTCTTTGCCGCTTCTTGTAGGGCATGAGTCACCTCAAGATCTGCCACTGCTGGAAATTCAATCGGGAGATAGTGCTTAGTGGTCCCCTCGTCGCGAATCGCTGCGGAGATTATTGCCAGATCGCCAGAGACAAAATCCTTTTGGATATGCCCCGAGGTTCCAACTCGGATAAATGTATCGGCGCCGCACCTGTAGAGCTCTTCCACCGCGATTGCGGCCGATGGACAACCAATGCCCGTTGATGTGACAGAGACTGGTACGCCATCAAGGGTTCCGGTATAGGTGACATATTCGCGGTTAGTCGCAACAAGTTTCGGATCATCAAAGAGCGAGGCTATGTGTTCGCATCGACCAGGATCTCCGGGAAGGAGTACATACTTTCCAACATCACCTCGGCCGAGCCGAACGTGATACTGCTTTCCATTGACTTCCATCACCATTGTGGTTTCCCTCGTCCTAGCTCACGGATAGAGACCGCGAAGTTTATGCGCTTCAGCTACCCGGCTGACGCCGATCATCATTGCCGCATCACGCCAGCTCACCTTTCGCTCTCTCACGAGCGCTCGGACATCTGCAAAGGCGCGCATCATCATCGAATCCAGATTTTCCTTTACTTCATCGGCGCCCCAGAAGTAATTCTGCTTATCTTGTACCCACTCGAAATACGAGACGATGACACCACCTGAGTTAGCAAGAATGTCAGGAATCACGAGAATCCCTCGCTCCTTCATGATCTGATCACCCTCAGGTGTAGTAGGTGCATTTGCTCCTTCAACGACAACCTTTGCCTTAATCTGACTTGCACTCTGATGGTTGATGGCATCGGCGAGCGCTGCCGGAATCAGGACATCAACCTCTAGATGCAAGAGTTGATCATTGGTTATCTGCTCACCCTTTTTGTAGGTCGAGAGAGTCGCGCCAGTTGCAACATGAGCCCGAAGTTCCTCGATTGAACCAAAATCTTTGACTCCACCTGAGACATCAGAAACGGCAACAACTTTCATCCCCATCGATTCAACCGCCACCGCTGCCCAATAACCGACCTTTCCAAAGCCTTGAATCGCAACTGTTGCTCCCTCAATCTTGATCCCTAAATCCTTGAGCGCTTCGCGAGTTGAGATTGCGACACCATCACCTGTCGCGCTCGTCCTTCCCAAAGAACCACCAAGGACTATCGGTTTTCCAGTGACAACTCCTGGTACCGAGAAACCGGCATTGACGCTGTAGGTATCCATCATCCAAGCCATGTTCTTCTCATCGGTACCGACATCTGGCGCGGGGATATCCCGCTCTGGTCCAATAATCGGCAATATCTCTGATGTATAACGGCGAGTGAGTCGCTCGTTCTCTCGTGAGGAAAGGCTCTTGGCATCCACGGCGACGCCACCTTTTGCGCCACCATAGGGAAGGTTGACCAAAGCGCACTTCCAGGTCATCAACATGGCAAGGGCGACGGTCTCATCAAGATCGATATCTGGATGGAAGCGAACCCCGCCCTTGGATGGCCCACGCGTCGTCGAATACTGGACTCGATAGCCGTGATACATCTCTACTACACCGCTATCGCGACGAAGCGGGACCGCTACCTCCAGGATCCGCCTCGGGGTCGAGAGGGTGTTCCACATAGACTCCGAAAGTTCTAGTTTCTCGACTGCACTTCTTAATTGGGCTCGAGCGGTTGCAAGTGGTGACTCCGTTGTCATGGGGCAAGCCTACCGAGGCGCATGAGAAGGGTCTGAAAGGACGAGGAAAAAGGGAGATGAATACTGACTTTCAGTATGGTGACGCGGTGAGCGCAATGGAGCGTACCGACACGGTCGATCAAATCTCTCAGCGGGTCTCGAAATTTCTCGAAAGATCACGGAAATTACGAGAACGTGGTGATCGAACCCATCGTCGCCAATTTGCTCGACTTCTCAAAGACCAGCGCGCGGTTGATGTCACAGTTCGACTCACTGACGAAGTGATACGCATCGTCAAAAAGCGTGATGCAGCAAAGCGCTTCCGTCAAATCTCAAAGGACGCGACAATCCATCTTGGACTTATCAATTATCTTGGAATCAAGTTCGCAGCTATCGCCACTTTCATCGCACCAAGCCTTGTTATCTCAGCAGTCACAAGAAAAGTTCGCGCAACCAGCAAGCGTGCCATCCTTGGCGCGGAATCGAAGAAACTCAAGCGCCATCTGGTGAGGCGTAGTGAAGAGAAAGTCGCCAATAACATCAATGTCCTTGGCGAAGCAGTTCTCGGTGAAGCAGAGGCAACCGCCAGATTCGATTCGGTGATGGAGATGCTCTCTCGCGATGAGGTCAATTACGTTTCAGTGAAAGTCTCATCGATTATCAGCCAGATAATCACTATCGACACTGAGGGATCGATTCGCCGCGTCTCAGAACGGATGCGCACTCTCTATCGCCTCGCGATGAAGAAAAATGCATTCGTTAATCTCGATATGGAAGAGTTTCGGGACCTTGAGATCACGGTGACGCTCTTTCAGAAGATCCTTGATGAAAGCGAGTTTCACTCCCTCTCTGCAGGAATAGTGATTCAGGCCTACCTTCCTGATTCACATCACTACTTCGACCGTCTCGCCACCTGGGCTAGGGCCAGAAGGGCGCAAAGCGGAGGCGTGATCAAGATTCGGTTGGTCAAGGGTGCAAATCTCGCCATGGAGAAAGCGGAGGCCGAATATCACGGCCATCGTCCAGCCACCTACCCAACAAAAGCAGATGTGGATGCGAGCTACCTTAAGTTGACCGACGCCGCGCTCACGCCCGAAAATCAAGGTTCATTGCGGATAGGTATTGCCAGCCACAATCTCTTCCACATCGTGTGGGCGCTTGAGCTTGCATCATCACGCGGACTCTCAGAGATGATCGATATCGAGATGCTTGAGGGAATGGCTAACGGAGAAGCCCTCGCCGTAGCCGAAGAAGTGGGATCAGTACTTCTTTATACCCCTGTGACGAAGAAGAGCGATTTTCCCAGCGCCGTGGCTTACTTAGTCAGACGCCTTGATGAAAATACCTCTGCCGAGAACTATCTTCGCGCCTCGTTCTCGATCAAACCAGGAAGTAAGGAATTCATAGAGCAGCGAGATCGTTTCGCAGTTGCGCTCGCCGCAAAAGCAAGCATCTCGACAGAATCGATTCGACATCATGGCGATAACGTTGCAGATCAACATAACCATCAAATCGGAAAATTCGTCAATCAGGCAGATGGCGACCTCACTGAGCCAATTCTCAAGGCAAAGTTAGTTAAGGCCATCAAGGGCATCCAGACAGTCACGAATCTTCATATTCCGCTCGTCATCGGTGGTGATGAAATCCTCACTACTGAGACTGAGTTGGGTAGCGATCCTAATCTTGCCGATTCTGCAGAGAACAAGATCTGGTACCGCTACTCCATCGCTGATCGGGTTCATATCGATCGGGCGCTGCGAATTGCAAAGCGCGCACAAATTGACTGGGAATCACTGGGGGCGCAAAAGCGCGGTGAGATTATCTACAAAGCCGCAGAGATCATGGAAAGCTCTAGAGCGCAAACCATCTCCATTATGGCCAGAGATACTGGAAAGACGGTTGCGGAGGCAGATCCTGAAGTCAGTGAAGCAATCGATTTCGCTCGCTACTACGCCACAACCTCGCTCGCAGCCTGCAAGGGGTCAACTGCCATGGGGACCGTTGTTGTGGTCCCACCATGGAACTTTCCCTACGCCATTCCTCTAGGTGGAGTTCTTGCCGCACTTGCTGCTGGCAATTCGGTGATCTTCAAACCTGCACCTGAGAGCGTCGCCGTTGCCTGGAGCGCTGTCAATCATCTCTGGCAGGCAGGTGTCCCCAAAGAAGTGCTCCATTTCCTCCCCACTCGAGATGATGAGAATGGAAAGTATTTGATCACTCATGATGAAGTCGCCGCAGTGATACTCACGGGTGGCTTTGAAACAGCGCGCTTATTCCTTTCTTGGGATCCCAGCATGACACTCCTTGCCGAAACAAGTGGCAAGAACGCGATCGTTATCACCGCATCTGCCGATATAGATCTAGCAGTCAAGGATTTGATTCACTCTGCCTTCTCTCATGCCGGACAAAAGTGCAGTGCTGCCTCACTGGCAATAGTTGATCAATCAATACATGACCATCCTGCTTTCATCAGACAACTCAAAGATGCTGCTTCATCACTTGTCGTCGGTCCAGGAACCGACTTCTCAACCCTCGTAGGTCCGGTGATTAGAAAGCCAGAAGGTGCGCTCCACCGAGCGCTCACGCAGCCAGATGATGGTGAGAGTTGGTTGGTTGAACCTGAATTGATTGAACCGTCTGGCCAACTCTGGCGACCGGGAATCAAGATCGGTGTAAAACCTGGATCATGGAGCCATCAGAGCGAATGGTTCGGTCCCGTGCTTGCCATTATGTGTGCGCCAAATTTGGAGAGCGCTATTCAATGGCAAAACTCCACTCCTTAC
>VGAI01000018.1 GCA_016870815.1 Actinomycetota bacterium
GATGCAGGTTACAACGTGATCATCGGTGTCGGATTCTTGATGGCTGAGGCGATGACCACTGCAGCTAAGCAATATCCAGATATCAAGTTCATTGGTGTCGATCAGTTCCAGGGTGAGGCGCTATCAAACCTCACTGGCCTCGTATTCCCCGAAGATAAGGCTGGCTTCTTGGCTGGCGTCCTCGCAGGTCACTTGACCACTTCTGGAAAGACCGGCGCAGTGCTCGGTACTGAGGTCGTTCCACCAGTTCGTTACTTCGGTGAAGGTTTCCGTAACGGTGTCGCATATGCCGCACAGTTACTCGGCAAGGATTTTCCTGCCACGAAGCTGATTTACCACGCGCCAGACAATGCCTTCAACGACCCAGCATGGGGTGCAGCTACTGCAAAGCAGCTTCTCTCACAGGGTTATGACGTCATCTTCGGTGCTGGCGGTAACACCGGTAACGGTGCGCTCCTTGAGATCGCAAAGACCCCAGGCGCCTACTGCGTCGGTGTTGATGCTGATCAATGGGGCACCTTGCCTGAGGCACAGCCTTGCTTGGTCACTTCAGCTATGAAGTTGATCGACAAGGGCGTTGCCGCACTCATTGAGGCAGCATCAGCCGGAACCATCGAAGGTGGAAACTTCTTCGGTGATGTCGGACTTGCTCCTTACCACGACTTCGATTCGAAGCTCGATTCAGCAATCAAGGACAAGATCGCTGAACTGACACCACAGGTGTTGGATGGAACAGTCCCAACTGGAGTCAAGCTCTAAGAAGCCTCAGCTCCAATAGAGACAATCGTGGGGAGGCGCACAGAAATGTGCGTCTCCCCACACTCAAATACGAGAAAATCAAGTTCAATTCAATGCTAAGTTCGAACGGAACTTAAATGGCGATGATGCAGCGAGTGAAGTTGCAGTCCCTCACCGTTCCTCTGCTCTCACTTCTCATCGCCTTTCTCTTCGGCAGCATCCTGATTGCCCTTCAAGGCAGTGATCCGCTCCTTGCCTATCAAGTCCTCTTCACTAAGGCCTTCGGATCCATCGAAGGAATCGCAACCACTCTGGCCAAAGCCACACCACTCATCCTGAGCGGCCTCGCTGTCGCTATCTGCCTTCGTGCCGGGCTTTTCAATATCGGAGCCCAGGGTCAACTCATATCGGGCGCTTTGGCATCAGCGTGGGCAGGGTATTCATTTGTAGGTCTTCCATTTCTGATTCACATTCCACTGGCACTTCTCTTTGGCGCCTTCTTTGGCTCACTTGTCGCGTTAGTCGCAGGACTCTTGAAGGCTTATCGCGGAGTACATGAAGTCATCACAACAATCATGCTCAACAGCATTGTCATCGCTCTTGCCGATTACCTGGCAAGCACTCCATTCAAGGAACCAGACCAACCCATCACGCGAACGCCAAAGATTGAGGAATCAGCGAGAATCCCCGATATCTTCGGACTTCCCTTCGGATTCTTCATCGCGATAGCCATTTCAGTTGCATTTTGGTGGTTGATGCGAAGAACGACCACTGGTTTTCGAATCGAAACGATCGGCAGAAACCGTAGCGCTGGTTGGTATGCCGGAATCTCGGTCAAGCGCGTCATCATCTCCAGCATGTTGCTCGGAGGCGCAACGGCAGGTATCGCGGGTGCGGTTGAGACACTTAGCATCACTGGAAGATTCGAACCAGCATTTAATGCCGGTCTTGGTTTTGATGGCATCACCGTGGCGCTTCTTGCAAGGGCCAATCCGCTAGGCGTCATACCTGCGGCAATTTTGATTGGCGGAATGCGTGGCGCGGCTTCAACCATGCAATTCAGGGCAGGAGTAGCTCCTGAGATTGTCGATCTCTTATTGGCTTTGATCCTCTTCTTCGTCACCGCCCCAATCTTGCTTCGCTTGTTGAAGCGCAAAGAAGAGGGAATCTCTCTCTCAAGCGGATGGAGCAACTGATGAGATTTCGCTTGAGTTACTTTGTGATCATCACATCGATACTTCTCTTCGCATATTTCTATAGCCAGAATTCAATCGTCACTTCGTCGGTAGTCTTCACGGCGATTCCTTTTGCGCTGCCATTGGCGTTAGCAGCAATGGTTGGCGTGATGTGCGAGCGGACTGGAATCGTCAATATCGGAATCGAAGGCACCATGTTGGTCTCGGCATTCACCGCGTTCTTTTTGGGTGCGATATTGAAAAACATCTCGGCTGGTCTCTTTGTAGGAATCATGACGGGCGTACTCGTAGGGCTCTTGCTCTCGGTGATGACCATTACCTGGAAGATGGATCAGATAATCGCTGGTGTCATCATCAACATCATGGCGGCAGGAATCACATCGTTCCTCTACCGACAAAACTACAGTATCCCATCGACTTTCACGCCGATAGATATCCCTGTGATTGGTGATATCCCAGTTGTTGGGCCGATCATCTCCAACCATGGACCTATCACCTATCTCGGGATCATTTTCATATTCGGTTTATGGGTGGCGCTTTATAAGACTCCCTGGGGACTTAGATCCCGATCAGTTGGTGAGCATCCATCAAGCGCTGACACCGCCGGAGTATCGGTTGTGAGACTTCGCTACATCAATGTCACGATTGCAGGTGCGGTCGGAGGGCTCGCCGGGAGTTATCTCGCCCTTGAAGCGGTGGGGATCTTCGAGCGCGGATTCACAGCGGGCAAAGGCTTTACAGCTCTGGCAATTATGATCTTTGGTCGATGGAATCCACTAGGTGCTTTCGCGGCAGCACTCTTCTTTGGACTTTCGCAAGCCGTGACGAACCAGCTGATGATCGACGAAGTCGTTCAGATTCCCCAGCAGTTCGTCACGATGCTGCCTTACGTGCTGACCATCCTTATCCTGGCAATCTCTGCTGGCAAAGTAAGGCCTCCCGCTGCAGAAGGAATTCCTTACGAGAAGGAGAAGGTATGACAAACCTTCTCGATGTTGAAGGACTCAGCAAACGCTTCGGCACGGTTCAGGCAAACCAGGAGATCTCTCTCTCGGTGAAGCCAGGTGAGATCGTCGCCCTCCTTGGCGAGAATGGTGCGGGAAAATCAACCCTGGTTAAGGCAGTGATTGGATTAGTAAAACCAGATTCGGGAACGATACGGGTCAAAGGTCAAGAGCTCCCTTATGGCGATACCGCTGGAGCGATTGCTCGAGGAATTGGTATGGTCCATCAACATTTTCAACTCGTGCCAGTGATGTCAGTGACCGAAAACTTAGTTCTTGGCGATGAACCGACGAGATTTGGCTTCATTCAAATGCAAAAGGCCAGAAGAGAGACAACGGAACTATCAAAGAAATATGGCCTCGCGATTGATGGAGATGCAATCATCGAAGACCTACCGGTGGGCATGGCGCAGCGAGTCGAGATCCTTAAAGCCCTTCGTCGCGATGTGAGTCTCTTGATTCTTGATGAGCCAACTGCGGTTCTCACTCCGCAAGAGACCGATGAACTCTTAGAAGTCCTGAGAAACCTTGCTAAGAAGGGGGTTGGCATCCTTTTCATCACTCACAAACTTCGAGAAGTGATGGCCATTGCCGATCGCGTGGTTGTACTCCGTAACGGAAAGTTAGTAGGAACCACAACTCCCAAGGAGAGTAGCGAGAGCCAACTTGCCCAGATGATGGTGGGTCGCGAAGTGGTGCTTCATGTAGAGAAGGGCCCGGGCCATCCCACAGGAGCCGCTCTTGAGGTGAGAGAGCTCGAAGTACTCGATGATCGAAAACTTGAAGCGGTAAAAGGACTTTCACTCCAAGTAAAAGCAGGTGAAATTCTCGGTATCGCTGGAGTTGAAGGCAACGGCCAGAGAGAGTTAGTCGAAGCAATCTGTGGCATGCGAAATAGACGTCGTGGGACTGTACTCGTCGCTGGAAAAGAAGTGCCGAACCTCAAGCCTCACGAGGTTCATGCTGCCGGTGTTGCGCACATACCTGAAGATCGGGAACGACATGGACTTGTCGCAAGCTATTCGATCTCAGATAACTTGGTCCTCAATCAATTCGATCAAGAACCTTACGCCAAAGGGTGGATTCGAGATCTTGATGCTGTCGCACGAAACGGCGAAGAGTTGGTCAAGCGCTACGACATTCGGACTACAAGCGCTTCGGCACCGGCGAGTTCACTCTCTGGTGGCAATAAGCAGAAGACTGTTGTTGCGCGCGAGCTAAGCCAAGATCTCCCCGTCGTGGTTGCAGCTCAACCGACACGAGGAGTCGATGTCGGTTCAATCGAATTCATACATAAGCAACTTATCTCGGCTCGAGATCGAGGGGCTGCGGTGCTCCTCGTCTCTGCAGAACTCGATGAGATTCTCTCGCTCTCGGATCGAGTTGCAGTCCTCTATGGCGGCAAGATCGTTGCAACATTCGATTCAAAGAATGCTAACCGCGATGAGATTGGACGTCTCATGGCCGGCTCGCAAGGTTCTCGAAGCTAATGGCCTTGATTGGAATCATTGCAGGGACTGGCTTCTATAATTTGCCAGCTCTTGAAGGCAAAGAAGCCAAGAAGATCGAGACAAAGTACGGAAGCGCGAAATTAACTCCCGGAAACTGGAATGGCGTAGAGATTCTCTTTCTCACGCGCCATGGCAGCGATCACAGCGTTCCGCCACAAGCAATCAACTATCGAGCCAATATCCAGGCACTCAAAGATGCTGGGGTTGACTATGTCATCGCAGTTAACGTTGTCGGTGGCATCGATCCGACCTTGAAGCCCGGGGACTTGCAACTTATTGATGACTTCGTTGATTTCACTTCAGGCAGAGAACACACCTTCTTCGATGGAATCCAACCAGGCGGTGTCCAGCATGTTGATGTGATGGATTGCTATGACGCCGATGTGAAGTCATCTTTGAGCGAGAGCGCAAAGGCTCTCGCTATCCCGCTTAGGGTTGGTGGTATTTACGCCGGGTTCAATGGCCCTCGCTTTGAGACTCCTGCTGAGATCAGGTTTGCGGCTCTTGCTGGTGCGACAGTTGTCGGTATGACCGGATGTCCAGAGGTAAGCCTTGCTCGCGAAGCGGCACTTCGTTATGGCGCGATCGCTCTCATCGTCAATCCAGCTGCAGGCCTTTCCCCTATTCCGATCACGACCGATGAAATCTCACGAGTTCTCACTGAGACAAGTTCTCGGGTGGTGCAAATCATCGAAGGCGCACTACCGATTCTCGCTGGCAAAGTTGAATAGATCAGTTGTAAAGAAATGAGCGATCGCCTTGTCATAGATGATATCGACTATCTCATCACCTGCGATAGTCAGAACCGCGTGCTCCGTGATTCCGCCATTGCAATCGAAGCGGGAAAGATCGTTGAGATCGGTAGGAGTGGCACAGTAACCGGCACAGAGAGAGTGAGTGCCAGAGGGCGAATCATCACTCCGGGTTTAATCAACACACATACTCATCTTGCGATGACATTGCTTCGCGGGTGGGCCGAGGGAGTCGATCTCGATGGGTTCTTGAAGAAGGTTTGGGCGGCCGAAGGTGCGATCATGGATGAAGCCACCTGCAAACTTGGTACGGAATTGGGCGCAGTTGAAGCGATCCTCTCTGGCACCACAACAACCCTAGATATGTACCTTCATCCGCATGCCACTCACCAAGGGGCTGTACGAGTAGGTCTTCGCCATATCGCAGGACCGATCTTCTTTGATTTCCCGGGACTTGATTCACTCGAATGGTCAGATCGCATCGCATTCGCGAGGTCCTGGCCAAAGCGTCTTGCAGAGATAGGTGGGCCATGGATTCCGACTTATTTAATGCCACATAGCACCTATACCGATTCGCCAGAACACTTACGAGAAGTGAGTGATTTAGCGAGAGAACTTGGCGCAGCTATCCACCTTCATATCTCCGAGACGATTGCTGAAAATCTAGATGTCCAAGGTCGTTACCAGAAGAGCCCGGTCGAAGTCTTGGAATTCGCAGGAATCCTTGACCGTCACACCATCTATGGCCATGGCGTTCACCTCAGTGAGAGCGATATCGAAACCACCGCGAAATACAATGGCGCTGTTGCACACTGCCCAGGTAGCAATATGAAACTCGGTAGCGGCCTTGCAGATATAGGCGCTTACATTGATGCCGGAGTGAATGTTGGCCTCGGTACTGACGGCTGCTCATCCAGTAATGATCTTGATATGTGGCAAACAATGCGAATGGCCGCGCATCTCATCTCAATCAAGCGGTCGCCTGCTCATGTCGATGCATCCTCAATCTTTAGATTGGCAACGATTGATGGAGCGAAGGCGCTGGGTATCTCCGATCAAGTCGGAAGCGTTGAAACCGGAAAGTTCGCAGATTTCATTGCAATAGATCTCGCCAAACCACATCTCACTCCAATCCACGACATCTTTGCACTCCTTGTCTTTGCTGTTGGTCGAGGTGATGTCACCGATGTCTGGGTTGATGGCGAGCAAGTAGTGAGAGATGCGAAGCCCACGAAGGTGGATGCAGTCGAGATCATGACTCAAGCAAATAAGCGAGTGAGATCACTTGATTTACTCAAGGAATCCTTCTGATCGGCAGACAATGACGAGTCCTCAAAGACTTATCGAACGCTTTAACTTGAATCCTCTTGAAGGTGAGGGTGGGCTCTGGGCACCGCTCTTTCGCGCTGATGGCTCAAGTGCCATCTATTTCATGATGGTAGATCCTGATTTTTCGGCGTGGCATCGAATCCCAGAGACCGAACTCTGGGTACATGTCGCTGGCTCTCCCACCATTCTCTACACCCTCGATCAATCAGAACCAACCCTTCAGATAGAAAAGCGAAGACTCTCAGGTCAAGTTGGCGAACTCCACTTCACAGTCCCAGCATCTACATGGATGGCCGCGAAACCCGATGGCGAGTGGTCGATGGTGCTCTGCTCCCTCATTCCCGCTTTCTCCACGATGGAACTTGCGACAAAAGATTTGGTTGAGCGATGGGCTCTCGAAATGGAATCAAATGACGCTTTTGAACTGGCCGATGAAGTGAGAGAGTTGCATCATGCGTAACACCACCATGAAAAAGCGAATATTGATTACAGGTGCTAGCGGCACGGTTGGAAGCGCCATAGCTACTCACTTTCGTGATCGAGAATGGGAAGTCTTCGCCGTTTCAAATGGTGGAAAGATCCCTGTCGTTGGCGTCTCAGCGATGGAAAAGGATCTTCTTCTACCTGGTTCGGGTGAAGAGTTAGTGGAAGCGACAAAGCCTCATCTCTTGATCAATTGCGCCGCTGATCAATCGGTCTACCCTCTCTCTAAGCCAGATCTGGCCGGCAAGACTCTCGATCAAGTATCGAATGAAATGCTCCGCCTTAATCTCATCGCGCCACTAGAACTACTTACCGCCGCTTCTCGAACTGGGACTAAGGTCGCCATAAATATCTCCTCGGTCGAGGCAATACGCGCAAGACCGGGTCACGCTCTTTATGGCGCGAGCAAAGCCGCCCTCGAATCACTGACGAGAAGCGCAGCTCTTGAGCTCGCTCCGATGAGAGTCCTAGCGATACGACTTGGTTTGATCTCTCGCCCTGGCATCGAAGAGGCATGGCCAGAAGGTGTTAAGGCCTGGAACGAGATGGTGCCATTGAAACGGATGGGCGATGGCGTTGACGTCGCTCGAGTGATTGAGTCGATTGCTTCGGATAATTTCAAATGGGCTACCGGCACAACGATCGAACTTGATGGTGGTGCAAATAGCGCACCCGGTTGGTAAGCGCTTCTTCGAGAAATCTAATTAAGCGTCGATTCGTTCTCGACTTATCTCGGCAGTTGAAATGAAGTCTTTTCGAGGGGCCACTTCATTACCCATAAGAAGCTCAAAGATGCCCTCGGCTGCTTGACCATCGGCAATAGTGATCCTTCGAAGGGTCCTATGGGCCGGATCCATCGTGGTCTCCCGTAGTTGGTCTGCATCCATCTCGCCAAGTCCTTTGTAACGCTGGATTGGCTCTTTCCATCGCTTTCCAGCCTTCTGCAGTTCACTGATCTTTTTCTTCATCTCATCATCGGAATAGGTATAGAAGACCTCGCCCTTCTTTCCACCGCCACCGAGGACATCAATGCGATGCAGTGGTGGGATTGCTGCGAATACTCGACCATCTTCGATCAATGGCTTCATATATCTGTGAAGCAGCGTCAGTAGGAGGCAACGAATGTGTGCGCCATCAACATCGGCATCTGACATCAAGATGATTCGACCATAACGAGCTTCATCGAGATTGAAAGACTTTCCCGAACCTGCGCCAATCACTTGGATGATAGATGCGCACTCGGTGTTGTCGAGCATCTGTGAGAGTGACGCCTTTTGTACGTTAAGAATCTTCCCGCGAATCGGCAGGATTGCTTGGTACTCAGAATCTCTTGCTGCTTTCGTTGTACCGAGTGCGGACTCACCTTCGACGATGAATAGCTCGGTACGAGAGACATCTTCCGACCTACAGTCAGAGAGTTTTGCAGGAAGCGATGAACTTTCAAGGGCATTCTTCCTTCGTTGCAACTCTTTATGGGCCCGCGCTGAGATTCGAGTTCTTGATGCGTTGGCCACCTTCTCAAGAACTGCGCGACCAGTTGCTTTCTCGATTCGTTTGGTGGATGTGAAGAATCTCTTCAACTCATCTGTAACGACTTGCGAGACGATCTTGACTACCGCTGGAGTACCCAGCACCTCTTTGGTCTGTCCTTCAAACTGTGGCTCCTGCATCCGCACGGTAACGACCGCAGTGAGGCCTTCGAGAATGTCGTCTTTGATGACATCAATCTCATTCTTCTTTAACGTGCCGGTGGACCGGAGATACTCATTGAAAGATTTGGTGAGCGCTCGTTCGAACCCTTGGACATGCGTTCCGCCTTTGGGAGTGGTGATGATGTTGACGAATGAGCGCATATTGGTCTCATAACCATTGCCCCACCGCATTGCGATATCAACGTTCATATCTCGCTCGACCTCGGTCGGATTCATCTGTCCGGCGCTATCAAGGACTGGCACGGTCTCTTGATAATGGCCAGATCCCGTCAATCGAATCACTTCCCCGATTGGTTCATCGCTTTGAATGAAAGAGCAGTACTCAGAGATTCCCCCCTTATGGAAGAAAGTCTCACTATGCTGGCTCTTGCCTCGATTGTCGTTGATGACGAGAGTGAGTCCAGGGACTAGGTACGAGGTCTGCCTGGCTCGCTCGTAGATCTCTTCCAATACGTATTCTGCATCTTTAAGGAAGATCTGTTTATCGGCCCACCATTTGATTCGGGTGCCCGTAATCTTGGCGGAAATCCTTCCTATAACACGTAGACCAGATTCGGGCGCGAAAGTGGCATTGGGTCCATCGCCATCAAAGATTCCAGCCACGCCTCGTTTGAAAGACATCCAATGAATCTTTCCACCGCGATCTACTTCAACATCAAGGCGTGAAGAGAGGGCGTTGACCACTGATGCGCCAACTCCATGCAATCCACCAGTTGCCGCGTAAGAGCCGCCGCCAAACTTTCCACCAGCATGAAGTTTTGTCATAACTACTTCAACACCAGTAAGTCCGGTTCGAGGCTCTTTATCGATTGGAATGCCTCGACCGTCATCGTGAACTTCGACCGAACCATCTTTCTCAAGATTGACGATGATCTTCTTGCAGTGACCGGCAAGTGACTCATCAACTGCGTTATCAATAATCTCCCAGAGGCAGTGCATCAATCCACGTGAGTCGGTGGAGCCGATATACATACCTGGGCGTTTTCTAACCGCCTCAAGCCCCTCGAGAACCGCAAGATCCTTGGCCGTATAGCTATCTTCTACATGAACCTCGTCGGCCAAATCTCCACCTTTTTTCTCTTAATTCTCAGGTGCGCACTCTAACTAGCCCCCTGAAGGAAATCCGATATATGAGATTTGAGACACGCCCGAGTGCTCGAAATCTCTATTCTCTGAGGTGGGAATAACGAGAGCATGATTAGATGTTGGTGCTTTCAGATACATTTTCAAGGATTGAATAGTGAAGCGAGAGAAGAAGAGGAGCCAGGAGTGATGAACGACCAGGTGATCTTGGAGCAAACACCGCTCAATGCTGTAGATCGTTGTGATCGATGTGGCGCCCAGGCATATGTTCGCGCGACGTTGCTCTCAGGTGCATCACTTCTCTTCTGCTCCCACCATGCGAAGGCTTACGCTGAAGGACTCAAAGATCAGGCCAGGCATATTCACGATGAGACCCATCGTCTTGATGAGTCTGCTGGGGCTGAGTAAAGACTCAACCTATACTCACTTACCGATGAGGAGTGAGGCACCTTTATAAATCAAGCTTTCGCGGTTCGTAAGCCTTTCCTCGTGATCAGCCAACTTCACCATTGAAACAAGTGCATTCGCACCGATAAAGCGAAGTGGTTCGATGGGCCATTTTCTCGATTGATTTTCGATAAATGGCATCTTCATGTACTTCTCCCCGCCAAGCATGCAATCAGCAAGAGCCTTTGCCGAGAGATAACTGATGGTCACGCCATCACCAACATATCCGCCAATAGAACCAGTCTGAGTCTTCGAGTCGAAGAAGAGATAACTCTCCCAATTCCAGCGGACAGCAACCGGGCCGCCCCATCGATGAGTAACGCTCCATTCACCTAGATGTGGAAACCACTTCCCCAGCAACGATGAGATTTGATTATGGACGCTCTCCTTGCTCTCTTTTCTAGAACGAAGGCGGCTTCCAAATGGGTAGCGCGCACCGCGACCGCCGATGGCCATACGTCCATCATGAGTCATCTGCGCGTAGTTGACGTTATGAAGCGCCTCCATAAAAGCAAGGCCCGGTATTCGCGTCACGCTCGATTGTTGCTCGGAGGTAAGTGGTGAGGTCGCAACCATGAGGGAATAGATAGGTATTTGCTTTCGAGATGGCGCCTTGTAAGCCTCGGTGGCAATAATCCGTTTCCGGCACTTCACGAGATGACCGTTAACTCGAAGTGAGTCTTCATCCAGTTGAGCTTCAGATTTCTCGAATATCGCAACTCCGCGCGAGATGAGGTGCTGGGCCAAGGCCCGCAGTAACGGGTATGGCGCAACGGTGGCGCAGTCCGGATCGAAGAGCGATCCGATTGCCCCATCGACACCAAGCATCGATTGAGTTTCCTGCTTGCCGAGGAGTCTTTTCTTTCCAAAGAGTGAACTCTGAAGTCGAGTTAACTGGGCTTGATTACGAGCAAAGACCAATGAACCTGCCTTGCGAAAATTGGCAGTGGGCGCATGAGTTGAGGCAAAATCGCCAATCTCGTCAATCGCAGATCGCATCAAATCCCAGAAACCTTCGATATCAGAGTTGGGATGACGTTTCTTGAGAGTAAAAGGGTCTACTGGGTAATCAGAGGAGACCCAGCCACCATTTCTGCCGCTTGCACCGAAGCCAATCTCCTCAGCTTCGAATATTGCGATACTTAATGAGGCATCGCGCTCAAGTAAATGAAATGCACTCCAGAGACCTGAAAAACCGCCACCGATGATTACAACATCGAAATCAACTGGTTCCTTCAGCGCAGGAAGCTGGAGGGATTGATGACCATCTCGCCAAAGCGGATGGTTATTCGGCTTGGAATCCTGCCTCACGGTGAGAACCATCGCACATTGGTTTCTCTTTCGAGTGACCACACCTGCAGAGGGAGAAATCACTCTTAGTTTCGATCACATTTCCATCGCCGTCGACGAAATCAACGGTTCCAGTGACACGAATCGAGCCATTAGGCTTTACTCGCATCGTGACTTTCTCACTCATCGAATTTCCGATCTCTAGTCGAGGTAATCGCGTAGCGACTGCGAACGTGAAGGGTGGCGGAGTTTAGACATCGTCTTCGACTCGATTTGGCGAATGCGCTCTCGAGTCACGCCGTAGACCTTGCCAATCTCATCAAGGGTCTTCGGCTGGCCATCTGTCAGACCAAATCGCATCTTTACAACGCCTGCTTCGCGCTCGGACATGGTGTCAAGGACTTTATGGAGCTCTTCTTGCAAGATGGTGAAGGAGACCGCTTCAGCAGGGACGATTGCCTCAGAATCCTCAATCAAGTCACCGAACTCGCTATCGCCTTCTTCGCCAAGTGGCGTATGAAGTGAAATCGGCTCGCGTCCATACTTCTGAACTTCAACGACCTTCTCAGGGGTCATATCAAGTTCTTTTGCGAGCTCCTCAGGCGTTGGTTCCCTACCAAGATCTTGAAGCATCTGGCGCTGTACTCGCGCGAGTTTGTTGATGACTTCAACCATATGAACTGGAATACGGATGGTTCGTGCTTGGTCAGCCATCGCTCTCGTGATCGCTTGGCGGATCCACCAAGTCGCATAGGTCGAGAACTTGTATCCCTTTGTATAGTCGAACTTCTCTACCGCACGGATAAGACCAAGATTTCCTTCTTGGATTAGGTCAAGGAAGAGCATTCCACGTCCGGTGTATCTCTTCGCCAACGAGACCACAAGACGGAGGTTTGCTTCGAGAAGATGGTTCTTTGCTCGCTTTCCATCCTCGGCGATCCACTCTAATTCCTTCTTCAGCTTTCGATCCATCTTCTTGTCGTGAGTGACGCGCTCTTCAGCGAAAAGTCCTGCTTCGATTCGCATTGCCAACTCAACTTCGAGCTCTGCATTAAGAAGGGCCACACGACCTATCTGCTTGAGGTAATCCTTAACTGGATCAGCTGTTGCGCCTGCGGTGAGAACAGTCTGTGGCGGAGCGTCATCCTCTTCCGAATCCTTAAGTGTGAACTCACCTTCTTCACGCTTTGCTTCTTCACTGAGATTGACGACTCGGACATCACTCTTCTCTTCGCCCTCTTCGCCCTCACCCTCAGTTGCAATACTCTCTAGATCTTCAAGTTCTACATCTTCAACTTCAACTTCTTCACCATCAACAATAACTTTCTTTGTTGCTCCTGGAACTTTTGCTGTTGCTTGCGGATTCTTGCCTGCCTTCATCGCCTCAAGTTCGGCTTTTGTTGGGAATCGACGTGGACCCTTCGGCGCTTCGCTGGCGAGCGCACCCTTCTTCTTTAATTCTTCAATCTCAGCCTTTGTAAGGAAGCGTTTCGGCGCTGTCGCCTTCTTAACAGTCTTCTTCTTTGGCTTTGCCTTCACTGCAGGTTTTGCAATGGTGCGAATCGGAGCGAAGCGAGAGACCGTTGCGCTCTTTTTTGCCGCTGACTTCTTATTAGCCTTCGCAGTCTTCTTTACCGACCGCTTTTTGGGCGCACGAAATACAGGCAATTGAGTTCCTTTGGATTTCGGCTTCTCGGAGGGTTCCGGAGCCATCTCGTTCTTGGCATATTATAAATTGTCCACAGGCTTATTCCACCCAGAATCGCCGCAATCGACCCCTAACGGACGCGTTCGAGGGCTTTCCGGATGATTTCGCCCACCCGTTCAACCTCAATCAGGAATCCGTCATGGCCAAAAGGTGAAGAAATCACCTCAAGGGGCTTCGCGGTAGGAGTTAACTCGACGATTTCCTTCTGTAACCGAGGTGGGAAGAGGCGATCGGTATCGATGGCGACCACCGTTGTTTCGGCTTTGATCCGAGAGAGTGCAGCACCTACCCCACCGCGGCCACGCCCCACATCGTGGGTGTTCATAGCCTCAGTGAGGTGGATGTAGGTGTTGGCATCAAATCGCCTCTGAAGCTTCTCGGCCTGATGATCCAGATATGAGGCAACTTGGAAGCGCCCACTTCCATCCTCTTGCCCAAGCGCTCCAAAACGAAGGTCCATCTCAAGTTCAGTCCTGTAGGTGAGGTGCGCTATTCGCCGTGCGATACCAAGCCCCTCAACGGGACCTTTCTCGGCTTCGTAGTAATCACCGCCATAGAAGTTTGGGTCGCTCTTAATCGCTCGAATCTGAATCGAAGCGGTTCCGATCTGATCTCCTGTGGCAATGGCAGAGGATCCGATCACGCAGATTGCCGCGACTGCATCTGGATATGTGACCGCCCATTCGAGCGCGCGCATCCCACCCAGAGAAGGCCCAGCTGCGAGAAGGAATCTTTCGATTCCGAAATGTTCGGCGACTTTCTTCTCGGCAAGAACCATGTCGCGAATAGAGACTGTTGGAAAGCGTGAACCAAACCTTCTTCCATCGGGGGCAAGTGATGATGGTCCTGTGCTTCCTTGACATCCACCGATCACATTGGGGCAGATGATGAAGAATCGATCGGTATCGAAGGCAAGGCCAGGGCCAACCATCTTCGGCCACCACGCGGGAACATCAGACCATCCCGTGAGAGCATGGTTGATCAGGATCGCATTGCTCTTATCAGCATTAAGTCTGCCCCAACTTTGATAAGCGATAGTCGGCTCACTTAAGCGAGCACCGTTTTCTAAAGGCAGGGTTTCAAGCCTTAGGAAGTTGCGCTCACCCGGTTCGTGGCTTTCCAGCCAGGCGCCAGTGACTTCGCCACCGGCGCCTTGCTTGCCAAAATCCTTAAGCGCTTCTTGCTGTGGCGACATCTATGCAGTTGCCTTCACCAGGGCCGCTGCGCTAAAGGCGCGCTCGAGGTCAGAGATGATGTCATCGATATGTTCGAGTCCAAGGCTCAGTCGCACCAGCCCTGGCTCAACTCCAGCAGTTACCTGCTCCTCTGGCTTCAACTGGGAGTGCGTCGTTGATGCCGGATGAATCGCAAGTGATCGCACATCACCAATATTTGCAACATGCGAGAAGATAGTAAGGGCTTCGATGAACTTCTTGCCCGCCTCTACGCCACCTTTAATGTGGAATGAGAGCACAGAGCCAGATCCCTTAGGAGAATACTTTTTGGCGAGTGCGTTCCATGGCGATGATGAGAGCGATGCGTAGTTCACCTTCTCTACCTGCGGATTCTTCTCAAGCCAATCCGCTACTTTCTTCGCATTCTCTACATGGCGTTCGATCCGCAGTGAGAGCGTCTCGAGTCCCTGGGCGAGAAGCCAAGCGTTAAATGGGCTGACTGCTGCTCCGACATCTCGAAGCAGAGTGAGGCGGATCTTGAAAATGTAGGCGAGGTTGGCGCCAAATGCTGAGCCGACGCCAAGGGCTTTGGCGTATTCCAAGCCATGGTAGGAGGGGTCGGGATTATTAAATCCTGGGAAGCGATCTGGGTACTTCGCGTAATCGAAGTTTCCTGAATCGATGATCGCCCCGACGACGGCATTTCCATGCCCTGAGAGGAATTTCGTCGCAGAATGAACGACTACATCTGCGCCATGCTCTATCGGTCGGATCAAGAATGGTGTCGCCACAGTGTTATCGACGATCAATGGCAGACCTGCATTGTGCGCCACTTTTGCCACCGCTTCGATATCGAGCAGGTCGTTCTTAGGATTCGCAATCATCTCTCCGAAAAGTGCTTTCGTATTAGGGCGAATCGCCTTCTTCCAACTCTCTGGATCATCCGGGTTCTCAACGAAGCTCACTTCGATACCAAATTTTGGCAAGGTGTAGTGAAAGAGGTTGTAAGTGCCACCATAAAGTGATGGTGATGAGACGATGTGATCGCCTGCCTCTGCGACATTGAGAACTGCGAAAGTCGTTGCTGCAGAGCCTGAAGCAAGAAGAAGAGCAGCAACGCCCCCCTCTAACGATGCAAGCCTCTGTTCGACCGCATCTTGAGTTGGATTCATGATGCGGGTGTAGATGTTTCCAAGTTCAGCAAGGCCAAAGAGATTTGCAGCATGGGTGGTATCGCGGAACTGGTAGGCAGTCGTTTGATAGAGCGGAAGTGCTCGCGCACCCGTTGTTGGATCAGGTACCTGACCCGCATGGATCTGGCGCGTTTCGAACGCTGCGCCACGAACATCGAATGGAATCGCTGAATTATTGGTAGACAAAGGAAGACCTCCCCGAAACTATCGGGGCCTGACATCTGTGGCAGACCCGCGCTTGTTCAGTGACTCTCACTGAACCTGGTCTTCACCCGGAGCACCCCACCGCGGTGGAGGGTTGCCGTCCAGTTAGCCGGGGCTATGAACTGGAACTCATGACCTGGGCGGATAGTAGCCGAAGAGATATTTGAATGTCTAGCCTTGAATCAATCAATTCTGAAGGGGTTTGGCAACGGTATAGCAACGGTATAGCAACGGTATAGCAACGGTATAGCAACGGTATAGCAACGGTTTACAAGCGCTTCTTACAGTCGTCCTGCGCTGTGAACCCGTGCCAAGAACTCCTGCGTCTCGGGCTCTTTCGGTCGGTCAATCACATCGGATGCTCTTCCAGATTCCACGATCTTTCCGCCATGGAGATAGCAGAGTTGGTCAGCAACTTGCTTTGCAAAGCCCATCTCATGAGTGGCAATCACCATAGTCATTCCCTCCTCTTTCAGTTCACGGACCGTCAGGAGGACTTCATTGACGAGCACAGGATCCAAGGCTGATGTGATTTCATCGAGGAGAAGTAGCCGTGGATTACGAGCCAGTGCGCGGATGATTGCCACGCGCTGTTGTTGACCACCACTGAGACGATCGGGATATTGATCTGCTTTCTCCCGCAACCCAAAGCGTTCGAGGAGGGATAAGGCTCGTTCATTCGCCTCATCTCGGGTCAGTCCATGGACTTTGATTGGACTCAACGTGATGTTCTCCAGAACGCTCATATGTGGGAAGAGATTGAAGGCTTGGAAGACCATGCCAAGTTTTCGACGAACTTGATCTGGATCGATATCGACGGCGGTGATCTCTTCGCCATCAAGTTCAATGACGCCATCATCGACCTGTTCCAGAAGGTTGAGTGCTCGGAGAAGTGTCGACTTTCCACTCCCTGAGGCACCGATAAAGACGGTCGCGGTGTGAACTGGCACTTCAAATGAGATTCCATCAAGGACCACTTCAGAGCCAAAAGTCTTTTTTAGATCACGGACAGAGAGAAGTGCGCTCGGTGAAAGACTCATGTGAGTCCCTGAGCATTCTGTCGCTCCATAGAGCGACGAAGGATCCTGTCGGTGTACCTGGTGAGCGGAATGGTGACGGCAAGGAATAGGAGCGCGGCCATCACATAAGGCGTGTAATTGAATGATTTTGCGGTCTGGATTTGTGCCGCTCGGACGGCATCAGTCACACCAAGAATTGAAATCAAGCCAGTGTCTTTGATGAGAGCCACTAAGTCATTGAGTAAGGGAGGGGTTACTCGCTTGATTGCCTGAGGCAGGACGACATGGCGAAGCGTCTGAAAATGAGAGAGACCAAGTGAGCGGGCTGCCGCTCGTTGGCTGGGATGAACTGTGAGGATTCCACTTCGAAGGACTTCGGCGACATAGGCGGTGTAGGTGATGATCACCGCGATCGTTCCAAGAATGAGAACTTCATTCGTGACGCCAGGAATTTGAAGTGCAGGAATTCCAAAACCAATGAGCAAGATGACCAAAATCATCGGAATGCCTCGAAAGACATCGACATAAATCGTCGCAAGAAACCTAAAGGGAGTGAGCGCTGGCGATCGTGAGGTCCGTACTAAGGCGAGCAATAATCCCAAGAGAGCCACTGAGCTACCAGCAATTAAGGTGAGCGTTATATTCGTGGTGAATCCGAGGATGACTTTAGGAAGTACCTCTACTCCGTATGCCCATTTGAAGAAAGTATCGCGTAGTGAAATCCATCCTGGTGAGTTGACCAGAATGATGGAAAAAGT
This sequence comes from Actinomycetota bacterium, assembly GCA_016870815.1. Classification (GTDB taxonomy): domain Bacteria; phylum Actinomycetota; class Actinomycetes; order Nanopelagicales; family Nanopelagicaceae; genus SYAN01. The sequence goes on from VGAI01000018.1 coordinate 17,603, forward strand.
GCCCAAGACGAGAACGCTAGATATTCCTGCGATTAAAACGTTTTTCTGCGTCTTGCGTTGGCGCTCTGCGCGGCGCCTTCTCTCGAGTTCGCTTGGTTGCCAGTTCTCTGAATCGGAGATGGGCGAAGTCATCGGTAAGCCTTGACTACGCCCATCGACCGATTGGCATTCGATTATCTAGTGATGTGCTTACTTGAGGACAGGGGCGCCCGCAGTATTAGCCAACCACTCTTGCGTGATTGCTGCGATGGTGCCATCCGATGTGAGCGCATCGACTGCGTCAGTGACGCAACCAGTTATTGGACTGTCCTTAGCGAGAAGGAGACCGAAACCGCTATCTCCTGCATCGCTTCCGTCAATCTGTCCAACGATGATTCCGTTATCAATCTCAACAGCGGAGAGATAGAAGGCGGTCGGTAGATCGACGACCAATCCATCAATCTGCTTGTTCTTAAGGGCGGTGACACCACCGGCATTGTCGTTGAATACAGAAGCCTTGAGACCGAGTTGGCTCTCAATCACATCAAGAGAGGTGGTTGAGACTGCCGCGCCAAGCTTTGCCCCTGCGGCAGTGATGCCGGCGAGGTCGGTGACGCCATCAAGCTTGCTTCCCTTGAACGAGACGATCGCTTGATTTGCCTTGTAATAAGGAGATGAGAAGTCAACTACTTCAGCGCGCTCTGTCGTGATCGAGTACTGCTGAAGGTTGAAATCGAAGTCCTTCGGGCCAGGAGCGATTGCGCCATCGAATGTGGAGCGGATCCACTTGACAGCATCTTTTCCGTAGCCGAGCTTCTCAGCGACGGCATATGCAATCGCCGCTTCAAATCCCTGCCCTGATTCAGGTGCATCATCGATGACCCATGGATAGTAAGCGGGTTCACCTGTTGCGATGATGAGAGCGCCTGCCTCAACGGTCGCCAACTCACCGGCAACGCAACCTTCGGCGGGCGCTGCTGCATCTTCTGATGAGGATGAGCAGGAACTAAGGAATAGTGCAGCGAGTGCAAGAGCAACAAGTGCAATCGGTCGCTTACGAGACTTTACGTTTTTGAAATCTGACATTTTCTGCCTTTCTCTACTTCAGATCTAACGCTGGACCTGACAGAAGTTGGCAGACCCGCGCTTGCATCACGACTTTCGTGACACCTGGTCCTCACCCGGAGCACCCCACCGCGGAGGAGGGTTGCCGTCCAGTTAGCCGGGGCTTAAACGCTGGAACTCATGACCTCGGCGCAATCTAAAGAATCCGACCCACTCCTGCAAGTCATCATTGCCGTTCTGGCTCAAAACCCTTCGCAAAACCTGGCCCAAAGCCTGGCTAGAAGACTGCAGATTCTCTACGCGCTCTCGCCTCTTTGAATCGATCAACTGAGAGCGGAGATATATCCACGAAAGGTTCTTGCCCAAGGTACAGGTCTCGAATGATCTCTCCCACTGCAGGTGCCTGCATCACGCCATGACCGCTGAATCCAGTGGCATAGAGAACTCGGTTGGGCGAATTCGCTTCACCAAGGAGGGCATTGTTATCGGGGCTTGTGTCATAGAGCCCTGCCCATCCCTTTCCGATTCCAAGTTGATTCGTGATTGGTATTCGATGGAGCGCAAGTTCGGCAAGCTTTTCGATATATCTCGGATCTCGAGTGGTGTCGAAGCCAGCTGGAACTCTCTCATCTGAGAATCCGATAAGGAGGGCTCCTCCTTCGGGTCGCCAACTAAGCGTTGAGGAGAAATCGATCGTCATGGGGAGTGAGTCAGGCATCCCACTCCAGTGGCTTCCAAGCGAATCGGTAATCACTATCTCTCGCTTGTACGGCTTAACCGGAATATCGAGGCCGATCATCTCGCCGATCTCTGGTGACCAAACTCCAGCAGCAATGACGACCGTTGACGTTGAAATCTTCCTACTCGCCGTATGAACCGCGGTGATTGAATTCGCTTCTTGATCTATCCCCATAACGCCCTCACCCTGCAAAATCTTCGCTCCAAGTTTTCTTGCGCCTTGGGCATAACCCATCACTGCACCTTCGGGGGAACATTGCGCGTCAGCCGGCGAATGGAGAGCTGCGATCAAGCCTTCAGTAGAAATCATCGGATTTATCTCACCTGCTTCTTCTGGCGAGATGATTCGACTTGGAATGCCAAAAGCGTTTTGACGTTCGACGATTCTTCGAAAATTCTCGAGGTCATCTTCTCTACTGATCAGAATGAGATACCCATGAACCTTGAAGTCGACTTCATGCCCTGGTCGCGCAGAAAAGTTTCGATAGGCCTCGATTGAGCGAAGGGCTATCTCGATATTAAGGTCATCGCTAAAGATGGTGCGAAGACCACCTGCTGCCTTCGAGGTTGATCCTGCCCCAAGCTCGCTTTTCTCGATGAGTGCAACATCGACACTTGCTTCCGCGAGATGGAATGCGATTGAAGCGCCTACTACGCCGCCACCAATAACTACTACCTCAGCCGAACTCTCCTGCATAGCGAGAGCCTATGAGAAAGATCTAAAGTTTATGGTTGGGAAGTCCGTGAGCTTCGGCGACCGCCTCGTAATAAATCTTTCCTTCATGCACATTGAGGCCAAGGGCGAGATTCGGGTCGTCCTTTATCGCCTCCCGCCATCCTTTATCGGCGAGCGCGAGGGCGTAACGAAGCGTCACGTTCGTCAGCGCATAGGTCGAGGTATTAGGAACCGCGCCAGGCATATTTGCCACGCAATAGAAAATTGAGCCATGGACTGGATATGTCGGGTCAGCATGCGTGGTGGGCTTAGAGTCCTCAAAGCAACCACCTTGATCGATAGCAATATCGACAAGAACGCTGCCTGGCTTCATTCGTTTGACGAGATCGTTACTGACTAGGCGTGGCGCCTTTGCACCGTGGACCAAAACTGCGCCAATTACAAGATCTGCTGAGAGAACTTGGTCTTCGATCTCATAGGAGTTAGAGGCAAGGGTTCTGACATTTCCCTCGAAAAGTTCATCAAGCTGAACGAGGCGACGGGTATTCACATCAAGAATCGTGACTTCTGCTCTCATTCCATGCGCGATTGTCGCGGCATTGACGCCAGCGACTCCCCCGCCAAGGATCACAACTCGTGCCGGACGTACGCCAGGCACGCCACCAAGGAGAACGCCTCGACCGCCAGCACTCTTTTGTAGTGCCGCTGCACCAACTTGTACCGCCATGCGTCCAGCAACTTCGCTCATCGGCGCGAGAAGCGGAAGATATCCATTGACATCGACGGTTTCATAGGCAATCGCGGTGATACCACTCTTGATGAGAGCATCAGTGCAATCTTTCGAGGCTGCGAGATGTAGATAGGTGAAGAGCACTTGACCTTGGCGCATCAATGGATATTCCTGCGCGATTGGCTCTTTCACCTTCAAGATCATCTCCGCCCGCGACCAGACTTCAGCGGCAGTAGCTACGATCTCAGCACCAGCAGATTTGTAAGCATCATCTGAAATCGCCGAACCATTGCCTGCACCGGTTTCTACGATGACTTTATGGCCGTGATTGATGAACTCTCTTACGCCAGCCGGGGTAATCGCAACGCGATATT
>VGAI01000019.1 GCA_016870815.1 Actinomycetota bacterium
GTTCGCCAGAGCGAATCAAAGAGTGAGACAAATGCTCCCTTTCTCTCTTTCCATCCATTGAGATCCGAATAGGAAAGTGATGCATCATCAAAACTTGCTACCTTGGAAACTCGGATTTGGCGGGTCCTATTCCTTCCTGAGAATGCCTCGGTCACGAATGCCTTTCCGCCGGTTCGAGCAAACCATCTTCTTCCGAGAGCGGGGGACGAGACGACACCTACGGTCACCTTTGGTCCAGCTGAAGTGATTTCGGCAAGTGCTATCAGCGTTGCCCAGGTCGGCATTCCTCGTAGGAAATTCTTCGTTCCATCAATCGGATCCAATATCCAAAAGCGAGATCCCACCTTTGCTCTGGCTAGAAGTTCCAAACCACCAAATTCTTCGCCGATTATCTGATCGTTCGCACGTTCTTTCGCGAGAGTCTCGCGGATTACCCTCTCAACAGCTCGATCTGCATCGGTAACCGGAGTGGTATCTGGTTTGGTTTCGATTACAAGATCATGTGCGAGATAGCGATCAAGTGTGATTACATCTGAGAGATCAGCAAGCTTTTGTGCAAGATCCAAGTCTGAAGGATCTCCGATGACGCTAGATTCCTTTCTAGCCTCGCTACTCATGCGATGAGTTTAGTCGTACCCATTCTCTCTATCGAGTGTGAGCAGGCGGCGAAGGCTTGCGATACGAGTGGCGCTCTTGGGATCTCGTTCAAGGAGGTGATTGAGCGCACAACTGACTTCATTGTGACTGCAATTCTTCGGGCAGGATGAAATGACTTCGGCAAACTCTTCAAAGGATGAAACAACTCGATTGGGATCGATATGTCGAAGCCCGAAAGAGCGAAGTCCTGGGGTGTCAATCAACCAACCATCTATCTCGCTTGAACCTTGATGCTCGGCGAGCGGAAATGCAACTGCATTTGATGAAGTGTGTCGTCCACGCCCAGTGACTTCATTGACAGAGCCTGTTGCTCGTAGATCCTCACCCAGGATTGCATTAAGGAGCGTGGACTTACCAACACCCGAATGACCGATAAGCACCGAAGTCTGTCCATGGAGCAGGTTTCGTAGCGAGTCAAGATTGCAATCTCTTTGACTTTCGAAAATTTCGACCTCAAGTGGTGAATAGAGATTTCGAAGTTCGGTTGGCTGAGCAAGGTCGCACTTGGTGATGACAAGAATCGGCTTGATTCCCTGGTCATAAGCGACCACAAGCGCACGATCGATCAGCCCGGTCTTCGGTGCTGGATCTGCTGCGGCCACCACGATGACCATGCAATCGACATTTGCAACAATTGCTCGTTCCATGACACCGACATCATCGATGGTTCGAGAGAGCGAATTCTTGCGCTCTTCAACTTTCACTATGCGAGCAAGCGTTCCTTCATCGCCTGAGATATCACCATCCAGAATGACTCGATCGCCAACGACTACTGAATTCTTCCCAAGTTCGCGGGCCTTCATGGCGACGATTTCTGTTCCGTCATCGCTAAGACAGATAGAGCGACCGCGATCCACTTGCGTCACAAGGGCACCTGGAAGAGTTGAGTAATCAGGTCGATCTTTACTTCGCCGTTTGGTGCTCCGTGCTGGTCTTATTCGTACATCGCTCTCATCAAAATCTCGATTTGATCGCCTTGTAGCCACGATTAGTTGCCACTCGGTCTAGAAGAAACTGGCTGGATCAGCTTCTGCCAAAGAGCAGGAAAATCTGGGATCGTCTTCGCAGTCGTTGCAATATTTCTTACTTTCACATTTTTCACGACTAAGCCGATGAGCGCACCAAGGGTGGCAATTCGATGATCGTCATAACTCTCAATTATTACTTCATCATCTCTGGAGACATGGTCTCTGTTGGAGAGTGGAGTGATCTCTAGCGAATCTTCATTTTCTATGACTTGAGCACCTATCTTTCGAAGCTCAGTGGCCAAAGCGCTAAGCCTGTCGGTTTCATGGAGCCTTAGATGACCAATATTTCTAAGGTGCGACTTGGAGCTGGCGAATGCAGCTACTCCAGCGATAGTTGGTGTCAACTCACCGACGTCACCGAGATCGATGTCGATACCTTCTAGTGCATCTCGGCCGAGCGCCGTGAACTCAATGTCGCTACCGACGCGAGTGAACGCCCCACCCATCAGCGTGAAAATTGATCGAAGTGAATCACCTGCCTGTCTCGTCGAGACTGGCCAATCTTTGATGCGGACTCTTCCTCCCATAAGGAGTGCTGCTGCAATGAATGGTGCTGCATTTGATAGATCCGGTTCGATTGTTATTTGGTCAATCTCTATCATCCCTGAGCCCTGTTTCACCCGCCAAGTTCTCGAGTCTGAATCAACTTCAACATCAATACCGCGATCTTTGAGCATTGCGATTGTCATCTCAATATGAGGAAGTGAGGGAAGAGATCGACCAGTATGTCGAATAGTGAGGTCACCACTCATCGCTGGCGATGCAAGAAGTAGGGCTGAGATGAACTGACTTGAGGCCGATGCATCAATCTCAACCTCGCCCCCTGAAAGTTGGCCCGCTCCTTTGATGGTTAGAGGTAAAGCAAATCGATCATCATGAGCAATCGCTACGCCTAAAGATTGCAGTGCCTCAATAACTGGACGAAGCGGCCGTTCATGCGATCTCTCATCACCATCGAATCGAATCTCACCTTCTGCAAGAGCCGCGATTGGTGGGAGAAAACGCATCACCGTTCCAGCATTACCGACATCAATTTTTGCTGGTCCTTTGAGTGGTTGCGGTCTTATCCGCCAAGCGCTTTCACCCTCTACTTCGATCTCATCGATTTCTACCCCAAGAGCACGAAGTCCATCGCGCATAAGAAGTGAGTCTCGTGATCGAAGCGGCCTCTTGATGAGCGAAGGGCGCTTTGAAATTGAGGCAAGAATTAGCGCTCTTGCCATCATCGATTTTGATGTAGGTAAATCAAGAGTTGCATCGAGTTGGGCATCGCCAAGGAAAGGTGAGCTCCATAGCGCCTGATCATCTTGGGATTTCGCCATCATTGAAGCGCGATTCTATCGCCCACAACTCGATAGAGGTCTGATGATTTGTTGAGGTAGCCATATCTATGATTCTCAGTAAGTACGCTTCGCTTATGTGTGGTCGTTACGCTCTCGCTGCCTTGCAAGAGGAGATCATCACCCAATTCGATATCAATTCACTCTCGGATCAGGCGACTCGAGCTCCGCTGCCTATCGATTGGAATATCGCTCCAACGAAGTCGATTTATTTAATCAAAGGTGCGAGCGGAGAGCGTTCACTCGATATCGCATCATGGGGATTGATTGCACCTTGGTCAAAGACTCGGGAAGAGGCAAGCCGATCGCAATCGATGGCGATCAACGCTCGCGTCGAGACAGTTCATGAAAAACCCACTTTTCGACAAGCATTCAAAACAAAGCGATGCTTGGTTCCTGCGACTGGATATTACGAATGGGCTACCGAACTCGGAGAATATCCACGAAAGCAACCTATCTTTGTCACATCTGACGAAGATCACTTACTTGCTTTTACCGGTATCTACAGTTTCTGGAAAGATCCTGAAGTTTTAGATTCCGGCGAGAGGGATGATTCGTTACCTTCAATGAATCAATCAGTGGCAATCATCACTCGTGACGCTGTAGGAGAACTCGCAAAGGTTCATAATCGGATGCCACTCCTTCTACCGCGAGATCGATGGGATCGATGGTTAGATATCGATACGCCAGAACAAGAACTCAAAGGACTATTAGCGGTGCCTGACCCCGATTCCCATTTGAAATTCTGGCCGGTTGAGTCTCGCGTCAACTCAATCCGCAATAATGGGAGAGAACTGATTGCGCCCATTGAGATGGGCGAGAGTGAGACGCTCTTTTAGTCAAAATCGCCTTTGAATATGTTCAGATTCCCTTCGAGTGGGGAGTGGAAACCAGGGGCAATAACATTCTCCCTGTGAGCCCGGCGAAGAAATCACAACCCTCGGATGGCGATGCGCCATCTCGTGAGCCTCTTCTTCTTGACGCCGTGAATGTCGACCCAACTCATCATGCAGGTGAACTAGTCGTCGTCGATCGCAAAAAAGAGAGCATCGCAGAGCGAACCAAGCGATTTGAGCGAGACGCCCTTGCCTTTAAGAATCAGCTTTACTCCGCAGCTCTTCGCTACACCAGAAATCCTGATGATGCCCAAGACTTACTGCAAGATACCTATGCAAAGGCCTTCGTCTCGTTCCATCAATTCGAGCCTGGAACCAATCTCAAAGCCTGGCTCTATCGCGTACTCACTACGACCTTCATCAATAACTATCGAAAGGATCAACGCCGACCCCAAGTTACTGATAGCGAGTTAGAGGATTGGGAGCTATTTGGCGCAGCGAGCCATACCTCTGATCTAGGAAAGTCGGCAGAGGTTGAGGTCCTTGAGCACCTCCCTGATGTTGATATCAAACGAGCTCTGCAGGCGATCCCTGAGGAATTTCGTATGGCGGTCTATCTCGTCGATGTAGAGGGTTTCGCATATAAAGAGGCATCGGAAATTCTCGGAATCCCGACCGGAACGATTATGTCGCGCCTACATCGGGGACGAAAACAGCTTCGCGAGTTGTTAGCCGAATATGCCCGTGAACTTGGTTACGGCCGGGAGAGCGTTGGTAGTTCTTCAGCAAAAAGCAAGAAGGGGGGCGAGTAGATATGGCATATGAAATGACTCCGCTCGCCTGTCGAACCGTGATGGCCGCGATTCATCCATTCATTGATAACGAGATCGAAGATTCAGCCGTCTTCAATGCGATTGCTCTTCATTTACAAAGTTGCCCCGCATGTGCCGAAAGAACTGAACGAGAGCGAAAACACATCTCGATTCTTCGAGAACTTCTTTCACGATCTTGCGTCGAAGTGACGCCACTAGATGTAGAAGAGCGGATCATCCTTCAGATACAGGGGATCGCGGCGCAGATGCAAGCACCTGGTTTCTTTGAACGGACTACAACGCAAGTTTTCTCACAATATAGAAAGACCGAGATAACCATCGATGGTGAGACCACTATCGAAATCGAGGAGTCTCACGAGATTCGTCGCGACTTTCCGTTTTAGTTCGACATAGTGACTCGATATCCCGAGTCCTCCTAACTGCCCTGCTAGGTTATTGATATGAACCTCAGCGCGAGTTCGGCTTACGATCCAACTCGAGAGAATCTTTTGGGTGCGGTCGGGATCGCCACTATGGTCACAAGACCCGGAGATACCGCAGCAGCAATTGGCGATGGCGACCTTGCCATGCTCTCCACCTCTTTCTTGCTTCGTCTGATGGAGAGCGCTTCACATACTGCGATTTCTGATTTCCTTGATTTAACTGAAACCTCGGTGACTAATCAGTTCGAGTGTCATATCGAGAGCATCGTTGGAATTGGCATTGATCTCAATGCCACAGCAACCGTCGTTGCTTTAGATGAGAAAGATGGAAATGAGGCGATTGTCTTTCAATGTGAGGTCTTTTACGGGACGAGAAGAGTCGCTACCGGAATGTTGCAACGAGAAATTGTCGAAAGAATTCGTTATGCGGCAAAAGTAGCTGCACTTTCAGTCTTAGCTCAGAATGAAAGTGCAGATACGAACGAGCACTAAAAGGAAGTTTGAAGTGTGACCTACTTCTTTGTCGCCCAGAAGATTTCGGCAATCTCATCGATCTTGGCGATCAATTTCTCTGCTACCGCCACATCGTTGGTGCCTTTTGTTCCAGTGGCGCCAGCCAACTTCGTTGCCTCATTGAAGAGTGAATGAAGTTGTGGGTAAGCCTCAAAGTGATTGGGCTTGAAGTAATCGGTCCAAAGCACCCAGAGGTGTTCCTTTACTTGGTGGGAACGCTCTTCTTTGATCGCAACGGAGCGAGACTTGAAATCAGCATCTGATGAGGCGTTGTACTTCTCCATGCATGCCTTGACCGAAAGCGCCTCAATACGTGCCTGTGCTGGGTCATAGACTCCGCATGGCAAATCGCAATGTGCGTGGACTGTGATCATGGTTTTTACCCTTCTATTGAGAATGTTTCCTAGAAATCTTCGGCAAGGCTACCTTCTGACTTGGGGTTATGCTCACCGAGGCCTTCGCCTTAGGGTCGTTGGTGAGTCAATGGAGAGTCAACCGAGAATTGAGTCTGGATGCGAATAGTTGAAGGTCTGTTGCGCCTATTCTCAATAGAGCGGGCCGAGGTCAAAGGCCCCTCTATGGCGCCGACTTTGCGTGATGGGCAAGTTATCTGGGTTCGGATGGTGAAAGCGCCGCTCTCACGCCAGTATCTCGAGCAGATTCGTGGACGGGTCGTCATTGTCGAGCGAGATGAGATGCCGGGAATTTATCTGATCAAGCGATTAGAGAAAGTTCATGGTGATTTGATTTGGATTGAAGGTGATAACAAGGATTTAAGTCTTCTTGAATTACAGAATGATTCAAGAAAATTCGATTGGCTTTCAAGCCAGACAATAAGGGGAATTGCGTTACAAAAGTTTTCTAGAGATTGATTTAACGCATGAATGCTTCCATGATGAGAGCTTTCTGTTCTTCCTCATGGACGTGGTGATTGCCCGTTGCAGGGCTTGCAGTCGCACGGCGGGAGACTCGACGAAGAACGCGTCCCTGCAGTAGATCCTCGCCATCTGCCTTTGTAGCGAGTGCGACGAATGGCCAGGCACCTTGATTTGCCGGTTCATCTTGGACCCAAAGTAAGTTGGCATTCGGGTGCTTTGCAATCACTTCTTGGAATTCTTGAGCCGGGAAGGGATAGAAGCGCTCTACGCGGACGATTGCTGTTGAGAATTCGCCAAGCTTCGCTCGCTCTGCAACTAACTCCCAGTAGATCTTTCCGGAACAGAAGATAACTCGTGTTGCATTGGTGACTGTTGGATCATCTATCACTGGTCTAAATGTCCCTGAAGTGAACTCACTCAGCTGCGAAGCTGCAGTTTTGAGGCGAAGCATCGACTTCGGGGTGAAGACAACGAGTGGGCGTCGCACCGGATTCTTCATATGCCACCTGAGGAGATGGAAGTACGAGGAGGGCGATGAAGGTTGAGCCACTGTCATGTTCTTCTCAGCACAGAGCGCCAAGAATCTCTCGATTCGAGCCGAGGAGTGATCAGGTCCTTGTCCTTCATATCCGTGAGGCAAGAGCATGACCACTGAGGAACGCTCACCCCATTTCTGAAGGGATGAAGAGATGAATTCGTCGATGATTGATTGCGCGCCATTGACGAAATCACCGAACTGCGCCTCCCAAAGTACGAGCGCATATGGGCGTGCTACGGAATACCCATACTCGAAACCGAGGGCGGCATATTCAGAGAGAAGTGAATCAAAGACGAAGAACTGATTCTCATCGCTTATCAAACCGCGAAGTGGCGTCCACTCTGCTGCGTTCTTGCTATCAATGACGACCGCATGACGATTAGAGAATGTTCCGCGCCGTGCATCTTGTCCGACAAGTCGAATCGGATGTCCTTCAAGCAAGAGTGAGCCAAAGGCAAGGAGCTCGCCACCTGACCATTCGATCGTTCCGTCATTGAGTGACTCGGCACGGCGAGAGAGTTGTGGCAAGAGTTTTGGATGGACATTGAAGCCTTCTGGCACCGAGACTTGGGTTGCTGCAATCTGTCGTGCAACCTCTTCGGTGATTGCCGTATTGATCTTCTTTGTTGACGGCGCTTGCGGGGCAGGCGGGAAGTTGTCTTCCGGTTTGGTGTTATGAACGGCTTGGTAGATAGATTCAAGTTGTGACTGGAAGTCAGCGACGACTTCATCTGCCTCTGCCTGAGTGATATCACCACGACCAACGAGCGCTTCGGCATAAAGCGTGCGAACACTTCGCTTGTTACCGATCAATTCATACATCAACGGTTGAGTGAAACTTGGCTCATCGCCCTCGTTATGGCCGCGACGCCGGTAACAGACCATATCGATTACGACATCTTTGTTAAATGCTTGGCGGTAGGCGAAAGCAATTCGTGCGACGCGAACGCAGGCTTCAGGATCATCGCCGTTGACATGAAATACCGGGGCTTGAATCATCTTCGCAACATCAGTGGAATAGCGCGAAGAACGGGCAGAGCTAGGCGAAGTAGTAAAACCAACTTGATTATTGATGACGACATGGATGGTTCCGCCGACTCGATATCCCTTCAACTGCGAGAGTTGCAAAGTTTCAGCGACAAGTCCTTGACCAGCAAAGGCCGCATCACCATGAATCAAGATTGGCAAAACCGAATAGAGCTTCTTGACGTTGAAAGCATCCTGCTTTGCGCGAACGATTCCTTCGAGAACTGGATTGACTGCTTCGAGGTGTGATGGGTTTGCTGCGAGATAGACCTTTGCCTTTGCACCGGATTCAGAGGTGAAGACGCTCTCGGTACCGAGGTGGTACTTCACATCTCCCGAGCCGTGGACTTCGTTCTCGGCGTAGTTGCCTTCGAACTCTTGGAAGATCTGACCGTAAGACTTTCCTGCGACATTGGCCAAGACATTGAGGCGACCGCGGTGGGGCATACCGATGCAGGCTTCATCAAGTCCACTCTCTGCAACTTCAGTGATGATCGCATCAAGGAGTGGAATGACTGATTCGCCCCCTTCAAGTGAGAAACGTTTCTGGCCAATGAACTTGGTATGAAGGAATGATTCGAAAGCCTCTGCGCTATTGATCTTTCGAAGGATTCGAAGTTGTTCTTCGCGTGGCATTCGTGGTGCGCCGACTTCTACCTGCTCTTGGATCCACTTTCGCTCATCTGGATCATCGATATACATATATTCGATTCCGATAGAACGGCAGTACGAGTCACGGAGGATGCCGAGGATCTTTCGAAGCTTCATAAATGGCTTTCCACCAAAACCACCAGTTGCGAATTCTCGGTCGAGATCCCAGAGGGTCAGACCATGAGTGACGACATCAAGATCATGGTGCGAGCGCTGGCGGTACTCGAGTGGATCGATATCGGCCATGATGTGGCCGAAGGTCCGGTAGGCATCAATCAATTTCTGAACGCGAGCCGTCTTATTGATCTCATCATCTTTTGAGAACTCAAGATCTGCTACCCAACGAATCGGAACATAAGGAATACGAAGCGCAGCAAAGATCTCATCGTAGAAACCATCTGCACCCAGCAAAATCTCATGGATCCGTCGAAGGAAGTCACCTGATTGGGCGCCCTGAATGATGCGATGATCGTAGGTACTTGTAAGTGTGACTACTTTGGAGATAGCCATTCGTGCCAAAGTCTCTTCGCTGGCGCCTTGGAATTCTGCTGGGTAATCCATCGAGCCGACGCCAAGGATCAAACCTTGTCCTTGAACTAAGCGCGGGACGGAGTGCACTGTTCCGATAGTTCCTGGGTTAGTGAGCGAGACAGTAGTTCCGGCAAAGTCTTCAACGGCAAGGGATCCCTCGCGCGCCTTCTTCACCATCGCTTCATACCCAGAATAGAACTGAGCGAAATCCATAGCCTCGCATCCTTTGATGGAAGGAACTAGGAGTTGACGTGTGCCATCTGCTTTGGCGATGTCGATTGCGATACCTAGATTGATATGTTCTGGATGGCCAAGACCAGGCTTTCCATCAAACTCGGAGTAGAAGGCATTCATCTCAGGCATCTCGCTTAGAGCCTTGACCATTGCGTAACCGATGAGATGAGTGAATGAGACTTTTCCGCCACGGGCGCGCTTCATATGGTTATTGATGACGGTGCGGTTATCAATCAATAACTTTGCCGGAATCGCGCGTACTGAGGTGGCAGTTGGAACAGTAAGAGATGCCTCCATGCTTGCAACTACTCGCGCACCTACGCCACGAATCGGTTCAACTCTGGCGGCACCTGGTGTTGCCACTTGTTGAACTGGTTTGAGGACAGGTTCTGCAGGTGTCGGCGCAGCACTTACTCGTGGTTGGGAAACCGTAGGTTGTGGTGTGAAGGTTTGAGTGCTTGTCGAAACATCTGCGGGTTGTTGCGCCACCGGTGGAACTGTTGCAGGAGTCTGGGCCACCGCAGGTTGTGCGGCCCTTGCTACTGACTTTGGAACCGGGGGAGTGCCAGGGCGTGCCTGCTTTGCAGGTCCAGAACCATTCGAAGCAGCTCCTAATCCAGCGCCTGATTGACCAGAAGAGTGCGTCGCCACCGTTGCATGCGTTGTCGCGGCTGTGGGCGCAAAGTTAGATGAGGCAAAGGCAGGAGATTTGAAGAATTCTTGCCAAGAAGCTTCAACCGAATTGGGGTCCGCGAGGTATTTCTCATACATCTCTTCGACGAGCCAGTCATTGGTCCCGAAATTCCCGCTCACAGGGGATGAGCCTATCGGGCGATGGCAGGTCGAGAAATTCGACGGGAAATACTGGCGCTGCTTAGGGATACTTGTGAAGGGGCTCACCAGATGAGAGCCAAAAAAAGGAAAATCGAGAAAGTTGAGCCAATGACCAATCCCCTTGCCATAGTCACCGGCGGTTCTCGTGGACTGGGATTTGAAAGTGCACGTGGCCTCGCACATGCAGGTTTTGATCTTCTACTGATTGCGCGCGATGCCGAACGCCTCGAAGCTTCTTCAAAGAAGATTGAATCGGAATTTGGGGATCGTGGAATTCGAGTCTTGAGGGAAGTCGTGGATTTTGAGGCTACTTCAAACGAAGCGTTGTCAAAGCTTCATACGCAACTAAGAGAAATTGTTGACGATAGAAAACCAGAATATGGCTCACCCAAAATATTGATGATTGCCCATGGCGTGATGAGTGCGAAGATGTCAAAGACATTAAAGAGTGATACCAATGAATGGCGCCGAGTGATGGCTATCAATCTCGACTCGGTCTTCACAATAGTTAACGCGCTCGCCCCTGAGATGGCCGATGCGCGTGATGGGCGAGTGATTATCTACTCGGCATGTCTTGGCAGGATGTCTGGTCCAGGCAATGCCGGGGGTCTTGCGCCTTATCGAATCTCGAAAGCTGGCGTAAACGCGTTGGTGAGAAACCTTGCACATGAGACCGGTTTAGGTTCACGTGGATTCCTGGTTGATGCGATCTGCCCCAATCACTCACGCACCGATATGGGTGGCGCAGATGCACCGCGAAGCGCAATCGAAGGTGCGGAGTGCGCTATTTGGCTTGCAACGCGCCCCTTCACTGCAGGAGTGGATAAGACCGGGTTGCTCTGGGAGGACAGAGAAGTCGTTCCTTGGTAGTGGTCAATGTGGCATGCGACTCGGCACTGACTCGCTCAATCCCTCGCTAGATTTAGCCCGTGACTCCAAAGCCTTCACTGCCAAATCCCATCCCTTCTGACCCTACGCGAGGTAAAGAGGTATTTGACCTCGACCGCGCTCATGTATTCCACTCCTGGTCAGCGCAGAATCAGATCTCACCGCTACCGGTTGCAGGAGGCGCTGGTTCATATTTTTGGGATTTTGATGGCAAGAAATATCTCGACTTCTCCTGTCAGCTGGTCTTCACCAATATCGGCTTCCAGCATCCGAAGGTAGTCAAAGCAATCCAAGATCAAGCAGCGGTGCTGACCACTGTTGCGCCACAGGTTGCTAATGAGGCTCGCGGCGAAGCAGCAAAACGCATCACCTCACTCGCTGCAAAACACCATAACAAAGTCTTCTTCACCAATGGTGGCGCAGATGGAATTGAGAACGCTATCCGCATGGCGAGGATTCACACTGGTCGCCATAAAATCTTGAGTTTTTATCGTTCCTATCACGGCAACACCTCGAGCGCGATCTCGGCAACCGGTGATCCACGAAGGTGGCCCAACGAATTTGCATTTGGCCACGTGCACTTCTTCGGTCCCTATCTCTATCGCACATCATTCTGGGCTACAAATGAAGCAGAAGAGTGTGAGCGAGCGCTTAAGCATTTAGAAGAGGTAATCAACTTCGAGGGTCCCAAGACAATCGCGGCGATTTTGATTGAATCGGTAGTGGGAACTGCTGGTGTGCTCATTCCACCCAAGGGTTATCTCGAAGGAGTTCGATCGCTCTGTGATAAATATGGAATTCTCTGGATCGCAGATGAAGTGATGAGCGGTTTTGGTCGCACCGGAAAGTGGTTCGGCTATCAGCTTTCAACGGCAGAGCCTGATCTCATCGTCTTCGCAAAGGGCGTCAACTCTGGTTATGTCCCCCTCGGAGGCGTCATCATCTCTGATGCGATTGCTGCGACCTTTGATGACCGGGTCTTCCCGGGCGGGCTGACTTATTCGGGCCACCCACTTGCCTGCGCATCTGCAGTTGCGACGATCGATGTGATGAAAGAAGAGAACGTTGTTGAACACGCGAGTGAAATGGGCGAGAAGGTGATTGGTCCCGGACTTCGCGCGCTTGCTGAGAAACATAAGGTAATCGGGGAAGTTCGAGGTGTTGGCGTCTTCTGGGCACTCGATCTTGTTAAGGATCGCAGGAGTAGAGAGCCTCTTGCCCCCTATGGCGGGACAAGTGAGGCGATGACGACATTCGTCAGTGAATCTAAGAAGAACGGCCTGATGCCATTCTCTAACTTCAATCGAGTTCATGTGGTTCCACCCTGCAATGTCTCGAAGGATGAATTCGAAGAGGGATTAGCAATTCTCGATAAGGCTTTCACATCCATTGGTCGTTACTACGAGGGAGCGTAATGAAGCAAGTAACTCATTTCATCAACGGTGCACTCACAGCAGTATCGAGTGGACCTAAAGGTGAGATCTTCGATCCGGCCACGGGCCAAGTAAGTGGCACCGTCGACTTTGCATCGAAAGAGGTAGTTGATCAAGCGGTTGAAGCAGCGGCAGAAGCATTCATTGAGTGGCGAAAGACTTCACTTGCAAAACGCTCTCAGGTCCTCTTCGCATTTCGTGAGTTGCTCAATGCAAAAAAGGAAGAGTTGGCGGCAATCATCACTGCGGAACATGGAAAAGTACTCTCTGATGCGCTCGGGGAAGTGACACGCGGCCTCGAAGTCGTCGAGTTTGCTTGCGGAATACCGCATCTTCTCAAAGGTGCTTATAGCGAATCAGTCTCAACTGGAATCGATTCGTATTCGATTCGCCAACCGCTCGGCGTCGCGGCAATCATCTCGCCCTTTAATTTCCCTGCGATGGTGCCGATGTGGTTCTTCCCGATCGCGATCGGTGCCGGCAATACCGTGGTGATCAAGCCGAGCGAGAAGGATCCATCATCGACGAATTTCGTTGCTGCGCTC
The DNA here is from genome assembly GCA_016870815.1 of Actinomycetota bacterium. Classification (GTDB taxonomy): domain Bacteria; phylum Actinomycetota; class Actinomycetes; order Nanopelagicales; family Nanopelagicaceae; genus SYAN01. Next base: position 13,188 of record VGAI01000019.1, read on the forward strand.
TGGAAAGAGGCAGGCCTTCCAGATGGCGTCTTTAACGTAGTTCATGGCGACAAGGTCGCAGTCGATGCTTTGATCGATCATCCCAAAGTAAAATCACTCTCATTCGTGGGATCGACTCCAATCGCCAAATACATCTATGAGAATGGAACTAAGAACGGAAAGCGTGTTCAAGCTCTAGGTGGCGCGAAGAACCATATGTTGGTCCTACCTGATGCCGACCTCGAACTTGCTGCCGATGCAGCAGTTAACGCTGGTTTTGGTTCAGCTGGCGAGCGCTGCATGGCTATCTCAGTACTTGTTGCAGTCGAACCAGTAGCCGATGCCATCATTGAAAAGATCTCAACCCGCATGGCAAAGCTCTCCACTGGGGATGGGCGCAAAGGTTCGGATATGGGTCCACTCGTGACGCGGGTACACCGTGACAAAGTCGCCTCCTACATTGATAAGGGTGTTGCAGAAGGTGCGCGCTTAGTAGTTGATGGCCGAAATCCAAGCGTCAACGGAGAATCAAATGGATTCTGGCTTGGGCCAACACTTTTCGACAACGTCAAACCATCGATGACCATCTATCAAGATGAGATCTTTGGTCCAGTACTCAGCGTGGTACGTGTTGCCTCCTATGAAGAAGGAATGGCGCTGATCGAAGCGCATCAATACGGAAATGGCGTGGCAATCTTCACCAACGACGGTGGCGCAGCCAGGAGATTCCAGAATGAAGTGCAGGTAGGAATGGTTGGAATCAACGTTCCTATTCCGGTGCCGACCGCTTATTACTCTTTCGGTGGTTGGAAGAACTCGCTCTTTGGCGATACTCACGCGCACGGAACCGAAGGCGTGCATTTCTTCACTCGTGGAAAGGTTGTTACCTCCAGATGGCTTGATCCAAGCCATGGTGGAATCAATCTCGGTTTCCCGCAAAACCGCTAATGCTTATTTCTCGGCCTTCCGAGTTGCATAGGCGAAGATTGCAAGGCCCACAACTAGTGTGCCAGCGCCAACTCCATAGGAAATGACATCTCCGGCGCGTTCCGAATCGACAAAGACACCGACGAAGACCACCGCGACGATGGCTACCACAACGCCAATCAACTTCGACTTGAGATCATCGAGATCCTCGACTCGAAGCCAGAGCGGAACCTCGATCTCTGAGTCAATAAAGAGCTCATAAAGGCCATAGCCAATAACGAGAAGAACAGTTCCCAAGAGAATTGCATCAACAGCGGTAAGGACCTCAACGATTGTTATCTTGATATTGGTCGGATCAGTGACTGCTTTGATCGCCACCTGCACGATTTCAATTGATCCCTGAACCATAAGAAGTAGTGCGCCGACAATGGATGCGATTGCTGGTACAAAAACAGCGTAGCGAGTAAGCCCAAGTATCTTTTTCATGGCATCACTAATCCTCCATCAACTGGCACCGTAATACCAGTAACGTAGCTTGAGGCATCACTGACCAGCCAGATTAGCGTTGCCGCTAGCTCTTCTGGATCACCAAGACGCCCTGCCGGGGTGAACCTCTTCAACATCTCGACTATATCTTTTGGAAGTTCATCGCTCATCTCGGAAGGAAAGAAGCCAGGCGCAAGGGCATTAACTCTGATCTTCTTTCTACCGGTCCATTGCGTAGCGAGATCGCGCGTCAATCCAATCAATCCTGCCTTGCTCGATGCATATGCAGCTTGTGGCAGACCTTGAGGTTTGATTCCCAAGACACTTGAGATATTGACAATCACTCCACCATCTTTGTTTGCACGTGCAAATGATTGCGCCATCCAATATGCGCCCATCAAGTTGACATCCAATACGCCCTTGAATTGTTCCGGCGTCTCACGCGTTGCGGGAACAGCCGTCCCAACCCCTGCGTTATTGACCAAGATATCGACCTTGCCGAATCTCTTGATAGCGAGCGCGATCAACGCCTCGCACTCTGCAGGTTCCGTGACATCAGTCTTCTTAAAGGCAAACTTTCTTCCCGCGTTCTCTACTAGTTTTCCCGTCTCGGGTAATCGCTCTTCGCGGCGAGCACCAAGGACAAGGTCAGCGCCAGCCTCAGCGAGAGCCTTTGCGAAAGCAACGCCAAGTCCCGAAGAAGCGCCAGTTACTACGGCGACTTTGCCGTCCAATCGAAAGCGGTCAAGAACACCCATCGCTGCCTCTGCTCAATCTCACCAACTGTGCGTACGGTACTGCCATGGATTTCGCCCTTAGCCCAAAGGCGAGTGAATACCGCGCAAAGTTGCAAAGTTTCATGGATAACGAAGTCTTTCCGGCAGAGTCGATCTATCACGAGCAAAGAGTGGCATTCGCGGTGGCAGGGATGCCGCACAAACTCCCTCCCGTCGTCGAGGCCCTGAAAAAGAAGGCGAAAGCCCTCGGCCTCTGGAATCTTTTCTTGCCCCATCTTGAACATGGATTAACGGTGACCGATTACGCCACACTCGCCGAGATAACCGGTTGGTCTCCCGATATCGCACCTGAAGCGCTCAACTGCTCGGCTCCAGATACTGGAAATATGGAATTGCTAGAGATGTTTGCTACTGATGGGCAGCGAAAGCAATGGCTCGAGCCGCTTCTCGAAGGAAAGATTCGATCGGGCTTTGCGATGACAGAACCTGATGTTGCTTCAAGTGATGCGCGAAATATTCGTACCTCGATCAAGCGAGAAGGTGATCACTACATCATCAATGGAACCAAGTGGTGGACCACAGGAGCGATGGATGAGCGTTGCAAGATCTTGATAGTCATGGGAAAGACAAATCCAGATGCCGATGATCATCATCAGCAATCGATGATTCTCGTGCCCATGGATACTCCAGGTGTTGAAGTTCTCAGAAATCTCGAAGTCTTTGGTTATGTTGATCAACACGGTCATGCTGAAGTGAGATTCACTGATGTGAGAGTTCCCGCCACAAATCTTTTGGGCAAAGAGGGAGAGGGTTTTGCCTTAGCGCAGGCTCGACTTGGTCCAGGGCGTATCCATCACTGCATGCGCGCAGTCGGAATGGCCGAGCGTGCCCTTCACCTGATGATCCAGAGAAGCCTCGGTCGAAGCGCATTCGGAAAAGAACTCGCCAGGCAAGGCGTCATCCAAGAGTGGATAGCGCAGGCGCGAATCAATATTGAACAGGCCCGCCTTCTAGTTCTCAAGACCGCTTGGATCATTGATCAAAAAGGAGCGAAGGAGGCACGTAAAGAGATTGCTGCCATAAAAGTCGTTGTCCCTCGAATGGCACAGGAAATCATCGATCGCGCTATTCAAGTCTTTGGTGGTGCGGGAATAAGTCAAGATTCACCCCTTGCTTCTATGTTTGCCGGGGTTCGTGCACTTCGAATTGTTGATGGGCCGGATGAAGTTCACCTTCGAGATTTAGCAAGGTTAGAACTCAAGCCCTATCTCCAATGAGTGAGCTCACCCCAGTAAGAGACGAGGACTCTTTCGATATCGAGAAAGTCCATCAATGGCTAGCTCCAAGAATAGAGCAGAGCGCCCTGCCAGATATTTTGCAATTCAGAAGCGGCGCATCCAACCTTACCTATCTATTGAGATATCCAGATCGCGACATAGTCCTACGACGGCCACCGGTCGGTACGAAGGCAATCTCGGCCCACGATATGAAACGTGAGTTTTTGATCCAATCGCGTCTTAAACCTGTCTATTCACTTGTCCCGACCATGATCGCACTCTGCGAAGATCATTCAATCCTTGGCTCTGATTTCTATCTCATGGATCGTGTTGAAGGGGAGATCTTTAGGCGAGATGTACCGGATTCTCTTACTGAGAGCGATATCTCGGTAATGGCAGAGAGTCTCGTTTCTGGTCTTGCTCAACTTCACTCAGTCGATGCATCAGTTCTGACGGAACTCAATAAGGGACCGGGATATGTGAATCGACAAGTTGAAGGTTGGTCGAAGCGTTATCGAAACGCATTGACCGATGATGTCCTAGATGGTGAAGAAGTGATGCGCTGGCTTGATGCGAATCAACCAGAAAGTATTGAGCTCTGTGTTATTCATGGTGATTGGCGTATCGACAATTTTGTCTTCAACTTAGATGAAAGAAAGGTCGCCGGAGTCCTCGATTGGGAACTCGCAACAGTGGGAGATCCATTGATGGATCTTGGATCATCGCTTGCTTACTGGGTCGATCGAGATGATGACGCCGCATTCGCGGCGCTTCGTCGACAACCTAGCCATCTCCCTGGAATGCCGACTCGAAGTGAGTTCATCGCACGCTACCTCGCCCTCAGTGGTCGACGGTGTGATGACTTCACCTTCTATGAAGTATTTGGACTCTTTCGACTTACTGTGATTATTCAACAGATTTGGGCGCGCTATCGAGCCGGCCAAACTACAAATCCCGCTTTTGAGGGTTTTGGTATGGCGGTAAACATACTCATCAATCGTGCGGGAAGATTGATCTCATGAAGGCCGGACGGCTCACTGTCTCCACTCGTCGCTTTGAAGTAAAAGAAGTTCCCACTCCCAAGGCAGGTACTGGCCGAGTGAGAATCAAGGTAGCTGCCGCAGGCGTCTGCCTCTCTGATGTCCACTTCCTTGATGGAACTCTTAGGTCCGGGTATCTGAGAAGTGATGCGACATTGTAGTCACGTAAAAATAATGTTGCGCGATTTATCGACCGAGATTAGCCTTGCGCTATGCCAAAAATTGCGACCCCAAGCCTGGCGAGCCATCGCGATTGGCGTCGCAATCAGCTGATTGAAGCAGCCGCGGCGATCGCCCTCGAATCTGGGGGAGCTGCAATTACTGTTTCTGCTGTCGCAGCTCGTGCGGGACTTTCTCGGACCTCGGTCTATGAATATTTCTGTAGCTCTTCAGATGTTGTTAGCCATGTCTTGATTGGCGAGTTAGAGCGCTATCAATCTTTTTTAGATATTGCGATCTCAAGTGTCGATAGTTTGGAGGCAAAGTTAGAGGCATGGGTTAGAGCATCCCTCGCCTACATCACAACTGGAGATCACTTGCTAGCCAAAGGCCTTGGCGCACTTGGTAATAATCCAGATCTAATTTCTATCTTTCGAAGAAAACATCATGAACTTCTACGACCGCTTGCTAGCGTCTTTCAGCAGATGGGGGTACGAGATATAGAACGATCACTACAGATTACTCAATTTATTGTTGATTTAGCAGTGAAGAAGATTGAGGAACTCAAGGAAAGTTCAGTGGAAAGTGAGAATCCACAATCAATTGAGGCAGAAATTTCATTCGCAATAGAAATTCTACACGCGAGCTTGCCGGTCTTGAAAAACCGGTAGCCCTACTTCTTTTTTACCTTGATTGATATATTTTCGCCAAGCATCATCACTTCATTTATTGCTGGCGCATAGGCTGCGATTACGCATAATCCGGTGCGCTTTGCCTTCACATTGAGATTAGTAAGTGAACAGATCTTCTGTGTTGTATTCCGATATGAGAGTGCCACCCCTTTATCAGTATTCACTGGAAGAGTAAGAGTTTGACCGACTCTTAGGCTTGTGCGCACTTGTCCTACACTCTGCTTCACGGGCTCTTTTGCCGCCGATTGGCCACTAGCGCTTCCAGTTGCGGGGCCACCGCTAAATGTCAGTGGAATAAATTGATCTTCGCTTCGATCATCGGCTGCAAATCGATCAAATTCAAAGAAGAGTCCGCACTTATCAACGGTGCAATCGATGGCGCCAAACTTTCCTACTAGGCGAATTTTGATGTCGGTTGCAGTGGGAAGGTTGCTCCCTCGACCGCTTGAGGTAATCCAGAGTTGATCTCTGCTATTGCACTTGCTGAGTTCAGCTCTTACTCCCGAAGCGGGTTGCGCACACTGAAATACATAAAGCCCAGCCTTTGAAGGAAAATTGTTGATAGATATCTGGACTACTTCGCCTTCATAGGCAAGGCCTGCGCTCTTACTTAAGGTTATCTGAGAGGTAGCACTTGCACCTAACGGCAGGGATAAACAAAACAATATAGCTGTTGCTACTACAAATATTCTCACCTTAATTTCTTTCGACCTCCTCGTAGTTCCTCAATTTACCTATTCGTATTCTTTTTAAACTTTATTGGCAGGTACATGTCATAACTTCGATCTCCGGTTCTTAGGTGATCTGCTCGCACTGTTATTGCACAGTCACCGTTTCCGCAGGTGAAATTATTAATTTTTGGATTGAGTTTCAGCTCTACAGTAAAGGACCCGCTCTTCGTGAAAGGCTTTGTCAACCCACTCGCATAACTAGGTGCGTTCGATGAGATCCAATATCCAGTATTGCTCTCTCCACTCATATCCACTGAACTGCAAGGTGTAGGAAGTGCTCCAGTGGTTGGAATTTTGCAGAGCGCGAGGTATATTCCTACTTCAGGATTGAATTTCCTACCCTCGACTTTAACGATCCTTCCCGCTTTCACAGTAGATTGGCTCACGCTCAATATCTCTCCTCGTGCGCCGAATAACAATTCTTTTGCACTCGCCAGTGGGATCCCAATAACCATCGAACCCGCAATAGCGAGCACACCGACTACGGATAAGCGCTTTTGCCGTGGCTCTACAGTAGACATGGACCAAACTTTAACTCATGACCTCACCTCTTATATCCAACAGTCCTGGTAAAAACGTCGGCTGTATTAATGGAAAAATACCCTCGTGAAAACAAAGTTTCCAGAAGCTGTGACCTATCTCATCGTTGCACTCGGGTTTCTCACAGGATGCCAACAATCTTCCACTCAAAATACAACCTCTGAGGAATTTAACATCGAATCTGTGCCTACACTCTCCTTAGATAGTGGCAAGCAGATAAGCAATTTGCGGATTGTTGCGGTGGGAAATGGAAGTGCAGAAATACTCGTTTCACTCGGGCTAGGTAGTCAGATAGTTGGTCGAGACATTGCAAGTGAGATTGAGCTGCTGAAGGAGATACCTATTGTTACCAATGGCCATGATCTCGATAGCGAAAAGATTCTTGCTGTCAGGCCCGACATTCTCTTTATTGACTCTAATTCATCTCCAAAAA
>VGAI01000020.1 GCA_016870815.1 Actinomycetota bacterium
GTCGGATTCGGTGGGATCGAGGTAAGCGAGTGTGATTGTTTGTCCCACTTTGATAGATACCGGAATCGTGATGGTCACTTCGGAGGTATCAGTCTTGGAGATTGCTGTTGCAAGCCGGGTCGTTCCGGAGTCATTGATGCGGAATGAGGTTGCTGCTGGCAGGTTATTGGGCGCTGTTGTAGAGACTGTCTCGGAGAAGACAATGCGGATTTGATTTCCTATCGCAAGAAGTGTGGCCGAGACAAAGGTGGGATGAACGGTGTCAATCACAATGTTCTTGGCATTACTTAATGATCCTGATGCGCCCGGTTCTGGCAGAGTGAGGACTGCTGCATTTCCTGCTGCATCAGTGATGGTTCCGCCATTGGGCTGCAGCGCGCTCGTTGAGGTGTAATCAAGGTCTGGGGAGATATCGCCAGAGACGACGGTGTAGGTGAAGTTAAGTCGTGTGGTTCCAGTTCCGGTTGTGTAAGTGGCGGCGCGATCGGTCGATCCGGTCTCCATCAAGATCGTTGGAGTGCCACCGCTTGTCGAGACAGTGACGGTTTCAGAGAAGTCAACCAAGATCGGTGGCGTGCTACCAACTCCCTTGGAGCCATTGGTAGCAGTCGATGTCACACCCGTGACTGTCGGTGCAACAGTATCTCGAATGATCGAATCATCAGCCGAGCCAGGGGCGCTCTCGACATTACCGGCGGAGTCCGTTCCCCCCGAGTAAATGTAATAGGTGCCATCACTTGCTGCGATAGTGCAGGTGAGTGTTTGACCATTAGTGGGATTCGACGTTGTTCCACACGAAGTGGGGCTGGTCAAGCTAGATGAAGTGGAGTAATAAAGCGTCACGGATGAAAGCGTTTCATTTGTTGTCAGGACTGTAGAAACTGAGGTTCCTGAGGTCAGATAGTTTGCAGCGATTGAGATTGATGTACTAGGGGCAGTGGTATCGGGGGTGTAACGGACTATTACTGTGCCAGAGCCTCCAGCACCACCAAAACTGGCGTCGGCAGCGTCGGCCCCACCCCCACCTCGATTGGCGGTGGCGTCACCCGTAGCTGCCCCTCCGTGATCAACTGTGACTGCTCCACTTCCAACGTTGTCTCTCCCACCACCGCCACCACCGTAGCCAAGAGAACTTCCAGTGATGGTATCGACAACACCAGGGCCACCATCCTTTACGTTTCCAACTCCTCCGGCACCACCACCACCTCCCGTGCCACAAAGCGATGGGCTCGCACAACCAGTTGCGCCGGTAGCAGTGCCAACCCCGCCGGATTTTCCACTCCCACTCGTTCCACCATTGCGTCCTGCGTTATCCACAGTTGTGTTATTACCTGGATTGCCCGGTCTTGCAGTCAATCCTTTGAAGCTCGACGACGTACCCGCATTACCGGGGCTTGCTGAGGAGGTGCAGTTCCCAGTGCGAGATCCTCCAGCCCCCACGACAATCGTTTCAATGCTTCCTTGAACAACACCTAAAGTTCCAGCCAGGACTTCGCCACCTCCTCCGCCTTGTCCCCAATAAATCGAACAGATTCCTCTAGTACCCGATCCGCCTCCACCCACAATTAAGTAACGAACCAAACTAATCCCATTCGAAACATTCCATGTAGTTGTGCCAACATTCTTGAACTCAATTACGCAATCGCCACCACTTAGGCGGTATGCAATGACATTGGTCGCATTTCCAACTGATTGATCACACACAGATTGGTTGGCGTGATCTCCAAAACCGCTTCGGGCAACAGCGGTGACTGCTGCAGCACTGGCACTATGCGTAATGGATGGTGTGAGGATCGGCAAGAGAGCAAGGACAAAAGATAGAAGCGAAGTTTTGGTAGCAAAGATTCGAACTCGACTCATCGAGCAAAAACCTGACTGGTGCGGGAGGTGGGACTTGAACCCACACGTCCGAAGACACAGGTTCCTAAGACCTGCGTGTCTGCCATTTCACCACTCCCGCGCACGGCGAGGAATCATCCTCACCAGGTCTCTTGATTCACTGGATACGGAAAAACACCACTTTTCTCTCGTGGAAACCAAGCCTAAGGCTAAATCAACACCTCGGTAAATGCCTAAACGCTACCCTTGCGCTGGTGAGCGTTGAGATTTCATTAGCGAAAGCCGTCTCCACCCCTGCCGCCTGTATAGGCAGTTGCGCCGGATTGGCTATTGACCAGACCCCCCGAACCTCCGTCAGCGTAGCTCCAACCAAGTCCCACACTTCCGCCTCCTGCACTCCACTCGTATGTGCTATCGCCATTAAGATCTATTCGAGTTTGAGCACCCGCAGAGTTAGATGCGCCTCCTGCTCCCTGATCAATATTCGCCACTGATCCTGGTGTAAGTGAAACATTTGAATGATAGAGCGCTCCGCCTCCTCCGCCACCGCCACCACCATCTCCTGAGCCACCACCGCCACCTCCAACTAGAAGGAAACGAGCAGAGGTCAATCCAGCAGGAATTGTCCACGTGGTATCACCAGTAAATGTCAATACGCAATCATTACCTGTAACTGTCACAGTGAGACTTGCGGGTGTGCCAACGGTTTGAGCACATTGAGCAAGGCTTGGTGCACTCTGAGCCTGTGGTGCAATCGGTACGGTGAGAACTCCAGCAAGTAGAGCAATCAAGATTAAGTGGGGCTTGTGAAGCAGTTTAGTCATCGCAATCGCAATCGATAAAAAAGGCTGCCAATCCACTCATGAATGAACATGTTCCAGTTTTCAATCCCTTGGCCCCGGCTCCAGGAGAGGTAGTTTCCTCGGGATTCTGCGCGAAAGTCAACGGGATAAGCAGTGACGTTCCAATCAAAACGCTCGAAAGTAGTCATTGCACGTGGCATATGAGAGGCCGAAGTAACCAGAATCCATTTCTTACCTGGCTTAGCAAATTTGGCTGAGAACTTTGCATTCTCGAAGGTATTGCGGGATTCGTTTTCGAAAATGGTCCGCGAATCAGCAATCCCCTGCTCTTTAAAGAATAGCCTTGCAGAGTCACTCTCACTCATACCTTCTGGGTTCAATGAACCTGAAAATGTCGAATAGAGGACTTTGAAACCCGAGCACTTATTGAGAAGCTCGAGAGCCTTCGTGGTTCGATCCCCAGCATCGTTAAGTTGTGGTTGGTTTCTCTCTTGAGCAATCAACCCTGGATTTATCCCGCCACCGAGGACGATGACGCCCTCGTAGCCGTCATCACAGGAGATTGCTGGGATGGGGTATCGATTCTCAAGAGTCCTTAACGCAGCAAAACCGAGGCCGACATTGGAAAAGATGAAGAGTGAAATCGCAATTACGACGGTGAGGCGCTTAGCCAGCTTTGTTCTCCTGGTCCAAAAGAGTGCGATGGTCACGGCAACTGCGATGAATAGAAGGTTATCGATGCGCAAGAAATAGCCAAGGATCTTCGCAGAGTAAAAGAAGATGTCATCGCTATTCATCTTCATCTCGTCTTCGCACTGTGATTGAGAGGCGTTCCTTGAGTTCAGAATCTTTTGGATAGGTGACTTCAGTGAGAGTGAGTCCCCGCGCGGGAAAGACCAGGCTTTCTCCTATTCGCGTCTTTCCATCAAGGACTTCTTTCATCCACTCAACTGGAAAGCGTCCTTCACCGACACAGACTGCAGCGCCAACAAGGCTTCGAACCATCGAGTGACAGAAAGCATCTGCCTTGACCTTTGCGAAGATCTTTCCCGTTGAGTCTCGAGTAAAAGCGAATTCTTTAAGCGTGCGGATTGAAGTGCCACTCTCTCGTGCCTTGCAGAATGCGGCAAAATCGTGTTCACCAAGGAGTGGCTTCACAGCATCATTCATCGCATCAATATCGAGTGGTCGATACCAAGTCGTAGTGTCGTAGCGTTCAAGTGGCGGCAAGATCTTTCCGCCGTCCAAGATTTTGTAAAGATAAGAGCGTGATAGCGCCGAAAATCTTGCGTGAAAATGTTCGGGCGCTTTGGTAATCGAGTGAATCCGGATATCTTCAGGGAGAAATCGATTGAGGCGATAGGTGATGTCTGTGAAGTCCCATTCACGCGCTTCGTGGTCTCGTTCAGGCAGATCAAAGTGAGCGACTTGAGCCGACGCGTGAACCCCGGCATCTGTTCGTCCAGCGACTTGTAAGGAAATCGGATTTCTTGTGATTGGCTCTAGCGCCGATTCCATCTCACCTTGAATCGTTCGCTGGTCTGGTTGCTTCGCCCATCCCGAGAAGTTGGTGCCGTCGTATGAGAAATCAATCCGTAAACGAAAGAACCCACCCTCAGGAACGAGAGTGGGCTCTTTCATTAGAAACTCGAAGTGAGTGTGGTGCTACTCCGCTAGAACTTCGATGACGGCCATCGGAGCGCTATCGCCCTTTCGAGGACCGATCTTGGTGATGCGGGTGTAGCCACCATTGCGAGTGGCGAAACGAGGTCCGATCTCAGTGAAGAGATTGTGAACCACGGTCTTGTTTGCGATCTGTGCCATCACGAGTCGGCGAGATGCAAGGTCACCCTTCTTCGCAGAGGTGATGATCTTCTCAGCGAGTGGACGAAGGCGCTTGGCCTTTGCCTCGGTTGTGGTGATCTTGCCATTCTCGAAGAGTTGCTCAGCGAGAGTGCGCAGCAAGAGCCTTTGGTGTGATGGTCCTGCTCCGAGGCGAGGACCCTTCGTTGGCTTTGGCATGATGCTTTCTCCTTATTCGCTTCTCTTCTTTATTCCTCGGTCGCTTCAACGCCGTAGTTAGCGTGTTGAGTTGGATCGAATCCTGCTGGGCTGTCCTTGAGTTGAAGACCCATTGAGTAGAGCTTGGCCTTCACTTCATCGATTGACTTCGATCCGAAGTTACGGATATCCATCAAGTCGGCCTCGGAACGAGAGATCAACTCACCAACGGTGTGGATCCCTTCACGCTTGAGGCAGTTGTAGGAACGGACGGTGAGATCGAGATCCTCAATCGGAAGTGCCATATCTGCAGCGAGCGCTTGGTCTTGTAGAGATGGACCAAGGTCGATGCCTTCGGCGTTGACATTGAGTTCGCGTGCGAGACCAAAGAGCTCAACGAGAGTTGCACCAGCAGATGCCATTGCATCACGAGGCAACATCGACTTCTTGGTCTCAACATCAAGAATCAACTTATCGAAGTCAGTGCGCTGTTCGACACGGGTCGCTTCGACTTTGTAGGTCACGCGAAGCACTGGTGAATAGATGGAGTCGACTGGGATACGACCGATCTCGGCACCAATCGCCTTGTTCTGAACTGCTGAGACATAACCACGACCGCGCTCAATAGTGAGTTCGATTTCGAGGTTTGCCTTTCCGTTCAACGTTGCGATGTGAAGCTCTGGGTTGTGGACCTCGACGCCTGCAGGAACTGCGACATCTTTGCCGGTGACTGCGCCTTCGCCGCTCTTTCGAATGTAAGCGGTCGCTGGCTCGTCACTGGATGATGAGAAGACGAGGTTCTTGACATTGAGGACGATCTCGGTGAGATCTTCCTTCACGCCTTCCAGTGTGGTGAACTCATGAAGGGCCCCATTGACTCGAACGCTGGTGACAGCTGCGCCCGGAATCGATGAGAGCAAGGTTCGGCGGAGTGAATTTCCAAGGGTGTAACCGAATCCTGGCTCGAGTGGTTCGATGATGAACCGTGAGCGGTACTCGCTTACTACTTCCTCGGTAAGGACTGGACGTTGTGCAATCAGCACTTGTTTCCTCCTGGTTTCTTGGACATCCGCTATTTGATGTCCCTCTGTTGTCTGCCGTTCTTTAGTTTTTACTGCTCTTACTTCTAGGCCGCTCTCGATACTTTTAGTAACGAGTTCGGAATACTCTTACTTGGAGTACAACTCGACGATCAGCTGCTCTTGCACCTGAGTGTCGATGATGGATCGGTTTGGTAGTGAGTGAACCAAGATGCGCATCTGTGATGCCACAACCTCGATCCATGAAGGCACAGACTTCTCACCAAATTCAGCGCTTGCGACGATGAATGGTGTGAGGTCATGTGAATCCTTATGTAGGTCGATCACATCGAATGGGCTGACTCGGAAGGATGGGATATCAACCTTCTTGCCATTGACCAAGAAGTGGCCGTGGCGAACAAGTTGGCGTGCCATGTCGCGGCTCTTTGCAAAGCCGGCGCGATAGACGACATTGTCGAGACGAGTCTCAAGCAGGATAAGCAAGTTCTCACCAGTCTTACCAGCAAGTCGTGATGCCTCACCGTAATAGTTGCGGAACTGCTTCTCGAGTACACCGTAGATACGTGCGCACTTCTGCTTCTCACGCATCTGGAGTAGGTACTCAGATTCCTTTGCGCGAGCGCGACCATGTTGACCCGGTGGGTATGGCCTCGACTCGATCGGACACTTTGGACCATCACACTTGGAGCCCTTAAGGAAGAGCTTCACTTTCTCACGACGGCAACGCTTGCAATCCGCGCCGGTATAACGAGCCATGTCTCTCTCCTCTCCTTAGACTCTTCGTGGTTTCGGTGGACGGCAACCGTTATGCGCCGCTGGTGTCACATCAGAGATGGAACCAACTTCGAGTCCGGCTGCTTGAAGCGAACGAATCGCAGTCTCGCGACCAGAGCCAGGGCCCTTGACGAAGACATCGACCTTACGAACGCCGTGCTCCTGCGCTTTGCGGGCTGCTGCTTCTGCAGCAAGACCTGCGGCGAATGGAGTCGACTTACGTGAACCCTTGAATCCGACGCCACCAGATGAAGCCCAAGCAAGGACCGCGCCGGATGGATCGGTGATCGAAACGATGGTGTTATTGAAGGTGCTCTTGATATGAGCATGACCAAAGGAGACGTTCTTCTTCTCCTTCTTACGCGCCTTCACCTTCTTTGCAGCAGGCTTTGCTGCAGCGGTCTTTGCCGCGGGCTTAGCGGTTGCCATTACTTGGTCTCCTTCTTCTTACCTGCGATTGCAACACGTGGACCCTTGCGAGTACGTGCGTTTGTATGTGTGCGCTGACCGCGAACCGGAAGACCCTTGCGGTGGCGAATACCTTGGTAGGACTGGATATCTACCTTGCGGCGGATATCGGACGCGATCTCACGTCGGAGATCACCTTCGATCTTGTAGTTAGCCTCGATGTATTCACGAAGCTTGATCAAGTCAGGCTCTTGAAGATCCTTGACTCTGATATCGGGAGAGATTCCGGTAGCTGCGAGAGTCTCACTCGCGCGAGTCTGACCGATCCCGAAGATATAGGTGAGCGCGACCTCAAGGCGCTTTTCGCGCGGCAGGTCGACGCCAACTAAACGGGCCATGTGTGCCTTCTTCTTTTCTCATCCGAAAGTCCTGTGCAATGCATTCCGAGAAAGTCTCTCGGCTCCCGCTTTCGGTCAGGAGGTCAGGCCCTTGGCCTGTCGCATCACTCGTTCGATATGAAGTTGTACTGCTGATCCAACTTATATTGCTGAAAAACTATCCTTGGCGTTGCTTGTGGCGAAGGTTGTCGCAGATCACCATGACGCGACCGTTACGACGAATGACTTTGCACTTGTCGCAAATCTTCTTCACGCTTGGTTTGACCTTCACGTTCCTTCTCCTCTTTAACGCTCTCGATTACTTCTCTATCACTTATAGCGATATGTGATACGACCTCGAGTGAGGTCATAGGGACTTAGTTCTACGATCACACGATCAGCAGGAAGGATGCGGATGTAGTTCTTTCGCATCTTGCCTGAGATGTGTGCCAGCACAACATGCCCATTGGTCAACTCCACGCGGAACATCGCGTTAGGTAGAGCTTCTGCCACAGTGCCTTCGATTTCGATGGCGCCGTCTTTTTTGGCCAAGCGTTACCCACACAATCTTCTACTCGAACATCTGGTGATTTCGGGAGTCTTCCGACAATCGCCGCCCCGGCTCGGGGCAGACGCAGGATTCTAGGCGAGGGCGTGTCGGAAGGGAAATTCGAGTCTGTCGCTAGCCGGCGGTGGTAAAAGCCTGAGCGCTACGCCCAAATTCGAGGGTCGCTAACTCGGCTCTACCGAGGAATCTGGCCTGGTGGTCGATAGTCGCACTTTTGGCAACTTCCCGATCACCCGTGATGGCAAGTATCCGCTCAAAGCAATCTCGCATTGTCGCGATGCTTCCAGCCTTCGTTCCATCAGGCAGATATGCCGCACCATCTTTGATGATTGCGCCCCGTGGCAATCGATCGATATCAGCAGAAGTTTTCTTTGTTGATGCGATTGAATCGGTAACGGCAGCGACTCGATCTGGCGCTCGACTGATTACTTTTGAAATCTTTTCATCCGTAACATGTTGCCCATCAACGATTATCTGGATCAGACAATCGCTCTCTTCAAGTGCAACTTTCGCTAACTCTGCTGAACATCGATTGAAGATATGTGTGATCGAGCCCGCACCCGCCGCAAATCCCTTCCTCGCAGTCTCGATATCGGCATCACTATGACCTAGAGAGATATGTATGCCCATAGAGCTTGCATATTCGATGACCTCCAGAACCCCTGGCAGTTCAGGTGAGATCGTCATCATCGAGATCGTTCCAGCAGAGATAAGAGTTCGAAAGATCTCAAGGTCTGGGGCAGCGAGCGAGTCAATGGGGTGTGCGCCACGCATGACGGGATTGAGAAATGGTCCCTCAAGGTGAATGCCAAGAATCTCGGCTCCAGCATCGCTCTGCTCTCGCCTTGCTGATTCGATAATCGAGATTGATCTTTTGAGTTGTGCTATCGGGGCAGCAATCAATGACGGAAGATATGCGCCAACGCCTTCTTCTCGAAGCGCTCTGCTTACCAGGTGAACTTCTTCTACTGATTGTAGGTTAGTCAGATCAACACCTGCCCGACCTTGGATATGCAGGTCAATGAAGAGCGGAATTGCCTCCGGGTTCTCAAATGAGACCTCACGCCACCGTGCCACGATCAAACCTCTATGCCGAGATCAAGCGCGAGCCCAGTTGGGATTCTCATAGTGGTGCCATTCTGAGTGCACATTCATTCCGACCTTCTCATAGAGGCGGAGCGCTCCACTCTCATTGCCCGCATCCACGCTGAGGGTGAGCTTCTCTCGACCAAGGTCGTATTGGCTTCTTATCGCAAAGCGTAGGAGCAATTCACCATATCCATTTCCTTGATGAGCTCTGCGAACACCGAGCCCTGCGACATATCCCGATTTGTCATGGAGAAGATGGTCGTCTGTATCAACAAATCCGACTCCTTCGCTATTGACCCGCAATATCCAACAACGTTGCCCAAATTCCTCGATATCTCGGATCAATTTTGCGCTCCATTCCTCAAAGGCGCGTGGCAAGAAACCAAAGTGTTCGCTAAAGGAATCTTGATGTATCTGCCACATCTCAAAAAGTAGTGCGCCATCATCACCAACTTCGATCAACTCCATTCCATCGGCGAGTTCGATAGCGGGAGCGCTTGCGAGATTCATCTGCATTGCCCAATACCTGCGCAGAAGTGAGTAGCCATTCTCCTCCAGCAATGCCCTGTACTCATCATCAGAAGCCTGTAACCCCACCCAGATCCGAAAGGTCTTAAAACTCTCAACGGCCCATGAGATTGCCAGCTCCAACCCTTCCTGCAGAAGGGCACTTCCTGGAGTTCGAAACATTTCAAGATAGAGACGCTCTCTCGACTTATCTGGATGAAGCGAGATGAAACACTCCCAGTCTGCCTCTTCAGAACTCTTCAAGATTCGACTTATGGCAGGGTCATCGAAGCCTCTGACGAGCTCGCGCGCCTCAGATTCACCGACTGAAATCTCATTCGGATTGAAGAACTGCTGGTTAGCATCAACAATGCGTTGAACTATGGGAAAGTCAGATTCCGATGCTTCGCGAGAAATGAAGCTCATCAAGTGATGGTAGTCGATGAGTTAGAAGACTAGTGAGATGAGTGCGAGGGCGAATGAGGCAGAGAGAATCCAGAGCGCAACACCAACAAGGATCGGCCTTGCCCCTAGAGCCGAGATCGACTTCCATTTCACGCTAAGCCCCATTCCAAAGAGCCCGTAAGCGAGAAAGACTTTCGATGCTTCTTTTCCGAATTCAATGACGCTTGAATCAAATAAGAGCAGGTTGACGGTTATCGCCAGAAGGATAAAGAGCAGGACAAATGTGGGAAAAGAGGAGCGAATGGTCTCGACCGCGCTCTTCTTTGATCCAGATTCTTTGGCGCTCATCTGGACTATGAGTAGGACTAAGGGAATCAGCATCACTACTCGAGTGAGTTTGACCAATATCGCGGGTTCTAGCGCGTTGTCGCCTACAAGTGAGGCGGTTGCGACGACTTGTCCTACATCATGAACGGCAGCGCCAATCCACGCACCTGCAGTTACATCCGAAAGTCCGAGAAGCGAAGAAATCAGTGGCAAGACGAGAATAGAGAGCGTTCCACAGAGAGCCACTATTCCTATGCCGTAGGAGAGATCTCGCTCAACTGACTTTCGCCCTTCACCCTCTTTTCCGCGGAGCAGGGTTGACGAAATTGCAGCAATGGCCGTGGCACCGCAGATGGCGAACCCTGCTGCCATGAAAGTTGGTAACGTCCCATTGAGGCCAAGTCGGGCAGAGAGAAATCGAACGCCAAAGAAAACGGAGAAGACGATTGCTATGACAATGGCTAAACCATCCCATCCCACCTCGGCAAACTGATCGAATGAGATTTGAAACCCAAGGAGAACCACGCCGAAACGTAAGAGCCCTTTTGAGGAGAACTGCATGACTGTGCTCTCGCGCCAACCGAAAGTGTTACTGATGATAAGGCCGAAGAGCAGTGAGAGAAAGAGTGGACTTATCGCCTCAACTCTCGAGTTGATCAGAAAAGCTAGCGCTACGCCGATAGTAATGAAGAGGAAATCGAAAGCGTTGCGCTTCGTGATTGTCATAGCCTCGTAGGTATCTTGAATCTCTCGGCCCAACCATTGAGTTCCTCGACTATTGGCGTTGCAAGATTGATTCCTTCATCCTTGATCCTTAATGGGTGAAGCCTTGATTTGCCAGGAGTCCTACCACCACTTTCAGTAACACTTAATGCAAGCTTGTTGAGGCGATCTCTACCCGTTTCGCCAGAGAGCGCATCAGCATCGATCGTAATAATGGTGTGGGAGATCATCTGTCCCTTGGCATCATCCTTCTCGTTGAACATGTCGGGAATTTCGGTAGAGAGTGCACCACTAGTGAGTCCTGCGACCATTGATTCAACGACAAGTCCTAGTGCGAAACCTTTAGCGCCACCGAGAGGTGCGAGCATCCCGTTGAGCGCTTCCTTCGCATCCGTGATGGCA
The DNA here is from genome assembly GCA_016870815.1 of Actinomycetota bacterium. Lineage (GTDB taxonomy): Bacteria > Actinomycetota > Actinomycetes > Nanopelagicales > Nanopelagicaceae > SYAN01. The sequence goes on from VGAI01000020.1 coordinate 11,264, forward strand.
TTTCCTTCGCGATCAACCGCCCACCCTTCAGGAATCCTCCCACCCTCTTTGGCTTTTGCTGCGATCTTTCCGCGTGCAACCGCGGAAGTAGCGAGATCAATGATCATTGGATGGTTACTTGGGATTCCGGCAGCGATCGGACTTGTGGAGAGAAGCGGCGTATTCCCGCCAACTGCTGGCATCACCGCAGGGCCATTAGAGAAGATCAAGGAGATTGCCTTTGCATCAAGTGCTGGATAGAGATAGACACCGAGTGCGCCGCAATGATTTGAGTTAGCGATAGAGATGAGTGAGATACCTTCTGATTTCGCAATTTTTACACCACGTTCAGCGGCCTGCCAGAGTTGCCAATGTCCAAGGCCATTCTCGCCATTGAATATCACTACCGCGGGCCTTGACGAGCGCTCGGTCAACTCTGCATGTGGATTGATACCACCTGCAGCAAGTCGCTTCAAGTAGAAACCAAGTCGCATCAATCCGTGAGAGGCATTGCCCCAGAGATCTGAGATAACAATCGAACGCGCTGTGACTAACGCTTTTCTTTCGTCGACTCCCGAAGCGGTAAGGAGTGCGGTAGCAAGTTCTACTGCTCTCTTTGCTTCAATCACTTCTTAAACTCCTTGACCGAACCAACTACATATTGAGGTGGCGCTCCGTTGAGCGAGCGTTCTACTTCGCTCACTAAGACTTCGTTGATCTTCGCCTGACTCTCGACGGTTATCCCAGCGATATGCGGTGTGAGAATCACATTCGACAGTGATGAAAAGCGAGAATCTTTGGGTGGCTCAGTGGCACGAACATCGAGCGCCGCACCAGCAATCACCTTCTTCACCAGTGCTTCTTCAAGAGCATCCTCATCAATCAACTCACCACGTCCGACATTGATGATCACCGCATGAGATCTCATCGAAGCGAGCGTCGCTTGATTGATCATCTTGGTTGTTTCAGCCGTCGCCGGCATGTGGAGTGAGATCAAGTCAGAGTTTGCGATCACCTCATCGCTTGATACAAGAGAGACATTGACTTCTGATGCAAAGGATTCGTCGATTTTCACAAATGGGTCATAAGCAAGGACCTTGACGCCAAAGCCTCGAAGGAGTCGAGCAAGGGCGCGGGCGGTTGCACCAAATCCAAGCATTCCCCAGGTCTTTCCCGAGATCTCACTTCCTGCCTTTCGATCCCAACCACCACTTCGAGTGGATTGATCCAACTCAGTCACTCGTCGAAGCAGGGCAAGTGCAAGACCGAGAGTCAACTCACCTACCGCAACTGCATTGATTCCAAGCGCTGCAGAAACTACAACACCATGGGCATCAGCGGATTTCAGATCAACATTGTCGAGACCAACACCAGCGCGACCAACGATTCTCAACTTTGGCGCAGCAGCAAAAATTTCTTCATTGACTTGAGTACGGTTTCGAACGATTAAAGCAGTTGCTTCTTTGAGATGGCCTTTAAGATCATCGCGCCTGTTCCAGAGATCTGGTTCGTGAATGATCGTCTGACTCTTTGCGAGGGTGGCGAATCCCTCGCTCCAGACATCTTCACTGATAACAATCACGAACCAGTCCCCTCATTTCTTCTTATTTGTTCTTTGGCACTCGGCTGCTAGGCAGAGATATAGAGCTTGGTGAAGGTGTACTCGCGATGTCCAAGCGCTTCTGCCGAGCAGAGGCGGCCATTGACGGTTCGCTCGATAACTTCCATCATCATGTCACCTGCTTTAGTGAGGTCATACTCCTGACGAAGCAGGCCAGAGACGTCGAGATCGATGTGCTCTCTCATGGAACCTGCAGTCTTCTTATTTGCCGTGAGCTTCAAGACCGGAACGATTGGATTTCCGATGACATTTCCTTGTCCGGTCGGGAAGAGATGAACAACTGCACCCGCGGCCGCCATCAAAGTGACGCACTCTGCAGCAGCAGATGAGGTATCCATGAAGTAGAGACCTTGCTTCTTTCGATCTGGTGCTTGGGCTGGCTTTAGGACGCCAATCACAGGTACCGAACCAGTCTTTGCAATATTTCCAAGCGCCTTCTCTTCGATCGTCGTGAGGCCGCCGGCAATATTTCCTTGCGTTGGTTGTGATCCAAGCAAGTTCGCTCCAGTTGACTCGATGACTTTGATGTAGTTGTCATAGGTCTCTTGAAAAGCTCGTCGGCACGCATCATCAATGCATCGCCCAGCGATGAGGTGCTCTCCACCAGTGAGTTCTGAAGTCTCACCAAAGAAGACAGTGCCCCCAGCTGCGACCCAGCGATCAACCGCTTGTGAAGTTGTCGGGCATGAACCAAGACCTGAAGTGGTGTCGGATTCACCGCACTTGATACTCATGATCAGATCGCCTTCGCTTGCAACTTCACGAGTGATCTCTGAGGCATCTTGCAAGAAGATCTGTGCAACACGAGCTGCATCAGCGATGACTTGTAAGTCACCTTTGCCTTCAATTGAGAAGGTAGCGACTGGCTTTCCGGATTTCGCGATTCCCGCAGCGACTCGCTCAGTCCACTTCGGTTCGATACCGATGACCACAACTGCAGCAACGTTTCCATTGAGTCCGGTACCAATCAGGGTCTGGAATGTCAGTTCAAGATCTTCACCAAACTGAAGCCGACCATAGCCATGCGGGAGTGCGAGCGTGCCAGGAACAACTTTCGCGACCGCTTCAGCAGCAGCATTGGATAGATCATCGACCGGCAAGATGATGACGTGATTTCTGATTCCCATCGAACCGTCAGGGCGACGGTAACCAGTTAGGCGCGGCTTGCTTGCCATCGATAACTCCTCATGTTGTGGGTGTGGACGTAATCTCCTCTTTTGATCGGCGCACTTGCGATGCCGACCTGGATGCCGTACTTGATGATTGCTTCGCCTTCAGCATGATCCTTAAGCGCGAACTTATGTCCGAGCGGAATCGCGTGATTGAGGACCGCCTTGTGCTCACTCTGCTCCTTCACCGATAGGCCATAGAGCTCGCCAGGTTGCAAATCATCATTTGCAACTGCGACTGAATCGCCATCGTGATGAAGCAAGAAATCAGGCACTCGCTTCGCCATAGTCATTCCCTTCTTTGCCCTGTTTCATTTACTTTTCCATCATCTTGATGAAATCTAGAGTCTCTTGCCGGCTAGGTACTTTGCTATAGCCATCAAGGGCGCGACAAGAAAGCGCCGCTACTGCGTTTGCAAAAGTGACCGCTTCCTTGATCGGCATCTGCCAAATTTGCGTTGCAACCAATGCACCATGAAAGACATCGCCAGCGCCGAGGGTGCTAAGTGCGTCAATTTCAAATGCCGGCGCTCTTCCCTTGGTTATCCCATCGAAATAAGCACTGCCTCTATCGCCGTGGGATATGACCACAATGTTCTGATCATCCGATGCGGTATCAAGATTATCTGTGATCTTCTCTGACGGCACATAGAGGTCGAAATCTCTTGCTCTCACTCCTTCAATCGGATAGCCAATATCAATCGAGAGCTTGGGGCCGTTGCCTCTGACCAATCCCCAAGATTTAATCACCTCGGCACCAAAGTGATCGACATGCACCCATTGCGGGAAGTTTTGTAGCGGCTTTCTCGGTGCAACTCGCTCTGGTTTTACCATGATTGCCCGTGACGACTCACTATGTGAGACGACGATTGTGCTCTGTGAAGTCATTCCGTTACTTCGCTCGACGAGTTCAGTATCGACACCCTCTTGATTCAAGATATCGAGTACAAAATCTCCCGCCGCATCCCTACCAATCACAGTAGAGAGTGAGACTTCAATTCCAAGTCGAGCCATGGTCATCGCTGCAACCGTCGCAGGACCGCCGACAGATCGTGCATTGTCGATTGCAAGTACCCGCTCGTCACGATCAGGATATCTATCCACCAACACGATGTTGTCGACAGTTGCTAAGCCAACTGCAAGCACCTGACCCATACTCACCTGCCATGTTCCTTCTTGAGGAACTTGGCCCAAGCATCTCTAGCATTATGAATATGTTGGATGATCATCAATCTAGCCTTTATCGGATCTCGATTTGCAATCGCCTCGAGGATGATCCGGTGTTCTGCTTCAGATTCATCAATTCGACCCGGCAGTTTCAGCGTGTTCTCCATGGAGTTACGCATGATCTCCTGCAGTGTCCCTAGGGTTTGATTGAGAAAACGATTGCTGGCACTTCGAACAATCACAAGATGAAAATCCATATCAAGTTCGCGGACCTTCTCGAAATCAACTGGATTCTCGGTGAGCGCTTCGCTGAGGCGAAGAAGCGCTTGATTCATCTCGGCTAACTGCTCACTTGTATGGCGCTCTGCCGCCCACTCAACAGCAGGCGCCTCCAATATCTCTCGCATCTGAAAGAGCTCTTCGATATTGGCACGCTGCGAGAGATAGGCACCTTTGAATCTCTCACCGGTGGCATCATCAAGGACAAATACTCCAACGCCATGCTTGACCAGGATTCGTCCCTGAGCTTGTAGTACCTGGATCGCTTCACGGAGTGATGGCCTTGAGATCTCGAGAATCTTCGCAAGTTCGCGCTCACTCTCAAGACGTGCACCAGGAAGCAAACCCGCACGCTCGATGTGATCGATCAATGCACGCACATTTTCCTTTAAGAGTGGCTTGATCGAAGCAGGCATCGTAATCGTCTCAGTAGACATTGTTTATCCCTTCACCGCACCTGCGGTGAGTCCAGCAATGAAAGAGCGTTGCATGAATAAATACATGGCGACCATCGGAATAGAAGCGACCATGACCGCTGTGAAGATCATTGAATAACTACTGAAGTATTCACCACGGAATGAGATCAAAGAGAGTGGCAAGGTCCGTTTCGCCGGATCGGTGATCAGAAGAAGTGGGAATAGCAGTTCATTCCAGGTGATTACGAACAAGAAGATCGCAGTCGCACCTAAAGCTGGTCTCGAAAGTGGAAGGGCAATTGATCGATAGATTCGAAGTGGAGAAGCCCCATCAATAGCCGAGACTTCAAACATCTCTTTAGGCAGCTCTCGGAAGAATGCAGTGAGGATGAACACCGAAATCGGAAGAGTGGTGACCACATTGATCAGGACTAGTCCCGAGAGTTTATTGGTAAGCCCAAGATCGTTGAAAAGGATAAATATCGGAACTATGTTGACTTGCCCAGGGATGGCAAGACCAATCGTGAAAAGCGCGAAGAGAACTTTTCCGGTTACGGTGATCATTCGTGAGATTGCAAAGGAGCAGAGGCTGGCTAGCAATAAAGTAAAGAAGACGGATGCTAGCGTGACAATTACGCTATTGAGGAAAGATTGCCCGACATTACTTGATTCAAAGAGCGTCCGATAGTTATCGAGATTCCATCGCTCTGGTAACGAAAGCGGTGCGTTGTACACCTCAGCGTCAGTCTTTGATGCACCAAAGACAACAATCAAACTTGGCACCAAGATCAACAGCGCGAAGAGTAATAGCGAGAAGCCCTTAATGAATTTCAGAATCATCGGTCCCCTCCCCCTTATTTCTCATACCTAGTATTGAGGAATCTACGTTGCAGGACAGTGACGAAAACCAAGACTAGGACAAAGAAGATCGATTGCGCCGCGGCGTAACCAATTCGCAATTCCGAGAATACGGTCTGATAGATAAGGACAGCAAAGATGCTTGAAGCGTTGTTTGGGCCACCTTGAGTCATCGTGAATATCAAATCAAATGCGCGGAAGGACTGGATGGTTGTGTATGCCATGACCACGATCGTGGTTGGAATCGCCATCGGCCAAGTCACAAATCTAAATTGCTGCCACTTACTGGCTCCATCCACTTCAGCTGCTTCATAGAGCTCTTGTGGGATCTGTTGCAAGCCAGCGATGTAAATGACCATCATCTGCCCAGTGTGAAACCAGACTTGAGTGAATGCGATGGCGTTAAGAGCGGATCCTTCACTACCTAGCCAGTTGAGGGCGAGAGATTCCAAGCCGAATTTATTGAAGAAAAGATTGATGGCGCCGAAGTTAGGGTCATAAAGAAATAGCCAGATAATTCCTACTGATACCGATGAGAGGATTGTTGGAAAGAAATAGAGCGTTCGAAGGGCGATGTTCGTTTTTGTGTTCTTCACTAGGAATATCGCAAAAACCAATGACAAGAGCGTCTGGAATATGACGACGAGGAATGTAAATCGAAGATTGTTTCCAAGGACTTTGTAGAAAAGGTCATCATCACTAACCAACTTGATGAAGTTTCCCAGCCCAACAAATTCAGAGTCGGTAATGCCGTCCCATTTGACCAACGAATATCTCAGGTTGAGGATGAAGGGTCCAAAATAGAAGATCGCGAAAATTAAGGCAGCCGGGAGTCCCATGGCGTAATAGATGCCGGCATCCCGCTTTCGTTTCCTGCGTGGAGCCAGCCCGCTCCCACTGATGGTGGGAGCGGAACCGGTTCTAGCTGACATAGAAGTTTTCTATGAAAGCTTCTGTTTGATCTGCTTGGAGAAGTCAGGCAAGACATCGTCAGGGCTCTTGCCACCAACGATCGCAATCAAAGCCTGCTGAGTCAGATCGCTAACCGAGCTGTTGAGCAGCAGGAAGCGCGGTGCCAACATGGTGTCTTTGGCCTGGAATGACGACGTGTTCAAGAGATTGACATTCGTATATTCCACATCAAGGACGTTGACATGTTGGATTGACTCATTTGCGTAAATCTGAGCGACAGGACCTGTCACTAGATATGACAAGAACGCATTCGCAATCTTCTGATCACGAGATGTCGAGTTCTTGTTCACGCTGAGGATGAAGGTATTGTTCATGATTCCTTCAGCAACGACCTTTCCATCGGTGAGGATCATCGACATCAACTGCATCTTCCCGCTCATCGCAGGATTGAGAGTGACGATTGATGTCATTGCAAATGAACCGATTGGAAGGATCGGCGACTTTCCGGTCGCAAAGAGGTTATAGGCAGCGGCCTCATTGACACCAGTTGCATTCTCTGGGAAGCAACCTGCATCACGAAGCTTGACGTAGATATCTGCCACACCCTTGAACCATGTGCTGGTCAAGTCAATTTTGCCGGTATTGAGATCAGCAAGGTTCTTCGCCAAATCGTCGTAGCTGGCAGCGGAGTTCATCAACGCAGAGTTAGAGATCTGCGCTGCTTGACCCAGTGTTGCTCCTGGCCATGCCAATGGCGTGTATCCCTTGGCCTTTGCATCCTTACACCAAGCGACCCAACCAGAGAGATTCTTTGGTTCTTTCCAACCCTCTTTCTTCCACAGTTCTGTATTGACGATTGGATTGTTGAATAGGTATTGGTAAGGGATACCGACCTGCTTGCCATCTACTTGACCGGCACGAAGGCCCTTCGCAATCAGATTTTGCTTGACATAGCGCTGATTGCTGAGATCAGCGAACATATCAGCTGTTACATACTGATTGAAGATCGCGCCTCGTGAGGTTGCGATCAGTGCTGCCTTTGGATTCTGCAGGATTCGAACACGAGCAGTGTTATTGAAAGTGGTCGTATCGGTGAATACCTGCTTGATCTTGGTGCCAGGGTACTTGGCTTCGAAATCAGCGATGATCTTGACGAATGCTC
>VGAI01000021.1 GCA_016870815.1 Actinomycetota bacterium
ATGGCGTCTACGTCACCAATATCGAGAGCAAGATGGGGCTCAACATCTCCGCTACATGCGAGATGAATCTCGGTGAGAAAGAGCCAGCTGTCGGTTACCTCTTGGGTGAAGTCCATGACGGTATCGCCCAGATGTTCAAGATCATTGAATTTGCACGAATGATGGTGGGTACGAAGGCGATAGCGACTCTCTCTGCTGGGTATCGAAATGCTTTGGAATACGCCAAGACTCGGGTCCAAGGCCCAGATATGACCACAATGACCGATAAATCGAGCCCACGAGTTCGAATCATCCAGCATCCAGATGTCCGTCGCTCACTCATGGTGCAGAAGGCTTACTCGGAGGGAATGCGAGCGCTCGTCCTCTACACCGCATCGATTCAAGATGCGATCGCTATGGGACAAGCAGATGGAATGCCAGTGGATGAATTGAAATCTTTAGATGCGCTCAATGATCTCCTGCTACCAATCGTCAAAGGCTATGGCAGCGAGAAGTCTTGGGTACTTCTTGGTACTGAATCACTTCAAACATTCGGTGGATCCGGTTTCACTATGGATTGGCCGGTTGAGCAGTATGTTCGTGATGCAAAGATCGATACCCTCTATGAAGGTACTACTGCGATTCAAGGACTGGATTTCTTCTTCCGAAAGATCGTCAAAGATCAAGGACAGGCAATAGGAAAAATCTCGGCAGAGATGACAGCCTTTGCCACTTCAGGTGGAGCGCTCGCCGAAGAGAAACAAGCATTCGGCAAAGCGCTGCAAGAAGTTGGCACCATGATCTCTACTCTTGTCGGACATGCGATGGGATCTCAAGAGAAGGTCACCGAGCTTTACAAGATTGGTCTCAATACATCAAGGCTTCTCATGGCAGTTGGTGATGTCGTGATCGCCTGGTTACTGCTGAGACAGGCAGAGATCGCGATGAGTCGACTTGATGGAAAAGATAAGGAGTTCTACGCTGGCAAAGTCGCTGCAGCGAAGTATTTCGTCTCTCATGTCTTGCCTCATATCACTGCGGATCGCAAGATCCTTGAAGCAGAAGATGGCTCTCTGATGGATTTGGCGGAGGCTTCGTTCTAGAACGCACTCCGGTTCTCAAAGGATCCGCAAAATCAAGCTATCGAATGAGTAACGGCTAGAGTGCGCGGGTGCTTCGAAACCTCAAGGGCGAGATTTTCCTCATTCTCGGCGCAATTAGCTTCGCCTTCAATGGCGTAGTCGCAAAAGTCGTCCTCGCTGAGGGCATGTCACCCTGGCGCCTCACCCAAGCACGAAGTGGTGGCACCTTCGTCATCTTGATCATCTTCTTCTTGCTCTTCAATCGAAGCGCGCTTCCGGCTAAAAAAGGTGAAGTGAAGTGGTTGATTGCTTTCGGGCTTGTTGGAGTCATTCTGGTTCAGGCGCTCTATTTCGTGGCTATCAGCCGCATCTATCTCGGTACGGCGCTCCTAATCGAATTCACAGCACCGATTTGGATCCTGCTCTTCCTTAGATTCGTACTGAAGAAACAGGTAGATAAGTTGCTCTGGCTTGCGCTCGCCCTTTCTTTCTCGGGACTTATCGTCGTGGCACAGGCTTGGAAGGGTTTGACCCTTGATGGGATTGGATTGATTGCCGCTCTCTTCGATTCGATTGCGCTCGCGGCATACTTCCTATTGGCGGAGAAGATCGGAAAGACACGGTCAAGTGCCGCCATGATGGTTTGGGGTTTTGCCGTCGGGACTCTAGTTATGGCGATTTTCTTACCGCTATGGGATTACCCCACTCAATACCTTACGATGCAGATGCAACTTCCAGGAATTCTCTCTCAATTCTTGCTTCCCGGATGGGTACTCGTGCTCTGGGTCATAGTCATGGGAACACTTGTTCCTTATCTCTTCGTCATCGGAGGCCTACGAATCCTCTCTGCATCGACAGCCAGTGTCATTGGGATTCTCGAGCCAGTATTGGCCAGCTTCTTTGCCTGGTGGTTGTTAAGCGAGGCGCTCAATAACATCCAACTTGCTGGCGCTATAGTCGTAGTTATCGGTATTTATCTAGCCAACCGGGCGAAGGATCGGAGCGAAAATGTTTGATGACATATTCGAATCAAATCGAAATTTCGCCGCCAACTTCTCCTCTTCTCCCTTGACTGGTCGTGCCGCTAAGGGGCTTGCCATTGTGACCTGCATGGATTCACGCATCGATCCATTGGGAGTGACCGGAATGAAACCCGGAGACGCCAAAATTCTTAGAAATGCTGGCGCGCGAGTCACTGAGGATGTGCTCAGAACATTGATCCTTGCCACTCATCTTCTTAATGTCTCCCGAGTATTAGTAATGCCACATACCGATTGTCGAATGGCGAGTGCCAATGAAGAAGCGATTCATAAAGCTATCTTTGAGAGTTCAGGTATTGACACCAGAAGTGTAGAAATTAGGACAGTAGAAGATCAGATTGCCACACTTCGGCAGGATGTCCTTAGAATCGAAACAAATCCTTTCCTGATCAAAGGAATTGAAGTGGCTGGTGCGATTTATGATGTCAAGAGTGGGAAGCTAGAGAGAATTATTTAGTTGTCTTTTGGATACTGCTCTCGGGCACTATATGCCGGCGGCATATTGACGAATCGACTGTAATGAAGTTGTGCTGAGACGGTGATCGTCTTGGTTGGACCATTACGGTGCTTTGCAACCATCAAGTCGGCCTCACCGGGGCGGTTCTGAGAGTCATAGACATCATCGCGATGAAGCAAGATAACTACGTCAGCATCCTGCTCAATAGAACCAGATTCACGAAGGTCGGAGAGCATTGGTCGTTTATCAGATCTCTGCTCTGGGGATCGGTTCAACTGTGAGATCGCGATCACTGGAATCTCAAGCTCCTTCGCCAAGAGTTTGAGTTGTCGGGAGAACTCAGAGACTTCTTGCTGGCGATTCTCTACCCGTTTTCCAGAAGTCATCAATTGGAGATAGTCGATGATGATCAACTTCAAGTCATGCCGCTGCTTCAAGCGGCGAGCTTTTGCGCGGATTTCCATCATGGAAAGGTTCGGTGAATCATCAATGAAAAGCGGGGCTTCAGAGATCTCTCCCATCCTTCGCGCTAGACGGGCCCAATCTTCATCGCTCAACTGCCCGGACCTGATGGAATTGAGGGGCACTCGTGCTTCGGCAGAGAGCATTCTCATAGTGATCTCACTTCTGCTCATTTCTAGCGAGAAGATCACAGAGGTCGCTCTGTTGTGGATTGACGCGTTGCGAGCGATATCCAATCCGAGTGTTGACTTACCCATTGCTGGACGGGCAGCGAGAACTATCATGTTTGATGGATGTAGACCATTGGTGAGAATGTCTAACTCTTTAAATCCAGTCGTCACACCCTCGACTACGGTGCCACGCGAGATCGCTTCGATTTGGTCAAGCGCCTCAGGGAGCAAGGTATTGAGTTTGACGTAATCCTCAGAGGCCCGTCGTTCAGTGACGGCAAAGATCTCTGCCTGCGCTTTATCGACAGTGTCATCGACTTCGCCCTCACCCGCGTAACCAAGTTGTACCACTTTGGTTCCCGCTTCGATCAACTTTCGAAGTATCGATTGTTCTCTAACAATGCGTGCGTAATAATTCGCGTTTGCTGCTGTCGGGACTGAACTCAATAACGTGTGAAGGTAGGGGGCGCCGCCAACTTTGGCGATTTCACCGCGCTTGGTTAACTCAGCCGAGACAGTAACCGGATCGACGGGTTCGCCATGTCCATAAAGTTCGATGATTGACTCGTAGATGATTTCGTGAGCTGGCCGATAGAAATCATTTGACCTAAGGATCTCAATGACATCTGCAATCGCATCTTTGGAGAGCAACATTCCACCAAGGACAGATTGTTCTGCTGCAAGATCTTGAGGTGGCGTTCGTTCGAATTCTGGGATGTCATTGCTAGAGCGCCGTGACGGATTAGGGAACTCAGCGATACTCACAGGCGTATCTTCTGACCTACCTCCGACAACGCCTATTTGGTCCGAATTCCGCTGTGCTCAGCCTTGTGGAGAGGGTGTGGAGATTGTGGATTGAGTTGTGGATTGCGGTGGAGAAATCACCAATTTCTGTGGGTAAGAATCTCAATTCACGCGTGTAGAGCTGTTGATAAAGAATATTCGACGCTGTCCGAATCATGAGATGAAAAAAGGCGGGCACGTCTCGTGCCCGCCTTTTGACTACAAGAACTACTTACTCAGCAACCACCGTCACCGCGATCGTGGCTGAGATATTTGCATGAAGACCCACTTTAACTTGGTACTTGCCGGTCTTCTTGATGTGACCGTTAGTTGAGATCTTATGTCGGTCAATATCAATTCCAGCTTTCGCTTTGATGGCAGCAGCGATCTCTTTATCTGTAACCGAACCAAAGAGACGACCTTCGCTACCCGAACGAGCCTTGATAGTGAAATCTGCGCCCTCTAGCGTTGACTTCACTTGGTTTGCATGTTCGACGTCTCGAATCTCGCGAGCCGAACGAGCTCTGCGAAGACCTTCAATCTGTGACTCGCCACCTTTGGTCCACGCGATGGCATTGCCATTCGGGATCAAGAAATTGCGACCATAACCATCCTTGACCGTGACGATATCGCCAGCATGGCCAAGCCCTTTTACTTCACGAGTAAGGATTAGTTTCATATCTTCACATCCTCCTATCGAGCCGAGTTTGGATAGGGAAGTAGTCCCATCTCACGGGCATTCTTGACTGCGCGAGAGATCATCCGCTGTTGTTGGACGGTTACGCCGGTGACGCGAGCTGATCGGATCTTGCCGCGATCGGAGATGAACCTTCGAAGTAGTGCGACATCCTTGTAGTCGATGTAATCGACACCCTTAAGCGGATTAGCACGCTTCTTGAATTTCTTGATCGCTGCGCCCTTGGGCAGCTTTGGTTTCTGCTTCAGTGTTCTATTAGATCTAGCACCCATGATTCTTCGTCATCTCCTTTATTTCTGGGGTTTTCAAGGCCTGTTATAGGTGTTATCGAGGTCGACTAGAAGGGAGGCTGTTCTTCGGCGACCGCAGTACCCCAACCGCCACCAGCCGGTGTGGTTGATGCCCATGGATCATCGCTTGCCTCTGCTGCGGTGAAGGTCGAAGCTCCGCCAGCTTGGCGCGTCGTCTTCGTTACCTTCGCGGTCGCGTTACGAAGTGATGGTCCGACTTCATCGACCTCAACTTCATAGACAGTCCGCTTCTCTCCTTCTTTCGTCTCATAGGAACGTTGCTTCAATCGTCCTGAGAGGATCACACGCGTTCCGCGAGTGAGTGACTCGGCGACATTCTCTGCCGCCTGTCGCCAGATATTGCAATTGAGGAAGAGGGTGTCCCCATCTTTCCATTCATTGGTCTGACGATCCATATATCGTGGCGTCGAAGCCACAGTGAACTTCGCGACTGCTGCACCATTTGGTGTGAATCGCAATTCAGGATCGCTAGTCAAGTTCCCGATTAATGTGATGTTTGTATCTCCTGCTGCCATTGTCTTTTCCTCTTCTCGCTACGTATCGGTTATCTACTTTTCGGGCGCGGATCTAGTTGAGTACTACAACTTTGGTGCGAAGGACTGCTTCGTTGAGATTGAGTTGACGATCCAACTCTTTCACCGCTGCAGGATCACAGTGCATGTCAACGACTGCGTAGATGCCTTCACTCTTCTTCGAGATTTCGAAGGTCATGCGACGGCGTCCCCAGATGTCGAGTTTGTCGACTCGACCTCCGCTTTCTTTGACGATCTTGAGATACGTCTCAAGACTTGGTGCGACTGTGCGTTCCTCGAGTTCTGGGTCGAGAATGACCATTAGTTCGTAGTGACGCATGCGTTAACCCCACCTCCTCTGGACTAAACGGTCGTGGGCTCTCCACGACAGGAGGGTTCAAGCGCGCTTTGCGGAGTGAGTGCTAGATGACTAGTCATTTCCCCGCGAAGGGAGGGAGAGCCTAGCCCGAGATAGCTGGTAGGCGAAAATCCCTAGCGAAGCTATGCGGATAAGGATGGAGAGTGCATAGAGAGTGGCCGAAAGTCCGGTACCGCCTGAATACTCAACGAGGTACTGCCAGATGGCTAGGTGATAGATCGCCTCACCTACCTGCCAGATCCAGAACCAGACCCTTCCCTCACGCCAACCCTTAGACCCGAAATCCATCGCCATCAGTGCCAAAGGGGTCAGCCAGAGAACGTATTGCGGCGAATAGACCTTATTAATCGAAAAGAGAAAAGCTAACGAAAGAAAGGAGAGAAGCGTTAAGAGTCGAAAGGCACTCTCGCTATCAAGGGATTTGAGACTCTTTATATTTTTACGCCACATCTGCCAAGCAGAGGCAAGTGCTACGAGAATAAGAAGAAGGGTCGCAAGGTTCGGTGAGATAAGTGAAGCTAAATCCAAACCGAGAAGTGAGGCGGCATACCAGAGCGAGCCGAGGTCGACACCCCGATCTTGATTGAATGTGAAGAAGCGCAACCAGCCATCGAAATACATGATTGCGGTGGTGATATTGAGCGCTACCCAAGTAACCACCAGGTATGACGCGAAAGCAACCCACTCCCGTTTCTTAGTAAGGAGAAAATAAAGTGCAATTGCCGGTAGAAGGAATACCGGAAAGAATTTTATTGCTACCGAAAGGCCAAAATAGAATCCAGCAAAATCAAATCTCTCGCGGCGCAGATAGCAGAATCCGATCAGCATTGGAAGTACAGCCCAGAGATCCCAATTGATGAAGAGTGAGCTGGCGACGGCTGGTGCTAATGGAAAGAGATACCAGTGCCTTGGAGTGATCTTCCAAAGAAGAAAAGTTGTTGCGATCAAGAGTGCGATGAGGGCGAGCGCATTGATATCAAAGAATTGGAGATAAGAATCTGAAAACCTTGCCAAAGTGGAAGCTATATACCCAGTACCAACCGGATACTCCATAGCGTTCACTGAATCTTGGTAAGGGTTCACTCCGAGGTCTAGCCCCCTGCTGCCAAAGAGGGCAGGAATATCTGAGTAGCAGAGATGGGTGTAGTTATCGGGTGATGCGAATCCGTTATCTCGACAATGATCGGATTTGATCAACGAGATTAGACCAACCAAGCCAGCAAGGAGAACTGGCTTGGCCTGATCACGAAGCATGATTTAGCGAGTCGCCTCTTCCTCAGGTGGCATCAAGGCGGTAGCGCTCTCTTTGGTGTAAGTCATCACTACACCGCGCATATCAACTGGCTCTAGGCCATTGATATTCACCGGTGGTCGGAACTTTGATTTTGGCACGCCGTCGAGTGCCCGTTTCGTATATTCGGTCCAGATTCGCGCCGGGAAAGTACCGCCGGTCAGTGAAGTTATTCCTCCGATACCGCGAAGAGTTGTCAGAGCATCATCGCGAAAGAAAGCGACCGAGGTCGCAAGTTCCGGTGTGTAGCCCGTGAACCATGCCGAAGTATTCTCATTTGAAGTTCCGGTCTTGCCTGCCGCTTGTCTTCCAAGTCCCTTGATTGCAGATGTTGCGGTACCTGCAAGGACTACTTGCCTGAGGGCGTAGTTGAGATCGCGCATCAAGTCAGATGAGAAGACTTCTTGCGCTTCGATTCGCCCTTGATAGAGCACACCTTTATTAGGACCAAGGACTTCATTGACGATAAACGGTTTAGCGTAGACACCTTCGGCGGCAAAAGTTGCATATGCAGCGGCTACATCGATCACTCGGGGACTTGAGACACCCAAGACAACAGATGGTGTGGGAAGCATCGCAACCGACTCTGGAATTCCGGCGCGCCGAGCAGCGCTGACAACATTCTCAAGACCCGCGGCAATTCCAAGTGGCACATAGATCGTATTGATGGAAGATCCAGTCGCACGTAACAGTGTGACATCACCATAATCTTCTTTACCGTAGTTATTGACCTTATATGGCTTTCCCAGATCGTCGAAAAACTGAGGTGAATCGCCGTTCCAGATAGAAGTCAAGGGGATTCCTTGTTCTAGCGCTGCTATCAATGCGAAGACTTTGAATGTTGAACCCGCTTGCGTGATTCCTTGCGTCGCATCATTGAGTTGACGTTGCAGGTAATCCTCGCCCCCATACATCGCAACAATCTCGCCAGTACCAGGGCGAATCGATAAGAGACCGATATGAAGATCTTCCGGGGCATCCTTAGGCCCGACTTCTTGTACAGCGATCTGTGCCGCTTCCTGCGCTTGCTTCTCAAGTGTCGTACGTACGACTAATCCACCAATCATCAACTCCTCATCTGGAAAACCGAGGATGTTGAGTTCTCGTTGCACCCATGAGATCAAATACCCACGTGGCCCAGCCAGTCGACCCGAAGAAAGGCGCGGATTGACTTCGACTTTCAACCCTTTGAGTTTCGTGGCTCTGGTCTCATTGAGCCAGTCAGCTTCAACCATTCCATCAATGACATAGAGATAGCGAGAATCGAGACGGCTCTGATTTCCATCTTTATAGTAAGGATCATAAAGCCCGGGCGAACGAAGGATCGATGCCAAGATCGCAGACTCTTTCACCGATAGCGACTCCACCCCGTGACCGAAGTAAGCCTGCGCCCCGGTCTCGACACCATAAGCGCCACGTCCGAAGTAGATGGTGTTGAGGTAATTCTCGAGAATCTCATCTTTGGAGAGTTGATTCTCTAGTTTTATTGCGATGATCAACTCTTTGATCTTTCGCGTCCAGGTTCGCTCTGATGTCAGAAAGGCAGTCTTGGCATATTGCTGGGTGATGGTCGAACCGCCTTGCAACTGGCGGCCCAAAAGATTATTGATTGCAGCTCGCGCAATCGCTATCGGATTTACTGCGCTCTGACTGTAGAAATTCCTATCTTCAGCGGCAAGGACTGCATGGCGAAGGTGCAGTGGGATCTTTGCCAGTGGGATGACAGTTCGATTCTGTGCGCCGAGTCGACCTAGTTCACTTCCATCCGCATATTGAATGATGGTGGCTTGGCTATTGACATACTCATTTGGGTCCGGGATATCGACCATGAAATATGCGATGCCGAAGACGACCGATCCCACGACAAACCCAAAACCGCCAAGCAAGATTGAAACTCTTCCAACGATTCTGCGCCAACGTTTTGCCATCGAGTATTGCGTCCGTTCAGCCTGATCTTCGTTGCAACGGCTCGTCCTCGACAGTCTTGGCGCGTCGCGGTGGCTTTCGATTGACGCCATCGCCAAGTAGGAATGAGGCGGTCAAATGGTTCCAACCGCAATCGTTACAGACCTCCACTTCATAGACGCGGAATTCGCCGAACTCAGATTGCATATCCCGTAGCTCTGCCAAGCTCTTTATCCGCCCAGAATATTGACCGAGTTGATCACCAAAGGTGTAGCGAAGTTCGACCATCTTCTTGCTGCGGCAGACTGGACAGGAACGGTCAGTCCGCTCACCATGAAATTTCGCTGCGCGTCGTAGATAGGGATCAGCATCGCATGCATCCATCGCGCTCGAGAGTCCTTGGAATAGAGCGGCAAGGGTCGCGCGCTTTCTGAAGGTGTAGTCGACACGAGCGCGCTGCGACCAAAACATGTGCTTATGGTAGTGATGCCAAGCGCAATAGGCTCACGCAATAGAGGCACTCACAATCAGGGCTGAGGTGAATTTGAGATGAGAGTGGCTATCCCACGAAACTCACGAATATCTCGTCTCTTCGCCTTGCGCTGGAGCGGTCAGTTGACCGATGGCATCTTTCAATCAGGGCTTGCATCTTTCATCCTCTTCTCACCTGAGCGTCAGAGCAACGCACTCGCTGCCGCTACCGCATTTGCCATTGTCTTGCTGCCGTATTCGATTGTTGGACCATTTGTTGGGACGATTCTTGATCGATTCTCTCGACAGCGAATTCTCTTCTATTGCAATCTAATGCGGGCAGTCATCGCCTCACTCGTCGCGCTCTTGATTTGGCAAGGCGCAACCGGGATCTTGATGGTCACACTCGTTCTCGCAGCATTCGGCGTCAATCGGTTGATTCTTGCAGGGCTCTCAGCAGCGCTACCACTGCTTGTAGCAAAGGACGAAAAGATTAGAGAGCGATTGGTAGCGATAAATGCGACCGCTGTAACGGGCGGAACAGTATTTGTCGTCTTAGGTGGTGGTGTTGGGATTGGCGTTCGAAATCTGATGGTAGAGATGAGCGCTAACCATGCCGACTCAATTGTCATTCTTCTTGCTAGTGCTGGTTTCTTTATTACCGCGCTCCTTGCACTCTTCTTAGGGAAAGACGAACTTGGTCCAGAGCGTCACGAGATAAAGAAGGCTTCTTTCTTCGCCGGAATTGATGAGATGCGAGATGGATTTAGACGTCTTAAGGATTGTCGAGATGCGATGCTTGGCATCATCGCAACTGGTATACACCGTAGTGGCCTCACCGCGCTCACATTGATGGCACTTATCTTGCAGCGAAATTCATTCAATTTATCCAGTGAACCGAACGCAGGTCTCGCTGGATTTGCGCTAGCAGCAGTGATCGCTGGCGTTGGGATTGCACTCGGCGCAATAGTGGCGCCATTTGGTGTGGCGCGATTTGGGCGCCACCGGTGGATTAGATGGATGCTTATCGCTAGCGCAATCGCACCGCTCTTTTTAGCGCTCGAGCAGAGTGAACCCATCCTCTTATTCACGGGTTTTCTCACCGGAGCATGTGGTCAAGGGGTTAAGGTCACTAATGACGCACTCGTTCAATCACAGATCATTGATCAATATCGCGGACGCGTCTTCGCTGTCTATGACGTGATGGTCAATTCCGCCATAGTCACAGGTGCGCTGGTCGCTGCCCTGCTTCTACCGAAGGATGGCGCGGGTGGGTTACTACCCCTCGTAGTTTGCTTCTCTTATCTCCTTGTTGCGATCGCGCTTCTTCGCCCTAAGTATTTCCATTCAAGCGCCACCAGTTGAGCAACTCTTCTTCAGCTCGCTCTTTACCGAGTGGCCCCTCTTCAATTCGAAGCTCTAAAAGGTGCTCATAAGCCTTACCGACAACGGGTCCTGGTTTGATCCCAAGAATTCTCATGATCTCTTCGCCATCTAGTTCTGGCCGTATCTTCGAGAGTTCCTCTTTTTGAGCAAGTTTGGTGATCCGCTCTTCGAGGGAGTCATAACTCTTAGCAAGAGAATCGGCCTTAGCGCGATTACGGGTAGTGCAATCTGCACGAGTGAGAACATGGAGATGCTCTAAGAGATTACCAGCATCTCGGACATAACGGCGGACAGCAGAGTCAGTCCACTCACCATTTCCATACCCATGAAACCGGAGATGAAGGAAGACAAGATGTGAAACTTCCTTGATTAAATCCGCATCAAATCGCAGAGCCTTCAATCGCTCTCGCGTCATCTTCGCACCAACTACTTCATGGTGATAGAACGAGACACCACCGCCGTCGATCAATCGCTTTGTCTTGGGTTTGCCTATGTCATGTAAGAGCGCAGCAAGGCGAATCACTAGATTGGGACCGCCGAGGCGATCTTCCAGCGCAATAGCTTGTTCCAGGACTTTCAGTGAATGTTGGTAGACATCCTTATGATGATGGTGTTCATCGACTTCGAGTTGCAGTTTTGGTACCTCGGGTATGAAGATCTCTGCAAGACCGCTCTCTACCAATAACTCTATTCCGATTCGAGGTTGATCAGAGAGGATGATCTTGGTGAATTCCTCTCGGATTCGCTCTGCCGAGATGATCTCTAGCCGTCCTCGCATTGCTGCGATCGCAGTGGAGACATCTTCGCCAATAGCAAAACCTAATTGTGCGGCGAAACGAATCGCTCGAAGCATACGTAATGGATCATCCGAGAAAGAGATCTCTGGTGTTAGCGGAGTTCGAATCAATTTCTTCGCTAGATCGACAACACCGTGATATGGATCGATAAATACTGGAGCGTCGCTGGTTAGCTCTAACGCCATAGCGTTGATAGTGAAATCTCGGCGCGAGAGATCTACATCAATCGTCTTACCAAATTCCACCGCGGGCTTTCGTGAATCTTGCTGATAACTCTCTGATCGATAGGTGGTGATTTCGATGAGGAATCCAACGCCACGGCCAGAGATGGTTCCAAAACGCGCTCCGGTATCCCAGAGGTGTTCTAACCTTTTACTCAGGATTCGTTTGGTGAGATCCGGATGCGCATCAGTCGTGAAATCAAGGTCATTTCCCAATCGTCCGAGAATCGCATCTCGCACTGACCCACCAACTAATGCCAGTCGCTTGCCATGCGACTTAAAATCTCTGGCGAGCTCGAATGCGATTGGCGCACGTTTCATCAACGTACTTGTTGCAATCTCTACGCCTGCTTGCGTGATCGGATCCATCACGGCTAAGGCTACTGAAGGAAAAACTCCCCGAACTTGAATTTCTCGAACGCTCTCCTCTTATCGAAATGCAACTGAAGCCACTACCCTTAACTCATGACCCCGGCACCAAGTGCGGGTGGCGAAGAGAAGCGTAAGAAAAGCAGGCGAAGGCGCCCGCGTCGCAAGAAATCCGCCTCCGCGATAGCTCAAAATAATTCAGAGCCAACTTCATCACGCAATCAAGGTGCCAAGAGAAAGACCAACCGTCCCACTCGTTATGCCAAGCGAGTCGATGAAGTCAGCGCTGGAGGACTTGTAGTTGACTCAACAGGAACTCGTGGTCTTTTGATTGCTCGGCGTGATCAGAAGGATCAAACTCGCTTGATCTGGTCACTACCAAAAGGGCATATCGAGGAGGGGGAGACTCCTGAACTTGCTGCACTACGTGAAGTCGCCGAAGAGACGGGGATAACGAGTGAGATAGCGCGCTCCCTTGGAGTGATTGATTTCTGGTTCATGGCAAGTGGAAAACGAATTCATAAGACGGTCCATCACTTCCTCTTCAAGGAAGTGGGCGGCTCGTTGAAACCACAGGTGACTGAAGTTGATGATGTTGCATGGATTCCATTGGAGGAGATCGTCGCCAAACTTGCCTATCCTGATGAGAAGAAACTCATTGCTCGATCAGGCGACCTCACACCGTGACCACGTTACAGAGATTCTCTCCAAGATTTTTGTTTTGCTTGATCTTCTCCTTCCTCTTGATTTCATTCACGCTCTTGCCACTTGCTCACGGCGAGATTAAACCGTTGAGCGATGGCAAGAGCTTGATCATTGTCTCTGACTTACCAAATCGAAATATCAATGGTGCTTTCTTTGATAGATCTTTGGAAGCCAAACTCAGTGATACTGGCTCTCTTGGTCAGTTACTTCGTGAAGCCGCCAAAGTTTCGATATCGAAGCGAAGTTTCGCAATAGATCCTATGTTGATCGAAGAAGTCTACGATCTTGCAGATGGTTTCCAGATAATCGATGGAACTGAAGTGCCAGAGAGCCCCAATGCCCAGCAATGGCTCGAGCGCTTAAAGATCGTTGTAGGTGAGAGTGAGGTCAACGCGCTCAATTATGGATCGCCGAATGTGGCGTGGTTAGCAAAGGCAGCTCCTAGCGAATTGAGGATCCACCATCGCCTCTCTGCTGAATTACTTGAAGCCTTGCTTGCACGACAAGTCTCAGTGAACCCTCCAGAGATCACTGGCCAGGTGGCTTCGATTAACCCTTCGATAGCCGACCGTTATACGCAGATGCGTAGGGCGATCAGATCGATCAATCAATACGCCAATAATCCAAGAACAATCTCATTTCGTCTTCGCATTGGATCGATTCTTAACCCGGAGGTCCCTGCGGAGCGAACTCTCGAACTGACCAGGGAATTGCAGAGAAAAATATCCTCACATCAGGATTCAATTCGAATCAGTAAAGGGCGCTTTACACTTACATCTAGTAGCGAAGAAGTTCCTATCACTCTGATCAACGAT
Organism: Actinomycetota bacterium; assembly: GCA_016870815.1. GTDB lineage: Bacteria > Actinomycetota > Actinomycetes > Nanopelagicales > Nanopelagicaceae > SYAN01. The sequence goes on from VGAI01000021.1 coordinate 13,833, forward strand.
TTCGACAATCCCATGGAAATCAGATTGAAGATCAAATCGACCAACAGCAAAGTAGTTGTCGAGTCAACCGACCCCGTTCTAGTCGGTGCGAATTCCAAACTCTCGGTTGAGGTACCTGTCACAGTTCTTGCATCGGGTCAATCTGAACTTCTTATCACTATGAGAACTAGTGGCGGCATCAACGTTGGGGACCAAGTACGTCTTCCATTGAGCTTGACTGTGATAAGTCCGTTCACTACATGGATCACAACTGGATCTGGTCTCGTCTTACTCATTGCAGCAATAATTCAGAGCATGAGACGAGTACGGCGCTCTCGCAAGACCGCGAATCAATCCACTAAGGTGGCTGATCATGAGTGAAGCGATGATCAAATCATCAGCACTAATGGCTCTCGGCACATTGATCTCTCGTGTCACAGGATTCATTCGAAACATCCTGATAGTCGCGTTACTTGGCACATCACTCCTTGGCGATACATACAACGTTGGCAACACGATGCCAAATATCATCTATAACCTGATACTGGGTGGTGCGCTGACCGCCGTCTTTTTGCCTCAGATAGTTCGTGCTGCTAAAGATCCTGATGGTGGTTCAATCTTCATATCCAAACTTGCTACCTTGGTAATGAGCATCTTGGTGGCTTTAACAGCAGTCGCAATGATTGCTGCACCTTTCTTTCTTACGCTCTATGCCCCCTCCTTTGATGGTCGAGAAGCTCAGGTCACACTCCTTTTCATCTGGTTCTGCCTACCGCAAATACTCTTTTACGGGCTCTACGCACTACTTGGCCAGATCGCCAATGCCAAAGGAAGTTTCGGGCCGATGATGTGGAGTCCGATACTTAACAATCTTGTCGTTATCGCACTTTTTAGCTATTTCCTTCTTACATTTGATGAAATCACACTGGGAACTATCACCGACCAAAATGTTGCGATCATCGGCCTTGGCACAACGTTGGGGATTGCAGTACAAGCCCTGGCTTTGGTCCCGGTAGTCAAGGGCCTAAAGGTTGGCATCAAAGCCAACTTTAAGTTTCGTGGCGCAGGACTTGGGAAATCGATAACTCTCGGAAGTTGGACGCTTCTTTACGCATTGATAACACAGATTGGGTTTGCAATCACCGTCAACTTAGGAACCCGAACCACAAAAGAGGCAGCAACCCTTGCTAATGATTCTTCACTTCTTACCTCTGGACTTGGTTTCACGCCATACCAGAATGCTTATCTCATTTTCCTCTTGCCACATTCAATATTTGCTATCTCTATCGCTACCGCCATTCTCCCTGATCTCGCACGTAAAGTTCAGATGAGCAATCTCGAAGGTATCCGCTCGGATCTCGTTCACTCGCTAAGACTCCTCGGAGTGGTTTTGGTCCCAGCGATGATCTTCTTTGCACTCTTCGGTAGGAATTTGGGTAGCGCGATCTTCTTCGGGATCCCAGTAGAGGATGCAAGATTCATCGGAAAACTGCTCTCTGCCTTCGCACTAGCCGGAATCCCGCTGGCACTTAACATGATCTTCACTCGCTCGCTCAATGCCTTTGAAAACACTAGATATCAAGTAGTGGCAAATACCGTGATCAATCTAATCGCGATATCTCTCTCATTCCTTGCCTACTCGATTCTAGAAATTCAGTGGAAGACCTTTGGAATGGCCATCGCTTTCTCAATCAGTTACTTTATTGGCGTCTTTGTCACTTACCGTGGCCTTCGCAGATTCCTGCAACACCTGCCACACCGTCTCTATCTCTTGCTTTACCTCAAGTTAGCCCTTATTTCATCGGCACTTTTTGCAGTTGCCATTGTTTTGCAACAACTCGCGTCGAAAATGGATTTCGTGCAAATCAACCAAGGGTGGGGGAATACTCTCTACCTCGTCTTGGTTCTTGCTCTTGTGACTCCGCTCTATCTCCTTATAGCAAAGAGGTTGGGTGTCAAAGAGGTCGGCGAGGTGGTGTCTCTCTTTACCCGAGGTAAGGTCGCACCCTGATGCACGAGGGGGAAGTGTGAATAAAGATATCGCCGATGTGGTGATTGTTGGTTCTGGTCCTGCTGGCTACACCGCCGCCATTTATACCGCCAGAGCCCAGCTCTCTCCGATCCTTTATGAGGGTTCGGTTACTGCGGGTGGTGCGCTGATGAACACCACTGAGGTCGAGAATTTTCCTGGATTCAAAGAAGGAATCATGGGTCCTGATCTCATGGACCAAATGAGAAACCAAGCGCTTCGATTCGGTACAAAAATCATCACTGATGACATCGTCAAAATGGAATTGAACTCTGAGATAAAGACTCTCACTGATGGCTCTGGGGCTGTGGTGAGAGCAAAGAGCGTGATTCTTGCCATGGGATCTGCTTATAAAGAAATTGGTTTGCCGAATGAGAAACGTCTCTCTGGTCGCGGCGTCTCATGGTGTGCTACCTGCGACGGTTTCTTCTTTCGTGACCAAGCGATCGCAGTAGTTGGCGGTGGCGACTCGGCAATGGAGGAGGCAAATTTCCTCACGAAATTCGCCTCAAAGGTGACAGTCATCCATCGGCGCGATTCACTTCGCGCATCCAAGATCATGGCAGAGCGAGCCATGGCAAATCCAAAGATTGAGTTCCTCTGGAATTCTGAAGTAATCGATGTGTTGGGTAGCGAGAAGGTAACCGGGCTAAAGATTCGAAATCTCAACAGCAACGAGGAGAGTGTTAAGGATTTCACTGGTCTCTTTGTCGCTATCGGCCATCTCCCTCGAAGTGAACTTGTGCGAGGCGAAGTCGATCTCGATAGCGAGGGGTATGTAAAGGTGGAAGGGCGATCGACTAAGACCAACCTCAAAGGCGTCTTTGCTTGCGGGGATTTAGTGGACCATACCTACCGCCAAGCAATCACCGCCGCTGGCTCTGGTTGTCAGGCAGCCCTCGATGCCGAGCGATTCTTACAACATAGCTAATCAATTTTTCCTAAGTATCATTAGCAGAATGAAAATGAGAGGTAGATATAGAGATGGCAACTGAAAAAGTAACTTCCGCTAATTTCAAGAGCGTTGTGCTTGAAAGCAAAGTGCCCGTTGTTGTGGACTTCTGGGCGGAGTGGTGTGGTCCATGTCGAGCAGTAGCGCCTGTGCTTGAAGAGATCTCCAATGAGTACTCGAGCAAGATTAAGATCGTCAAGATCAACACTGATGAGGAACCTCAGTTGGCGATGCAATATGGCGTCAGCTCGATCCCCAATATGAGCGTCTTCCAGAGTGGTGAAGTAGTAAAGGCAATCATTGGTGCCAAGCCGAAGCCAGTTCTTCTTAAAGAGTTGGATGAATTCATCAGATAGTTCGAGGTTTTGATGATGACCTTTCGATGACCGAGGAGTTGTTATGACGGGCGAAGTGTTGGCTCGTGGCGACTCGGGAGATTCTGTCTCGCGACTCACTAACGCCTTACATTCCTTGGGTTTCTTAACAAAGGCCGGCTCACTTTTTGATGAGAGTGTGGTGGAAGCAGTACGCGCTCTGCAACAGAGCCGTGGGTTGAAGGTGACCGGCGAATGTGATCAAAAGACACTTCAAGCACTCGAAGAGGCTCGGTGGCGTTTAGGTGATCGGGTCATTGAACTGACTACTCCGATGACGCGGGGGGATGATGTTGCAACATTGCAACGGAGATTGCTTGGAATGGGATTCGATGTAGGTCGAGCAGATGGAATCTTTGGGCCCAAGAGCGTCATAGCGCTCAAGGAATTCCAGCGTTCGGTTGGGCTAGAAGGTGATGGGCGTTGTGGTGAGACCACGGTGGTCGCGCTGATCAGATTGACTCGCACTGTCGCAGGCGGACCCGCGACTGCGCTTAGAGAAGATGCGCTTCGCAATCGAAAAGGGCCATCGCTCTTGGAAAAAGTCATTGTTTTGGACCCGAGTTGGGGTGGGGCCAACCCGGGCCACAGTTTTGGCGCCATCACCGAATCTGAGTTCACTTTTGATTTGGCTTCACGGTTAAGTAAACGCCTTGGCGAACTGGGGGTCGAGGTCCATCTGACGCGGACCGCGGATCAATCTCCCGGTGAACCGGCTCGGATTGAGCTCGCGAACAAGGTAAGCGCAGATCTCGTCATCTCACTCCATTGTGACAACTACACAAATGAGCGCGCTGAGGGAGTTGCTTCCTATTACTTCGGCAACGAAGGTGAAGGAGT
>VGAI01000022.1 GCA_016870815.1 Actinomycetota bacterium
AAGAGACTCTTTGACTCTGTTCGTCCAGATAAGGCAATCTTTGGTGAGAAAGATTTCCAGCAGCTCTTTCTGATTAGAAAGATGGTAAAAGAACTTAACTTGGAGGTTGAAGTCATCTCTCATCCGACAGTTCGAGATGCAGATGGCCTTGCACTCTCATCCCGCAATTCTCGATTGAGCGATGAAGGACGATCTGCCGCCAAAGTCATCTACCGAGCTCTGGTAGAAGCATCTACATCGCCGAAACCGCGTTCGACTCTTCATCAGGTGCTGATGAGTGAGCCTCGATTCAAACTTGATTATGCAAAGGTCATCAATGAAAAAGATCTCTCGATTGTTGAAGACGGCAATCAAAACCCGGATCGTCGCTCAATTGTTGCAGGGTGGATTGATGATCTTCGATTGATTGACAACATGAAGATTGCACGAGGCGCATGATGAGATTGCTCGCTCCTGCTCCGGGATGGAGTACCTCATGTGATGTCATCGTGGTGGGATCCGGCGTTGCTGGATTGACGACTGCGCTGCAGATTCGTTCGCATAATCTCAAGGTAATCCTCGTTACCAAGGCGAGAATTGATGAAGGTTCCACTCGCTGGGCACAAGGTGGAATCGCGGCGGCCCTAGGACCTGGCGATTCACCTGAAGCACATAAGCAAGACACTCTCAATGCAGGTGCAGGGCTCTGCGATCCAAGCGCAGTTGAAGTTCTCGTCACCGAAGGACCTGAAGCGGTTCGAAGACTTATTGCTCGTGGCGCAGTCTTTGATCGATCGGCTACCGGTGAAATCGCATTGACACGAGAAGGTGGTCACCTTCGAAATCGAATCCTTCATGCGGGAGGCGATGCAACGGGTGCAGAGGTTTCACGCGCACTTCTCAAGGCAGTTCAAGAGGACGAAGGAATTGAGGTAATCGAACATGCTCTAGTCCTGGATGCCCTTCTCACTGAGCAAGGCGAGATAGCAGGAGTGACACTTCATGTGATCGGAGAGGGCACTCGAGATGGCGTTGGTCAGATCGAAGCGGGTGCAGTTGTCATTGCGACAGGAGGTCTTGGACAAGTATTTTCGCAGACCACAAATCCTTCTGTCTCAACTGGTGATGGCGTTGCGCTTGCCCTTCGTGCTGGTGCCAAGGTCGCAGATGTCGAGTTCATTCAGTTTCATCCAACAGTTCTCTTCTTGGGTGAAAATTCCCAGGGACAACAACCTCTTATCAGCGAAGCGGTGAGAGGTGAAGGCGCTTTTCTGGTAAATGAGATTGGTGAGCGATTTATGGTCAAGGCACACTCTTTGGCCGATCTTGCACCTCGAGATGTCGTCGCGAAAGAGATTGAACGTCAGATGCGTGATCGTAATCTTGGAAATGTTTGGCTTGATGCCCGCGCTATTGAGAATTTTGCCTCTCGTTTTCCAACCATCCACCAGTCGTGCGTAGGAATTGGAATTGATCCGGGCAGAGATTTGATACCAGTAGCTCCTGCTGCTCACTACGCCTCAGGCGGAATCAGGGTTGATCTCAATGGGCGGAGCACTGTCCCTGGACTCTATGCCTGTGGCGAAACTGCATGTACTGGCGCTCATGGAGCAAATCGACTTGCTTCGAATTCACTTTTGGAAGGGTTGGTCTTTGGCGCACGTATCGCATTTGATATAGCGCTCTCGCTCAAACGTGGAAAGGTCGCGGCAATGGATGGTCGAAAGCCCTACCTCATCGACGCAGCAGCAAGAAAATTGATTCAAAATACTATGAGTAGAAATGTAGGCGTTGTTCGAAATAGCGAGGGATTGCATCGAGCAGCTGAAGAACTCGAGCAAGTCGGCAAGACCCAATCAAATGACCCCTACATAGACTCATGGGAGACGAGCAACCTCTATCTTCTTGCGCGAGCGATTGCTTCGTCAGCCTTGATTCGTAGCGAGAGCCGAGGTTCACATTGGCGAGAGGATTTCCCCAACCAGGATGATCGATGGGTGATTCGAATTGAACAGCGACTGGTGTCAGGTGCATTGGTCTCGAATGAGGCACCGCTTTCCATTGAAGATGGAAGCGAGAGGAGATGGTGATGTTAGAGATAAATGAGGAGATCATCAGACTCATCGATCGAACCATCGAAGAAGACCTAGATGGAGGAATTGATGTCACATCTGTTGCGACGATTCCTGATGGCCTTGAGAGTGATGCCCAGTTTCTGGCAAAAGCAGATGGTGTGGTTGCGGGAGTTGAGATTGCTGAGCTTGTCATGAAGCGGTGTGGTGTCTTCGGTTTCAAGACACTTCGAAGGGATGGCGACTCGGTCAAGCGAGGCAAAAGAATTGCGATTGCAACAGGGGATACGCGATCGATTCTGCTTGCTGAGCGCACTGCGCTCAACTTCATGACTCACTTAAGTGGAATAGCGACTCTCACTGCGCGCTGGGTTGAGGCGGTAGCAGGAACGAAGGCAAAGATTCGAGATACACGAAAGACGACTCCTGGGCTTCGAACCCTTGAGAAATACGCTGTTCGTCTTGGCGGCGGTGTCAATCACCGCTCCTCTCTCGCTGAGCAGGCACTGATCAAAGACAATCACATCGCAGCAAGTGGCTCGCTCACGGTTGCATTCCTGGCCCTTCGAGAAGAGTTTTCGAATATTGAGGCAGAGGTCGAAGTCGATGATTTGGATCAACTTCGGGAAGCTATCGGTGCTGGTGCCACCTTGATCATGTTGGACAACATGGATCTTGAGATGACGAAGCGAGCTGTTGAGATAACTGCAGGCCGAGCAAAGTTGGAGTCTTCAGGCGGGCTCTCACTCGAGAATGCCCGTGCCTATGCCGAGTGTGGCGTCGATTATCTTGCTGTTGGAGCGCTTACCCACTCTGCACCTGCGCTAGATATATCTCTCGATATCTCCAATCGGAATTCCTCGTCGAAAGGATCAAAGTAGCGATGCTCCTCACTATTGATATCGGCAATACCAATACGGTCTTAGGCGTATTTGATGACGAGAGATTGGTGCAGTCATGGCGGGTCAAGACTGATGCACGCAATACATCCGATGAGTTGGTGCTTCAGTACCGCGCTCTTGTCGCTGAATACGAGATCACTGGACTCGCGGTGAGCTCAACCGTGCCTGCATCACTTCGTGAAGTACGAGTGATGATCTCTCGCTATTTCAAAGATGTGAAGACAGTGATTGTCGAACCTGGTGTGAAGACCGGTGTTCCGCTTCTTGTAGATAACCCGAAAGAAATTGGCGCAGATCGAATCGTGAACTCGCTTGCTGCTCACACGCTCTATCCCAATGGCCCTGCCGTAGTCGTTGATTTTGGAACGTCAACGAATCTCGATGTGGTCTCACCGAAAGGTGAATTTCTCGGAGGTGCGCTTGCGCCGGGAATTGAGATTTCTATTGATGCGCTCGCCCAACGTGCAGCACAACTACGCAAAGTCGAATTAACCAAGCCAAAGTCGGTAATCGGTAAGAACACTGTCGAAGCTTTGCAATCCGGTGCGATATATGGATTCGCTGGTCAGGTAGATGGGCTGGTCGATCGAATCACCGACGAGTTGACCAAGCTCTATCCAGAGTCAGTAGAAATTTCAGTGATTGCAACTGGTGGTTTGGCGCCACTGGTCCTTGGTATCAGCGAAACGATTGAATTCCATGAACCAGATCTCACGTTAATCGGCTTGCGTCTGCTTCATCAAAGGAACTAGCCGATAGAGTTGGCGCATCATGAGTGATCGCACCGAAGACGTTGACGACCTGCCAGAGCAGCTTCGAATCCGCAGAGAGAAGCGCGAAAACCTCTTCGCGCGAGGGATTGAGCCTTATCCAGTTTCTGTCCCGCGCACGTCAACGCTCAAGGAATTGCGGGAGCGTCACTCAACTCTTGCTATTGATGTTGCGACTGGAATCACAGAGAGCGTCACTGGTCGAGTGATTTTCAAGCGCGATACTGGAAAACTCTGCTTCGCCACGCTTCGTGAAGGTGATGGCACCGAACTACAAGCGATGTTCTCTCTCGACAAAGTAGGTGAGGCGCTACTTGAATCATGGAAGGGTGATGTAGACCTTGGTGATTTGGTATCCGTCACGGGAGAGGTAATCACTTCAAAACGGGGTGAACTCTCAATTCTTGCCGCCACTTACGCGATTGCAGCTAAGACTCTTCGACCACTTCCGGTTGAACATAAGCCATTATCTGAAGAGACTCGAGTAAGGCTTCGATATGTAGACCTCATTGTGAGGCCCGAAGCACGAGAGATGGCGCGGACCAGACCGACTGTGATGCGCTCGTTACGTGAGTCATTTCAATCCAGAGGATTTATTGAGGTTGAAACGCCGATACTCCAAGTGATGCACGGTGGCGCGACTGCTCGGCCATTCAAGACGAAGAGCAATGCCTATGACATCGACCTCTTTCTACGTATTGCACCAGAGCTCTTCCTCAAACGTTGTGTGGTTGGAGGAATCGAGAAAGTCTTTGAGATCAATAGAAACTTCAGGAATGAAGGTGCGGATTCAAGCCACTCACCTGAGTTTGCGATGATCGAGACTTATTGGTCGTATGCCGATTGGGATGCGATGGCGACGCTCACCCGCGAGTTGGTACAAGAGAGTGCGAAGGCGATATCGGGCTCACATGTCGTTTCACACTTTGATGGCCGAGAGAGTGATCTTGGTGGTCTCTGGCCAGAGCGAGACTTCTATCAGGTGATTAGCGAAGGTCTTGGCCAGGAGGTAAATCCAGAGACCTCATTCAAGGACCTTCAATCTTTTGCCAGCAAGCTAGGCATAAAGGTTGATCCAAATTGGATCCATGGAAAGTTAGCGGAGGAGATTTTCGAATCAGTTGCTGGGGATCTATTGAAAGGACCAATCTTTATCAAGGGGTATCCCGTCGATACTTCACCATTGGTTCGAGGGCACCGAAGTCGTTCTGGAATCGCCGAGAAGTGGGACCTCTACGTTGATGGATTCGAGTTAGCGACTGGTTACTCAGAATTGGTCGATCCCGTTATTCAGCGAGAGCGCTTGGTCGAACAAGCGAAACTTGCCGCTAAAGGTGATTTAGAGGCGATGCAAGTCGATGAAGATTTTCTTCGTGCCATGGAATTCGGAATGCCACCTATGGGCGGTATGGGAATGGGTGTGGATCGACTCTTGATGGCGCTTACCGGTCTTGGCATTCGAGAGACCATCCTCTTTCCGCTTGTGAAGCTCGAGGATTAATCGTGATTGATGGAATCAAAGTTCGTCCTGCCCAGACGGAGGATGTCAGAGCGATTAGAGAATTAATCGATCTCTATTCACTTCAGCGGAGACTCTTGGAGAAGGAGACTGTCACGCTCTATGAGAGCGTGCAGGAGTTCACTGTCGCAGAATGTGAGGGCAAGCTAATCGGATGTGGCGCTCTTCATGTGATGTGGGAAGACCTTGCCGAAGTTCGCACGCTCGCGGTCTTTGAGGAGTATCGTGGCAAAGGCGTTGGTGCGATGATGCTTAAAGAGATCTTCAATCGCGCTCTCGCACTTGGCGTGAAGCGAATATTCTGTCTTACCTTTGAGACTGATTTCTTTGCTCGCCACGGCTTCAAAGAAATTGAAGGCACACCTGTCGATCAAGATGTTTATGCTCAACTGCTGCGCTCCTATGACCAAGGCGTCGCCGAATTCCTCGATTTAGAGAGTGTCAAGCCGAATACTCTGGGAAATACCAGAATGCTCAAGGTTCTCTGACTCCACAATATTTTGGGTCTTTTTGGGCATAACCTGGCCATATCTGGGGTTGAAGAAATCACCGCTGGCGAAATCAGGCTCCTTGGCTAGGCTTGGGGAGAGCTGAAAAAGGAGATAACTGATGTTTGAGCGCTTTACCGATCGAGCCCGTCGCGTGGTCGTCTTGGCCCAAGAAGAGGCTCGCATGCTCAACCACAACTACATCGGCACTGAACACATCCTCCTTGGACTGATCAAAGAGGGCGAAGGTGTCGCAGCAAAAGGACTTGAAGCCCTCGGCATTTCACTCGATGGGGTCAGGACACAAGTCGAAGAGATCATCGGTCAAGGCCAACAGGCGCCATCAGGGCATATTCCTTTCACTCCTCGAGCAAAGAAGGTCCTCGAACTTTCTCTCCGCGAAGCGCTTCAACTTGGACATAACTACATCGGCACTGAACACATCCTCCTTGGCTTGATTCGTGAAGGTGATGGCGTAGCCGCACAAGTACTTGTAAAACTCGGGGCAGACCTCAATCGTGTCAGACAACAGGTGATTCAACTTCTCTCTGGTTACCAAGGTAAAGAAGCGGTCACCTCTGGCGGTCCTGCCGAAGGGACTCCATCTACCTCTCTCGTACTAGATCAGTTCGGAAGAAACCTCACTCAAGCAGCGCGTGAGACGAAACTTGATCCAGTGATCGGTCGTGAGAAAGAGATAGAGCGCGTGATGCAGATTCTCTCTCGTCGCACCAAGAACAATCCAGTATTGATCGGCGAACCAGGTGTTGGTAAGACCGCAGTCGTTGAGGGTCTTGCACAAGCAATCGTCAAAGGTGATGTGCCAGAGACTTTGAAGGGCAAGCAGCTTTACTCACTTGACCTCGGCGCACTCGTTGCAGGATCTCGTTATCGTGGAGATTTCGAAGAGAGGTTGAAGAAGGTCCTCAAGGAAATTCGAACCCGCGGCGACATCATCCTTTTCATTGACGAGATTCATACTCTTGTCGGTGCCGGTGCTGCAGAAGGCGCGATTGATGCGGCAAGCATCTTGAAACCGATGCTCGCTCGAGGCGAACTCCAGACCATTGGTGCGACAACACTCGATGAGTATCGAAAGCATCTTGAGAAAGATGCGGCGCTAGAGCGCCGTTTCCAACCGATCCAGGTTGCAGAACCTTCAGTTGCTCACACCATTGAGATCCTCAAGGGTCTTCGTGATCGCTACGAAAATCACCATAAAGTCACCATCTCTGACTCCGCACTCGTCTCGGCTGCAACTCTCGCCGATCGCTACATCTCTGATCGATTCCTGCCAGACAAGGCGATTGATTTGATCGATGAGGCAGGCTCGAGGCTTCGAATTCGAAGGATGACTCAGCCCCCTGAGATCCGCGCCTTCGATGACAAGATCGCAGAAGTTCGTAAAGAGAAAGAGTCTGCGATTGATGCACAGGATTTCGAGAAAGCGGCATCTCTTCGAGATAACGAGAAGACCTTGATGCAAGAGAAGATCGAGAAAGAGAAGTCGTGGAAGGCGGGCGACCTTGATGTGGTCGCAGATGTCGATGAAGAGTTGATCGCAGAAGTTCTCTCGACCGCAACCGGTATCCCAGTCTTCAAGTTAACCGAAGCAGAGACGGCGCGATTGCTCCGTATGGAAGAAGAACTCCATAAGCGAGTCATCGGACAAGAACAGGCGATTCATGCACTTGCTCAGGCGATTCGCCGTACTCGAGCAGGTCTCAAGGATCCACGGCGTCCTGGCGGCTCCTTTATCTTCGCCGGTCCTTCTGGCGTTGGAAAGACTGAACTATCAAGGACTCTTGCCTCATTCCTCTTCGGTGATGAAGATGCATTGATCCAACTTGATATGTCTGAATACTCCGAGAAGCACACAGCCTCTCGTCTCTTCGGTGCACCTCCTGGTTTCGTCGGTTATGACGAGGGTGGACAGTTGACCGAGAAGGTTCGTCGTCGTCCATTCTCTGTCGTTCTCTTCGATGAGATCGAGAAGGCACATCCAGATATTTTCAACTCACTTCTCCAAGTCCTTGAAGATGGTCGTCTCACCGATGCACAAGGTCGAGTCGTGGATTTCAAGAACACGATCATCATCATGACCACCAACCTCGGTACCCGCGATATCTCCAAGTCGCTTTCACTCGGCTTTATCAACGCCAGTGACTCGGTGGGGAACTACGAGCGGATGAAGGCAAAGGTTCAAGACGAACTCAAGTCACACTTCCGTCCTGAGTTCCTCAACCGTATTGATGACATCATCGTCTTCCATCAGTTGACTGAAGAAGAGATTGTTCAGGTCGTTGATTTGATGATTGCGAACCTCGAAAATCGACTCAAGGCGAAAGATATGGGCATCGAATTGACCAGCGCAGCGAAGAGAATCTTGGCAAAGCGTGGCTACGACCCAGTATTGGGCGCTCGCCCACTGCGCCGAACGATTCAGCGCGAGATCGAGGATGTTCTCTCAGAGAAAATCCTCTTCGGTGACTTGAAGGCGGGTCAGATCGTGGTCATTGATGTCGAAGGTGAAGAGGGAAGCGAGAGTTTCAAATTCACTGGTCTTTCAAAAGAAGCTCTTCCAGATACACCGGAAGACCTCACCGAGGGTTCAGCACAGGCCTGATCTCACTTTGCAAGCGAGTAACCAGAGTTGCTCGTTGTGATGAAGCCTTCCTCGATTAATTCGGCTAGTGCAGCTTCCAGTTGGCTCTTCGCCTGCCAATTGAATTCTTCTTGAAGTAGTGGTCGATCACTCTCACGAAGTCTTTGCAAGATCGTGCCACGACATTGTCGTTTCGTCCCTTCCCACGCCTGACCCTTACGCACCCGATCTGAGGATGGCTTGCCATTTCGAAGCCAGAGACATGACTTTGCAATCGGACATCGATCGCAGGAAGGATTCTTTGCGGTGCAGAGAAGCGCACCCAACTCCATCACCGCTGCTGACCAAGTCGGACCAAAAATAGGGCGTTCTTCACGTTCTCTCTTATCTGCACTTGGTTTCGCATGTTCTTGGCCATCGATCAAGCGAGCGAAGACTCGACGAATATTTATATCCATCACATTATGACTTTGTCCGTATGCGAATGTAGCTATCGCCTTTGCTGTGTAATCCCCCACTCCGGGAAGAGTCTTCAAAGTCTCGACATCCTCTGGGACTTGATTATCGAAATCTGTGGTGATGACTTTCGCACACTCCCAAAGCCGAAGTGCGCGTCGTGGGTAGCCGAGTCTTCCCCAGGCTTTGATTACTTCACTCTTATCGGCTTTGGCTAACGACTGGGGATCGGGCCAACGTTCGATCCACTCATTCCACTTTGGCAAGACTCGGATGACCGGGGTCTGTTGCAACATGAATTCGCTGATCATCACTCCCCATGGAGTTGTTGAGCGCCACGGAAGATCACGCTTATTCTGCTCAAACCAAGTTGTTACATCTTCCAGCATCTTTAGGATCCGATTCGAACTCGCCCGATCGCTTGTTCGATACGACCAACCTCAACTATCTCCATCCCGGCAATCTTCACATCGCTTCCTGCGGGTACAAGAGCTTTTTTGAAACCTAAGCGCAAGGCTTCGTTGAGACGTTGACTTACTCCTTGAACTCGACGTATCTCACCAGCAAGGCCGACCTCACCGAGTGCGATGAGATCTGAAGGAAGAGCAAGGCTATGTGCCCCAGAGGCAACTGCAAGTGCGACCGCGAGATCCACTGCAGGTTCGGTGATGCGCATTCCACCAACGGTTGCGACATAGATATCGCGCCCACTTAACTTCACTCGAGCGCGCAATTCAAGGACAGCGAGAGTCATTGCAGTACGAGAGTTTTCGAGTCCGCTAGTCACCCGACGCGCATTTCCGTAATCCACATCTCGGTCGTTTCCAACCAGCGCTTGAATTTCGGCAAGTAGCGGTCTTCTTCCTTCGAGTGCGACAGTGACACACGTTCCTGGAACTGGCTCGGCATGACGAGTTGTGAAAAGTCCCGTTGGATCAGGTAGCGCTTCGATTCCACCATCGTTGAGGTCAAAGCAGCCCACTTCATCACTCGGCCCAAATCTGTTCTTTGTTGCGCGAACCAAACGCAAACGTGAATGGCGCTCGCCTTCGAACTGTAAGACAACATCCACAATATGTTCCAAGAGGCGAGGCCCCGCGATTGATCCATCTTTCGTTACATGTCCAACGAGTACCAGTGTGATGGAGCGTTCCTTACAGACTCGGATCAATGCAGCTGCTACCTCTCGAACTTGAGAGACACTGCCGGGTGCACTTTCAATCGAATCTGCGCCGATTGTTTGTATTGAGTCGATAACAAGGAGTGAGGGATTTACTTCTTCTACATGAGTGAGAATCGCACCAAGATCATTCTCGGCAGCAAGCATGAGATTAGGTGAGAGCGCTTTCAATCGTTCAGCACGTAGTCGAACCTGTGAGGCCGACTCCTCACCACTGATGTAAAGCGCCCGTGGACTATGTAACGCAGCAACAGTGAGCAGGAGCGTCGATTTTCCAACTCCCGGTTCTCCGGCCAAGAGGATTGCTGCTCCTGGAACGAGTCCGCCACCTAACACTCGATCGAGTTCTGAAATTCCACTCGTCTTCGAGGTAGCAGCTTCTAGCTCAACATCTTTGATAGGTATTGCAGGAGTTGTCACTGATGAAGGCTGAAGCGAAGCCCGCTTCGGGGCAGCACTTTCGATGAGAGTTCCCCAAGCCTGACATTCGCCACAACGCCCAACCCATTTTGCGCTATTCCAACCGCATTCACTACAGCGATATGGGTCCTTAGCGCTTTTGGATTTTGCGGTCGCCATAACTATCTCTTTGCGGCAAGTGTGGCTGGATGTACTGGGATTAGAGGCAAGAGTTTCTTCTTTGCGGTGGATCTAAGCTTCATTCGCTTATCGCAATGCGCGCTAAGGATGCGGTAAGAATCAACGCCAATGAGTTGAATCAACTCTTTGGCATGTGTGAGATATACCGGATTCTCAGCGGTGTGCGCTTCGGTATTACTCGTGCAGTACCAATCGAAGTCCGCTCCACCCTCGCCCCATGCCATGCGCTCATACTCTCCTATGACGGTGACAGTGACCATCTCGTCACCGATAAGGCGCTCTTCAAAGGTGCGAAGAATCGGAAGTTGCCAACAGGCATCTGGCTTGGTTTCGTAGAACTCACTTCCTTCGCGCAGCGAGAGAAGATGGAGGGCGCATCCCATCCCACCCTCGAATCCCTTGCGATTGAGGAAGATACAAGAATCCTCAACTCTCCTAGTCTTTCGATCACCATCGAGACCAATCTCGCTGATCGAGAGTTTGCCACCCTTCTTTGCAATCCCATGGAACTGCCAGATATCGGGAGTGAGTCGAGCGGCTGCCTTCTTAACTTTTTTCTCATCATCGCTCGCTGAATAGTAAGCACCATCGCTACAACATCCAGCATCAGGTTTATCTGCTTCGATCCCCTGACATCCACTTCCGTAGATGCAATTCCATGATGAGGTAAGCCAGGTGATGTCACATCGAATCAATTGCTGGGAATCGTTAGGGTCTTCGAATTCAAGCCATTCACGGGGGAATTTCGCAGAAATCTCAGGCATAGTCGTAGAGCCTAAAGGATAGGCTCGACCCATGAATACCAAGTTCACCCGCGATGGAGTGAGAAAAGTCGCGGTCGTTGGCGCTGGCGTGATGGGTGAGGCCATCATCTCAACCTTGATCAACTCGAAGTATCAAAAGGATGTTATTTCCTTTGTTGAGAAGCGAGATGATCGCGCTCACGAGATCGAAGGTAAGTATGGGATCTCTCGAGCAAGCCTTAGCGAGGTCGCGACATCAGATCTGATCTTCCTTGTGACAAAGCCACAAGATCTCGAATCAGTGGTGGAGCTCCTTGCCAAGGATCTACTTCCTTCCTCACTTCTCGTATCTCTCGCTGCCGGCAAGAAGACTTCAGTGCTTGAGAACCTTTTGAATAGTGATAATCCAGTGATTCGAGTGATGCCAAATACCCCGCTCTTAATCGGTGAAGGTATCTCCGCCATCTCTGCAGGAAAGCACGCCACAGAGGAGCACCTTTTGGTTGTAACCGAGCTCTTTCAATCCTCGGGGGCGACGATCTTGATTGACGAGGCGCTGCAAGATGCGGTTACCGCTACAAGTGGCTCAGGCCCCGCTTATTTTTTCCTCTTCGTGGAGTCGATGATTGAAGCAGGAATGAAGTTGGGCCTTAAGCAAGAGGATGCTTCTGCTCTCACCATCTCTACTATCAAGGGTGCAGCCGCAATGCTTCAGAAATCGGGTAAATCCCCAGCGACGCTTCGAGAGAATGTGACGAGTCCTAAAGGTACGACTGCGGCCGCCCTCGCTGTATTCGACGATTCTGGTCTACGCGAGATAGTCGCAGAGGCGATGAGAGCAGCGCGTGATCGGTCGGTCGAACTGGGATGAGGGAGAGATTCCCATTTTCGAAGATTTCAATCCTTCTTCTCTTCGTCCTTTTGCTTAGCTCATCACGTGATGGCGCCTTGGCCTCAATAACAGTCAAGAAGTTACTACCAATCACGGAAATTGCTGCTGGGTACCAATCTCTTGCACTCACTCCAACGAATATTGCGTTGGTAGGTGATGGCATTGAAGTACGCGATCGCTTAACCGGAGTAATTCTCGTGGTTCAAGAGAGCTCACCGAGCACTCTCTTCACCGATGTGACCACTTCCTCGGGTTCTTTCATCGCAGTAGGAATAGCGGAGAGCTCCGCTGTGACGTTGCGGGACCCCAGCGATGGCGCAATCAATCCCGATTCAATCACGGTGATGAACGAAGAGCGAAGAACTGTAGGGCTCACTCGACTCATCATTATTGAATTTTCAGGGACAGGTCAGGTCACCAAGACGACTTTCTTTGAGAGTGATAAGCCGCTATTACCTCGCTCTATCCAACTCTTTGGTGGTCAGATCGTAGTTGTTGGAGATGTGGCCTCTGATCGCGGCTATCAAGGATTCATGCTCACACGAAGCCTTCTTGGCGACGAGTTTCGAATGAGTAAGTTTGGTGAGATCAGCACATCTATTTTTTCTGCTGCAAATTCACGGACGCTTTATGGGTCGAGTGAAGAGAATTTGGTCGAAAGTGAGAAACAAGGAAAACGCGATGGCGTCATCATCTATCTCGATAAGAATAGAAAAGCGGTGAGAGTTGTGAGGAGCTTTGCGGCAGGTGCAAAGCGTCAATGGAGTGATGTAAGCCCTGCTCATCTAGCAGCTGGAACTCTCATCCGAGGTAATACAAGTGAAGTCGCGATCACTGATTTCGACGGGCAAGGTAAACCAGAGTGGAGTACACGTATTCCTGGCATCATGGGTCTTGTCGAAGGCAGGGTGGTTGGCCTTATCACAAAGGCTCAAATCAAAGCGTTGCCAGGATTCAAAGCGAAGTCAAACCAAGCGCTCTTCCTTGGATTTGATAAGAAGGGCACCATCAAGAGTGCATCTTCTATCCCAGCAATATCAATCATCGATATCTTCCAAGACCACGCCCTGGTAGAAGTGAAGTCAGGCGCTACCCAGTTGATATCTTTCTCGTAGTGTCACGCTGAGCTAAGCGAGTCATCTTTGAAATCTAGAAGAGATTTTCGATCTGAAGGGATGTGATCATGGGTTCCGTAGTCAAGAAGCGCCGCAAGCGCATGGCAAAGAAGAAGCATAAGAAGTTGCTCAAGAAGACCCGTATCCAACGCCGCAACAAGAAGTAATCGGATTCTTTAGCGGGAAGGTTGAGCGTAAAGCGTCAACTTTCCCGCAACACCGATCACCGCGAATCTTTCACGTCCGAGCTTCAACCATATAGCCATCTGTTTCG
The DNA here is from genome assembly GCA_016870815.1 of Actinomycetota bacterium. GTDB lineage: Bacteria > Actinomycetota > Actinomycetes > Nanopelagicales > Nanopelagicaceae > SYAN01. Next base: position 13,596 of record VGAI01000022.1, read on the forward strand.
GTGAGACTTCCCTATCAACGATCAAGGTAACGGCTTGGCTCTGTCTGCTCATCGCGCATACTCGACCCTCGCAGCCAAAGAGCGCACCAGTGAAATCCTCTGCCAGCGGGCCACTAAGCGATCCGTGATCCTCGGCAAATCCTGCGACCGGTGCATCGATATCACTGATCAAGCGTGACTTGATTCGATCTGGCTTTGGCCTTGTCATTGGCGTTGATGAAAGCCACGAGCCGAAGACTTGTTTCGAGTTAGCGCTCATTGAGATGTCATAGCCAGGGACAGCTACCAATTCACCCGTTGTCTCAAGATTCTTGTAACTCCAATCTTCAGGGTAGATGGTCGACCTCGTTGCCATCCTCACTTCACCTTGCGTTGCATCTCGATTTTGATCGACGACCAATATCGAGTCATAGAGAAGATAGACCGTCTCACCAAGAGTCAATGCGCGTAATCTGAAGCCGACATCACCAATCGTGCGACCACCGGTCTTCTTATCGCCATCGACGATCTCATAGAACCAACGATTTTGGCTTCTTACCGCGCCAAGGAGGATTCCTTGGCTCTCATCACGGTAGAAGACTTGAACTCCTTTTGAAGTAACGGCGCAGGCATTTGAGACGCTGACATCGCTAGCTGTTCGCACTCGGACCTCTTCTTCGTATTTTTGCACTTCAGCCCCGTCGCCATCAACGACTTCAAATCGCCAACGCTTGCCGTCGTATTCCCCGTAGCGAAGATCCTTATTGGTGAGATCGGTGAAGAAGAGATGAAGTCGTTGCCGAGTATTACTGCCACTGACACAGAGAGATATGTAGCCGGAGACATCATTTAAAGTTTTTCCTGAGAGATTGGAATTCCCGTCGATTGTCCTTATCGACCAACCAGACCCATCCTTTGTAGCTAGCTTGACATCACCCTTGGCAGAATCGGTATAGGCGATCACTGTCTTTCCTTGGAAAGTCGCAGTTGCGATGAACTTTGCATCTGCATTTTGATCGAGGACCTTTCCTTTCCATCCCGACTCAGGAGTCACCGCATTGCTACGGGCAGTGGGTGAGTTGCCGTTGGGGTTGGATGCGATGACATCGAATGAGTACTCACGTCCATTTCGAAGTCCATTGAAAATCGCGGGGCTCTCAGTGACTGTTACCCTCTTGCCATCTTGAATACTGGTGATGGTGTAGGAACTCACCTGTGAACTCCTGGCATTGGATGGCGGATCAAATTTCACTATTGCCCGTCCGTCGCCAATCAGCGCTTCGACATTTCGTGGCTCATTAGGTATACCAAAGGCAATTCCAGCAGGAGGCTTGACCTTCATATCCTCAATCATCGCCTCGGCCAGAGAGCCAGGGGCATTGAGCACTTCACCTGCTTCAAGATTGGGCGTCATCGTTGCATCCGTTGCACTCTTTGAAAAAGTACTTTCATCAAGGTGGCTGATTGATGAACCATCTTCGTAACTCTTTGGCGTATAGAGAATCGGCTTAACGCCACCATTTGCGGCGATCCCCCGCTTGCCTGACCAATAGAGGCGATTGACGAATGCAGTACCAATCTCTATCGATGGCGCTGGTAAGTCGATAAGACGTCGTTCATCTGGGAGTTGTACGTAAGCATCAAAAGGTGTCGGTCGTGGCAGAAGACCGAGCCCGTTGTAGGCGACATACTCAGAGTTTGAGAGGAATCCAAGTCCATGACCCATCTCATGTAAGACAACTGAGGCCAGGTCATATTGGCTTGAACCAGGTTTTCCATCGATACCGTAATACCAGAATGGGAATGCACTGATTCGAATGATGACTTCAGGATTTGCTGGATCAAGGTCCTTGCCGACTATCGCATTTGCAAGCGCTGAGGCGTACCAGAGTTCCTTATCGGGCGCGCCGGCAAAGTTGTTGAAATATCTCCCTGGTCGCGCGGTGCCGAGGACGCCAAATGGAGCGGTTCTATCCCACGAAGCAAGTACTTTGATAGGAACTTTCGAGTCGAAGTACCCCTCCCATAAACGCACACCGAGATCAATCGCATCCTTTGCCCGCTCCGGGACGTTGCTATACGTGATTTCGAATGTACTTCTTCGAGCACGTGGTAAACCCTGATCACCCGGACGTGTGGTTGCCACCGGAGTTTCACCTTCAGTTGCATAGAAGGTGCGGGCGGAATCTTTACCGGCATAGAGCGTGCCCCATATTGTTGCTGGTGCCGAATTGAAAGAAACTCCTTGTGAAGTCGCGGGAGAAAGTAATGTGATCGCTAGCGCCGCGACTTGGATCCAAAGCGTCAGCACGATCCGCTTGGAGACTCGCCTACGCATAGGGAAAGAGTAGCCTTCACGCAGGTCTGCAAAATTGGGAAACCCCTTAGAAAGAAGAAAGATAGTTGTGAAGCACATCATCATCTATTCGAGGCATGGATGCCATCTCTGTGAGTCAGCTCGCGCCGAACTGGAAAGTATCAAGAGCGAGATTGACTTCGACTTAGAAGAGTCTTTCATCGATGGCGATGCGAAACTTGAATCAGAGTATGGCTTGATGGTGCCCGTGATTCTCATCGACGGGAAGATGCATGGTTATGGTCGTGTAGAGCGCGAGAGATTCAAAGCTGCGATTAAGGCGTGAACTCAGATCTTGCCAGTGAAAACATCATCAGCATCGATGATTCGGTAGGCATACCCTTGTTCTGCAAGGAATCGCTGTCGATTCTGGGCATAATCTTGATCGAGCGTGTCCCTCGCTACTAACGAATAGAAACGTGCGCCACGACCATCTGATTTAGGGCGAAGCACCCGACCAAGGCGCTGAGCCTCTTCTTGCCTTGAACCAAACGTTCCCGAAATCTGAATCGCGATTGATGCTTCGGGAAGATCAATAGAGAAGTTCGCCACTTTTGAGACAACCAAGAGTTTGATCGCGCCACTTCTAAATTCACCGTAGAGCCGTTCTCGCTCTTTGATTGGCGTCTCCCCTTTGATCACCGGCGCACCAAGCTCAGCGGCAATTTCATCAATCTGGTCGATGTACTGTCCGATCACCAATACTTGATCGTTCTTATGATGCTCGGCGAGGGCTATCGCGACATTCTTCTTTGTCATCGTGGTGGCGCAGACGCGATATCGCTCATCTTGCTCTGCTGTTGCATAACTGAGCCGTTCATGGTCGGTCAATGTCACTCGCACTTCGACGCAATCGGCTGGTGCGATATAGCCCTGCGATTCAATTTCTTTCCATGGCACATCAAATCTCTTTGGCCCAATGAGAGAGAAGACCTCACCCTCCATTCCATCTTCGCGGACCAATGTCGCAGTGAGACCAAGCCGCCTTCTCGATTGGATATCTGCGGTAAATCGAAAGATGGGTGCCGGGAGAAGATGGACCTCGTCGTAGATAATCAAACCCCAGTCATGGGCGTCGAAGAGATCAAGGTGAGCGTAGAGACCTTTCTTTCTAGTTGTCATGACTTGATAGGTGGCGATCGTGACGGGTCGGATCTCTTTCTTCGCGCCAGAGTATTCGCCGATTTCCTCTTCGGTGAGCGTCGTTCGTGCAATCAACTCATCTCTCCATTGACGAGCGGCGACCGTATTGGTCACCAAGATCAGCGTTGTTGCCTTTGCATGGGCCATCGCCGCTGCTCCCACGATGGTCTTTCCTGCACCACAAGGGAGGACGACTACACCTGAGCCACCATGCCAGAAACCTTCAGCAGCTAACCGTTGATAGTCACGAAGCGACCAACCATCTTGTCGTAGGTCAATCTCATGACTCTGACCATCGACATACCCTGCGAAATCTTCTGCAGGCCAACCAAGTTTCAGCAGAGCCTGCTTGAGATGTCCGCGTTGTGAAGGATGAACTGCGAAGGTCTCGTTATCGATTCGTGTTCCAAGCATCGGTGCGACCTTCTTCGCCCGCGCGACCTCGGTGAGAACTGCGCTATCTGTAGTGATGAGAACGAGACCGTGAACTGGATCAGATTCGAGGCGGAGTCGTCCATATCGTCCCATCGTCTCTGCGATGTCGATGAGTAGTGAATGTGGGACGGAATAGCGTGAATATTTGAGCAAAGTATCAATGACGCCCTCGGCATCATGGCCAGCAGCTCTCGCATTCCAAAGGCCTAGAGAAGTGAGTCGATAGGTGTGGATATGTTCGGGGGACTTCTCTAACTCTGCAAAGGGAGCGATTGCTTTTCGGCATTCGTCAGAAGATGCATGGTCGATATCAAGCAGTAGCGTCTTATCGCTCTGAACTATGAGCGGGCCGTTGGACATTCTCGCGAGTCTACTTGGAAAGTCGCCTTAACATCTCGGCGACCAAAGCTGAGCGCTCGATGAGTCCGGT
>VGAI01000023.1 GCA_016870815.1 Actinomycetota bacterium
GTTCCACACTTTCAAATAAATATGCCGAGGGCTATCCGGGAAAGCGCTATTACGGTGGCTGTGAAGAGGTCGATGTAGCGGAGGAGATCGGAAACGCTCGCGCGAAGGAACTCTTTGGCGCGGAGCATGCAAACCTGCAACCGCATTCGGGTGCCAGTGCGAATATCGCCATCTATCAAGCATTCACAAAGCCTGGCGATACTGTCCTTGCGATGTCACTTGCCGAAGGCGGTCATCTGACTCATGGATCGAAAGTGAACTTCTCTGGTAAATGGTTCAACGTCGTCTCCTACGGTGTGCGAAAAGAAGATGAGCGAATTGATTACGACGAGCTTGAGCGATTAGCTCATCAACACAAGCCGAAGATGATCTGCTCTGGTGCTACCGCATATCCAAGCTTGATCGATTTCAAACGAATCCGAGAGATCTGTGACGCAGTTGGCGCAATCATGTGGGTCGATGCCGCGCACTTCATCGGACTTGTTGCAGGCAAAGCAATCCCTTCACCAGTTCCTTACGCTGATGCAATTTCATTCACAACCCATAAGGTGCTGCGCGGTCCGCGTGGCGGAATGATTCTGTGCAAAGCCGAACATGCTTCCGCGATTGATAAATCAGTATTTCCGGGGATGCAGGGTGGCCCCATCATGAGTGCAGTTGCTGCGAAAGCTGTCGCACTAAAAGAGTGCGCAACACCTGAGTATCAAAGCTATGCCAAGCAAGTGATTGTCAACTGTGTGGAACTTGCTAAGGCTATGGAGCGGGAAGGAATGCGCGCAGTCTCGGGCGGAACCGAAACACATTTAGCGTTTCAATGGAAAAGTGGCTGATGAGAGATGCGGGCGCGCTGGAATCACTTTGAATAAGAACGCTATTCCCTTCGATCCTGAGAAACCTTCAGTGACGAGCGGTATCCGAGTGGGAACTGCTGCGACCACGACTCAAGGAATGGGTGTTGCAGAGATGGGCCAGATAGCATCCCTTATTGCACGTGCGATTCGAGATGGCGAGGATCAAGACAAGGCCGATGCGATCCGTGCAGAGGTGAATGCGCTCACCGCAAAGTTTCCGGTCTACCCAGCACCTTCGCTCTAGGTCACAGGCAAGTCAGAGGGAATAAGAAGTGCGCGAATACTTGCTCACACTCTTGATTGCTGCGGCAATTACCTACCTTGTTATCCCCGTGGTTAGGCAGTGGGCGATTCGCGCGAAGGCGGTTGCAAAGGTGCGCGAGCGAGATATCCATCATTCAGAGACGCCTCGTTGGGGTGGTCTAGGTATGTGGGCGGGGCTTGCCGGCACTCTTGTCATAGTCAGCGAACTTAACTTGGTGGGCAAATCCTTTACCCGAGAGCTAACCGGTGTCTTCCTCGCAGCTACTTTCATCGTCATCCTTGGGATGCTCGATGATCGATTCGAACTCGATGCGATCACCAAACTTGCGGGCCAATCCCTTGCCGCAGGTGTACTCCTTATCTTTGGCATACAGATTCTCTGGATTCCGATCAATGGCATCCTCATTCTCCCGAGCAATATCGGCCAATTCCTTACGGTCTTGGTCGTGGTGATCACCATCAATGCGGTCAACTTCGTCGATGGATTAGATGGATTAGCGGCGGGAATTGTTGCGATCTCAGCAGCATCTCTCTTCGGTTTTGCATATCTCTTAGCTGTTGAGAATGGTTTTCCTCGTGCGGGTGCACCTTCCCTGGTTAGCGCAATCATGATCGGAATCTGTTTCGGCTTTCTGCCCCACAATCTCTATCCCGCTCGAATCTTTATGGGCGATTCAGGTTCAATGCTTCTCGGTTTGATGCTCGCTGCCTCTTCGATCACCTTATCGAGTCAAGTAGATGTCAATGCTGCTTTCTCGGAGAGCCTGATTCCGGCACTTCTTCCGATACTCCTACCCTTTATGGTTCTTGCTATTCCATTGCTTGACTTTGCACTCGCTGTGATTCGTCGAGTGCGAGCTGGGCGTTCGCCATTCGCTCCAGATAAGAAGCACATTCACCATAAGTTGATGGAACTTGGTAACTCACAACAGCGAACGACTCTGGTCCTTTATCTCTGGACGGCGATGCTTGCGATTCCAGCGATGGCTTCCGCATTCTTACCTATCTGGCAGGCAGTTCTCATTGGCGTCGCGCTCTTCCTTCTCTCGATTCTCATCAACAAGTCAAAATTCGATCTGACAACTAAGCGAGTAAAGGTGGATTTCGATGAACGAAGGAGATAGTTGGCGCTCATCACTCTGGCGCGGTGCACTTGTGCCATCACTAGTGACCACCGTGATTTCTATTCCTGTTGGTTTCCTAGTGCGAGGTAGCGCGGGCTTGGCAGCTTCACTCCTTGCATCAGTTACGGTGATCATCTTCTTCTCAGTTCATTTGATCGTGGCGAGGATCTCGCGTTCGCTTGATCCCTCAAGCACGATGTTGGTTGCCATGCTCTCCTACTTTTTGAAGGTCGCCCTGATGGCAATATTTTTGATTCTGGTGACACGCTTGACTGAGGCTGAGTCGATTGATCGCCCCACCTTCGCCATAGTCGCCTTGGCTCTCACCGCCGCATGGCTAGCGGGGGAGATTCGAGCCTTTCTGCGACTGCGACCGGGGCTAGACTCTCGCCAATGAGTCAGAGTCCAATGGATCAGAGTCCAGAGAACCAATCCGAGAAGCCAAGAGCTGACCAAAGCAGTAGCAGTTCAGAGCTCAGTCGCAATCCGGGTCGGCGCGAAGAGGGTGCGCTCTGGTCAATCTTTGGCTATCTACTCTCAGGGCTCCTGGTCTGGGGCGGCATCGGTTACTTCGTCGACCGTTGGCTAGGCTATGACCGCGCCTTCACACTCGTCGGGCTGCTTCTGGGTATGGGGTCGGCGCTCTACCTCGTCTGGCTTCGATTCGGTCGACACTCAGGATAGAAATCACATCATCCGACGCCTGCCATGCAGGCTCTTAAACGGGTTTCAGCGCTTTTCAATTTTCCAGTAGGTGCCTCTCTGATTTAGGGTTGCCCCGCATCCCCACGCTCCAGAAGCATCGAGCACCTGCGATGGCCAAGGGCTTAATCACTCACGTAGCTGGAAACCTTTGGGAGAACTGTGCGACTGATTCACGCCGCCACAGGCGAAGGATTCAATCCGCCGTCGGCGAAAGATTTCGAATTGCCGCCCTTCATCGAAGGCGTTGAGTGGGCAACAAAACCAATCTTGCTCGCCTTTCTCTCCATTGTCTTGATCTCTATCTTCTTCATCGCAGCTTCACGCAAAGCCGCAGTCGTTCCATCAAGACTCCAGTTTGCTGGAGAAGGTGTCTATAACTTCGTCCGCGAAGGATTAGGTAGAGAGATCATCGGGCATGACTTCCTTAAGTTCGTCCCTTACCTCTTTACACTCTTTACTTTCATTTTGGTCAATAACTTCTTTGGCATCATCCCTTTGCTTCAGTTTCCAACAATGTCTCGCGTCTCATTCCCTTATGTGCTTGCCGCAATAACTTTCTTCATCTTCCACTACGTCGGCATCAAGAAGCAGGGAATAGTCAAGTACCTCCGTGAGATCATGTTCATGCCGGGTGTGCCGAAACCTGTCTACATCCTGCTCACTCCGATAGAGATCGCGACCTATTTCTTGGTCAGGCCCCTGACGCTCTCACTCCGTCTCTTTGCGAATATGTTCGCGGGTCACCTCTTGCTCTTGGTCTTCTTCCTCGGCGGTGAGCATTTGCTCGATGGCGTGCTTGGCCTCAAGCTAGTTAGCCCATTCGCATTTGTGATCGGTATCGGGCTCACATTCTTCGAATTCATGGTGCAGGTCCTACAGGCCTACATCTTCACACTCCTGACAGCGCTCTATATCGCAGGGGCGCTCGCGGACGAACATTAAAGAAAAAGCGAATAGCAATATTCGAAGCGATAGAAGATTCCGGGTCGCGCTCGGCGACACGGAGAGGTAAGGAAGGGTAAGAACCATGGAAGGTATGACAGGTACGCTCAATCTGGTCGGTTACGGCCTATCAGCGATCGGACCAGCGATCGCAACCGGCATGATCTTCGCCGCATATATCAACGGCGTCGCACGTCAGCCTGAGGCACGTTCGGTCCTGCAGCCGATCGCGTTCCTCGGCTTCGCACTTGCTGAAGCGCTCGCGCTCTTTGGTCTCGTCTTGGCCTTTGTTCTCTAGTAGCCATTCTTTAGTGACTCTCTAGGAATAACTTAGAAAAGAAGAACTAAGGAAAGAAGAAGAAAGTGGGAAAGATGTCATCTTTAGCAGCAGGTGGTGAGGTTAATCCACTCATCCCGCATACAGCTGAGATCATCGCAGGTCTGATTGCATTCTCGTTACTTTATTTCGTCTTGCGCAAGAAAGTAACGCCTATGTTTGAGAAAGCATTTGCGGCGCGCACTGAAGCGATCCAAGGTGGAATCGAGAAAGCCGAGAAGGCACAGCGACAGGCAGAAGAGGCGTTGCAGATGTACACCAAGCAACTTGCAGATGCTCGTGGCGAAGCACAGACCATTCGCGAGGAGGCCCGCACCCAAGGTGCAGCGATCCTCGAGGAGATGCGAAGCAAGGCCCAAGAAGAAGCATCGCGAATAACCGCTTCAGCTCAGGCTGCGATCGAAGCAGAACGCCAACAGGCGATCACCTCGCTTCGCAATGAAGTGGGCGCGATTGCTACCGAACTCGCCTCAAAGATCGTCGGCGAAGCACTCGATGACCAAGTCAGGCAGAGCCGCATTGTCGATAGATTCCTTGAGGATCTTGAGAAGAGCAAGAAGTAATCGAAGCAGTAGAGCGAATCGAATCAGAGAGGGAGAGTGATGAAAAGCAAGGATCTATCGGGCTCGAGTAAGAGCTCCTTTGCCTCGCTACGCATCTCACTCGACTCTGCCCTCAAAGGCAAGAGTGCGAAAGAGAGTGAAGGTGTCGCATCCGACCTCTTCGCTGTCGTGAGCGCTCTCGATTCATCAACTGGACTTCGAAGGGCCCTCACTGATCCTGCTCGTGATGACGGCGCAAAGGCAGCCTTGGTTCAAGATCTATTCGGGAAAGCGATTTCACCGAGCACGCTTTCTCTGATCGAATCAGCGGTCTCGCTTCGCTGGTCAAGCCCTAGTGATGTGGCAGATGCCATCGAACGTCTGGCAGTCGAAGCGCTGGCCGCATCAGCAGAATCAAGTGGTGAGATCGATCGCGTCGAAGAGGAACTCTTTGCCATCGCTCGCCTCATCGCCTCTGAGAGTGAACTTAAGTCCAATCTCAATGATGGCAAGTTCACGCAAGATGCGAAGGGCGCGCTACTTCGTTCGATATTCGCCTCAGCGATCTCCTCAAGCTCGGCGAAGGTGCTTGATGCAATCATCGCTGGTCGGCGCGGACGCTCTTTCGAGCGGACTATCGCGTTCTATGCCAACACAATCGTGGCTCGTAAAGAGCGCACAATCGCTCGCGTCACTAGCGCCGTCCCACTCGGCGATAAGCAACGCACGCGACTTTCAGAGACATTAGAGCGCCACTTCGGGCGCAAGATCAGAGTTGATGTCACCGTCGATCGCGCCGTACTTGGCGGGATCTCGGTACGTATCGGCGATGAACTCATTGATGGAACTGTGATCAGTCGACTGGTCGATGCGAGCAGAGCGCTCGCGGGTCGCCAGGTGGCTGGCAAACGTTAGGTCAGATAGCTAAAGGGAGAGGAATAACCATGGCGGATATCGCGATCAAGCCGGAGGCGATTCGTGATGCCTTAGCGAACTTCGTTAAGTCATACGATCCAAGCGTCGCATCACGGGATGAGATCGGCACCGTTGTCGAAGCAGGGGATGGGATCGCCAGAGTCGAAGGTTTGCCATCGACGATGACGAACGAGCTCTTGAAGTTCGAGAACGGCACGCTCGGTCTTGCACTCAACCTTGATGTGCGAGAGATCGGTGTTGTGATCCTCGGTGAGTTCGCTGGGATCGAAGAAGGTACGACAGTCCGTAGAACTGGTGAGATTCTTTCGGTCCCAGTTGGTGATGGATTCTTAGGGCGCGTCGTTGATGCCCTCGGTCGACCCATCGATGGCAAGGGCGAGATCAAAGCTGAGGCAAACCGTGCACTTGAGTTGCAAGCGCCTTCAGTAGTTCAGCGCCAACCGGTGAAGGAACCTCTTGCCACTGGTATCAAAGCAATCGATGCGATGACTGCGATTGGACGTGGTCAGCGCCAGTTGATCATCGGCGATCGTCAGACTGGAAAGACCGCGGTAGCAATCGACACCATCATCAACCAACGCGAGAACTGGAAGTCAGGCGATCCGAAGAAGCGCGTCAAGTGCATCTATGTTGCAATCGGTCAGAAGGGTTCGACTATTGCTTCGGTACGTGCCGCGCTCGAAGAAGCTGGTGCGATGGAGTACACAACGATCGTTGCGGCACCTGCTTCTGATCCAGCCGGCTTCAAGTATCTAGCGCCATACACCGGTTCTGCGATCGGTCAGCATTGGATGTACAAAGGCGATCATGTATTGATCGTCTTCGATGATCTCTCCAAGCAAGCTGAGGCCTATCGTTCGGTCTCACTCTTGCTTCGTCGTCCGCCAGGCCGTGAGGCTTATCCAGGAGATGTCTTCTATTTACATTCACGTCTTCTTGAGCGATGCGCCAAACTCTCAGATGAGATGGGTGGCGGGTCGATGACTGGTCTTCCAATCATCGAAACAAAGGGAAATGACGTCTCAGCATTCATCCCGACCAACGTCATCTCTATCACCGATGGACAGTGCTTCCTTGAGACCGATCTCTTCAACGCTGGTGTACGTCCAGCAATCAACGTCGGTATCTCAGTCTCTCGCGTTGGTGGCTCTGCCCAGACCAAGGCGATGAAGAAGATCGCTGGACGTCTTCGTCTTGATCTCGCACAGTTCCGTGAGTTAGAGGCATTCGCTGCCTTTGGCTCTGACCTCGATGCTGCATCAAAGGCACAGCTCGAACGCGGTTCACGCCTCGTTGAACTCTTGAAGCAGGGTCAGTACTCACCATTCTCACTCGAGCGCATGGTCGTCTCGATCTGGTCTGGAACCACTGGTCAACTCGATGAGATTCCTGTTGTTGATATCCGAAGGTTCGAATCCGAGTTCTTGGACTTCATCGCTCGTGAACGCAAGGCAATCTTCGATGTGATCTCAGAGACGAAAGAACTCTCAGATGACACTGTCGCGAAGATGACCGAAGCGATCACATCATTCAAGAAGCAGTTCGCTTCTTCAGGTGCGGCGAAGGTCAATGAGGCTGAAGTTGCGGCTGAAGGTCCTGACGCTCAAGAGCAGATCACGAGGTACAAGAAGTAGATCATGGGCGCTCAACTTCGCATCTATCGTCGGCGTATCCGCTCGGTCAAAGCGACCAAGAAGATCACGCGTGCCATGGAGTTGATCTCGGCATCGCGTATCGTCAAGGCGCAACAACGAGTCGCTGCATCGACGCCATATGCGAATGAGTTGACTCGCGCAGTCTCTGCGATCGCAACCTTCTCCAATACCGATCATCCACTCACCTCGACCTCTGAGAATCCAAAGCGCGCTGCGGTTCTGATCATTACGGCAGATCGCGGTATGGCAGGTGCTTATTCATCGGCGGCTATCAAAGAGGGCGATGGCTTAATCAATGGCCTGAAGCAACGTGGCCTTGAGGTCAGCACCTATTTGGTTGGTCGAAAAGCGGTCAACTATTACAAGTTCCGTAATCGAAAGATCACGGGATCATGGACAGGCTTCTCGGATAACCCAACCTTTGCTGATGCAAAGAAGGTATCTGACGAACTGATCACCGCCTTCTTGAAGGATGCACAGGTCGATCTCACCGGCGTCGATGAACTTCATATCGTCTATACCGAGTTCAAATCGATGATCACGCAGATCCCATTCTCCAAGCGGATGCTTCCTCTTGAAGTTGTTGAGAGCGAGGGACCAGCGCCAACAGGTCTCCTTCCGATGTATGAATTCGAGCCGAATGCAGGAGAGGTGCTCAACGCACTCCTTCCTCGCTATATCGAGTCTCGTGTCTATAACGCGATGTTGCAGAGCGCTGCTTCCGAGCACGCTGCGCGCCGTCGCGCTATGAAGTCTGCGACGGATAATGCAGATGAATTAATCAAGTCACTGACCAGGTTGGCGAACGCAGCCCGCCAGGCAGAGATCACCCAAGAGATCAGTGAAATCGTAGGCGGCGCAGATGCGTTGTCTTCAGCTAGTGCAGGGAGCGAATAATGAGCACCAAAACCGCCACAGGCCGTGTCGCACGCGTCATCGGTCCGGTCGTCGATATCGAGTTTCCATCCGATGCGATGCCCGCGATCTTCAACGCGCTCACTGTCGAAGTGACGATCGGCGATACCAGTAGAAAGCTCACACTCGAAGTAGCGCAGCACATCGGTGAGAACTTGGTGCGCGCAATCTCGATGCAACCTACCGACGGCATGGTCCGCGGTGTCGAGGTGAGTGATACCGGCGCTCCGATCTCAGTTCCGGTCGGTGATGTCACCAAGGGACACGTCTTCAATGCACTCGGTGAATCACTCGATGTTCCTACTGCCTCTCTCGATGTCAAAGAACGCTGGCCGATCCATCGCACCGCTCCCGATTTCGACCAGTTGGAATCTAAGACAGAGATGTTTGAGACCGGCATCAAAGTGATCGACTTGCTCACCCCGTACGTCAAGGGTGGAAAGATCGGACTCTTCGGTGGTGCTGGTGTTGGAAAGACCGTTCTCATCCAAGAGATGATCTATCGTGTCGCTGAGAACTTCGGTGGCGTCTCCGTCTTCGCAGGTGTTGGCGAACGTACTCGTGAAGGAAACGATCTCTTCCTCGAGATGACCGAGACTGGCGTTATCAATAAGACTGCTCTCGTCTTCGGACAGATGGATGAGCCACCAGGGACGCGTCTTCGAGTCGCACTCTCAGCGCTCACCATGGCTGAGTACTTCAGAGATGTCCAGAAGCAAGATGTCTTGCTCTTCATCGACAATATCTTCCGATTCACTCAGGCAGGTTCTGAAGTTTCAACTCTCCTTGGTCGTATGCCTTCTGCGGTCGGTTACCAGCCAACCTTGGCCGATGAGATGGGCGTGCTTCAAGAGCGCATCACATCGACTCGTGGTCACTCGATCACTTCGATGCAGGCGATTTATGTTCCTGCCGATGACATCACAGATCCTGCGCCACATACAACCTTCACCCACCTCGATGCGACGACGGTTCTTTCACGTCCGATCTCAGAGCTCGGTATCTATCCTGCTGTGGATCCACTCGATTCGACATCTCGAATCCTTGATCCTCGTTATATCGGTGAGAATCATTTCCGCGTTGCCAACCGAGTGAAGCAGATCCTCCAGCGTTACAAGGATCTACAAGACATCATCGCAATCCTTGGTATCGATGAGCTCTCGGAAGAGGATCGAATCCTGGTTGGCCGGGCACGTCGAATCCAGCGCTTCCTTTCGCAGAATACATTCGTCGCGAAGGTATTCACGGGTATCGATGGTTCATTTGTCACACTCGCTGAGACGATTGCGGCATTCGATGCGCTCGCCAATGGCGATTATGACCATGTACCTGAGCAGGCATTCTTTATGTGCGGTGGGCTCGATGATGTCGAGCGCAAAGCAGCGGAGTTGGCAAAGGCCTAAGCCATGGCGCAACTGCGAGTCGAGTTAGTCTCACCTGAGAAGCGGGTGTGGAGTGGTGATGCGAGCATGGTTTCAGCTCGCACACTTGAAGGCGATATCGGTATATTGCCGAACCACGCACCGCTCTTTGGTGTGCTGGTCGACGGCCAGGTACGAATCAAGGCGGTGGATGGCAATGAGACATCGTTCAATGTCCATGGTGGGTTCATCTCCGTGTCGAACAATCGTGTCTCGATTCTCGGCGAAAGTACCGATTAGTCGCTTCCGTTCTTCACTCGTAGTTTCGATACTCGCAGCTCTCATCGCTTCTTTCGCCTCGATCCAGGGTGCAAGCGCGCATCAACCAGTTCTGCTCACCGCATCAGCAAGTGATAGCGCTAGAAGCCCCATCTTGCTCGACGGCACCGTCTCTTTTGCTGTCTACGCCACTATGAAGAAGTCGAAGGAAGTCAGATATTTCCGCTTCAACCATAAGGCGGGGGATCGACTAGATCTTCAATACTTGATTCCCGATGATCCCTTGATGAAGAAAGTCACCTCTCGAAACCTTCCGAAAGTTCTTCTCATCGATCCGAACGGAAGAGAAGAGGAGATCAAGGCGAAGGAGCGGACTTATTTCTTCGAGCCTTATGGCGGAAAGGGATACTTCTACATCTCGCGAATCTCAACTCCGGCAATTGCAGGTACTTATACTGTGGCAATTACTGCAAAGCGTTCATCAAATGTCGTAATCGCAGTCGGCGTCAAAGAGATACCCGGTGATGTATTGGCTTTTGGTTTGGGTGGCGAGAGATGTCCGAACCAGATAACAGGTGAAACGGAGATCTCGCCCGCGAGAGCCGGTCAACTTCTAGGAATGAGTGAGTCAGAGGCAAAACTCTGTGCCTCGATCAATGGCTGGGGTTACCGAGTTGGTAAGAGAGATGGCGAAGATTTTCCGGTGACGAAGGATTTCAGAGCTGATCGCGTCACAGTCACTATCGTCGCTGGAACCATCAAAGAGATTGTGGTCGGCTAGAGCCGGACTAGAGCGGAAATTGTCTCCGCTCACTCCACTCGAGTGACATCAGCACCGAGGGAGCTCAACTGTTCTGCAAAATTCGGATAGCCACGGTCTATATGGAAACCACCTTCAACCATCGTGGTGCCATCAGCCACAAGAGCAGCGATGACTAGACCAGCGCCAGCTCGTATATCTGTCGCAACAACTGGTGCAGAGGAGAGATGCTCGATTCCTCGAGTAGCAGCATGATGACCATCGACGCGCACATTTGCACCGAGCCGGAGCAGTTCATTGACGAAGATGAATCGACTTTCGAAGACGTTCTCAGTCACGATCGCATCGCCATCGGCGATCGAGTTCATGGTGATGATGAAGGGTTGGAGATCAGTAGGAAATCCAGGGTAGGGAAGGGTCGAGACATCGATTGCCTTAGGGCGATGTTCCATGCGAACCCTGACGCCATCATGTGTCGTAGTGACCACCGCTCCAGCGCTTACTAATTTCTCAAGCGGGACTTCGAGATCACTCGCTCGACAACCATGAATCCTGATATCGCCTTGGGTGATTGCAGCAGCGAATGCCCAGGTGCCAGTAACAATGCGATCGGGGATGGTTGCATGAGTAGTTGGTTTCAATGATGCAACCCCACGAATTGTGATTATCGGGGTGCCAAGCCCTTCGATATCTGCGCCCATCGAGATGAGGAATTCACCGAGATCGACAACATCTGGTTCGCGTGCCGCATTATCAAGGACAGTTATTCCTTGGGCCAAAACAGCTGCAGTCATGATGTTCTCAGTTGCGCCAACGCTTGGAAAATCCAAAGAGATCTCAGCGCCGTGTAGACCATGCTCTGCATTGGCGATGACGTAACCATGTTCATTACGAACTTTGGCACCCATCTCAATCAGGCCCTTGATGTGGTAGTCGAGTCCTCGAGATCCGATGGCATCGCCACCAGGAAGTGCAACTTCGGCTTCGCCACATCGAGCAACGAGTGGACCCAGGACATTGATGGATGCACGCATCTTTCGAACTAAGTCATACTCTGCTCGGTGCGCTGGTTTCTCTGGAACATCGATGGAGACTGAGCTGGTCTTGCTATCAAGCTCCACCTTGCATCCAAGTCGGATCAAGAGCTCGGCCATTATCTTCACATCAACGATATCGGGGACATTTGTCAGGTGGGTTAGCCCTGGAGCTAACAGTGCCGCTGCCATCAGTTTTAAAACGGAATTCTTTGCTCCTGCGATTGTCACATCACCATGAAGATGTGCGCCACCGACAACTCTAAAACGATCTCCCTCGCGGGCAGGCTGCGCCATCACACCTCCAATTGGCCGTGGACTTGCGACCGTGATGCGGTTGAGTGGATTCTACTCGTCGCGACATCATTGAACGTGGGTTCGGAAATAGTGAGGAACCGAGCGAGAAGAGGTCGATTGGCTGTTCAACTCCTGCTCTAATAGGCTCATCGCATGGTCAATCTGACAAGGATCTATACCAAGACCGGTGATGATGGAACCACGTCGCTCGGCGATGGTTCTCGTACCTCCAAGAATGATCCGAGACTAGAGGCGTATGCCACGGTCGACGAAGCAAATTCGACGATTGGCGTGGTCCTTGCCTCCGATCAACTCCCCGAGGAGATTCGAAAATTGCTGGTTCGAATTCAAAACGATCTCTTCGATGTGGGCGCCGATCTCTGCACTCCCGTGATTGACAATCCACCGCACGAACCCCTTCGCGTGATTGAATCTCAAGTCGAATATCTTGAGAAGCAGATTGATCTCTACAACTCTGAACTCGCGCCGCTTCGCTCATTTGTCTTGCCCTCTGGGACGATTGAAGCATCGCATATGCATGTGGCACGGACCGTTGTCCGTCGCGCTGAGCGCTGTACCTGGAGCGCGATTCATGCCTTCGGTACCGGAGTAAACCCACTGACCGCGAAGTATTTGAATCGTCTCTCTGATCTCCTCTTCGTTCTTGCGCGATTCGTCAATAAAGGAATCGGCGATCAACTCTGGGTGCCAGGAGCGAATCGAGAGTAAAGGGTTATATCTCTGGATTTTCTAGAATTGAACGCGCTATCCCAGCTTCACTTTTGAAGACCATTAATCGTGGTCCTGAAGTCGTTTGAACTAAGTTCGATTTTATCCCTGACTTCTTCAATTTCTCTTTGAGTACCTGTCCTTCGATGTGATTGAGTGGCTCTGCCACTGATTCCAACATTCCGTACTCACTCTCATCGCCGATCCTGCTGGGTCGCTCTACCACCGACTTTCCTCGAGCGAAGGCCCACTTCAGCATGACGATCAGGAAGATGAGCGCGAAGAAGCCACCAAAGGATGTGAGAAAGAGCTGATTATCGATCCCACCTAGCATCAGTTGCGATTAGGGAATGGCAGATAAGTATTCCCCGACTTTCCCTTTGCACCGCTTCGATGGCAGGTCACATTGATATCTGTGACTCGAACTCGCTCAGCAATTGGCTCACTACTTATCAGCAAGATGACTTTTTGGGCCTTGGAATTAGTGCCGCTGCTCTTGGTAGTGAGAGACCCATACGAAGTAGTGGTTGTTGTATCGCTCAACTTTGGACCAGTGACCGTGGCGAGGACTTCCCACCAGAGGCACTTTGATTCTGAAGCGACAATCACCGAACCACAGGCGAAATCAGCACAGGGCTTGATTGCTTCGAAGAGAGAAGTCTTTGCCGAGACCAGGCCAGCAAGTTCCTTCTTTGACGGGATCTTGGCGTACATGCCATTTGTCTCCTTGAATCCCTTCGGTGGCCATGTTGGTGGCGGAGATATCTGCGGATTGAGCCGTTGTTTTCGCTCTTTCTTGGTCTCCTTCTTCTTTGCAGCACTATCCATCGAATCAATTGCAGTGAGCGCAACCGAGGAAGTTTGATGGAAAGAGGCGAGGCAGGCCAAGCAGAGTGCAAGCATCAGAGCGAGCAAGGGCATGCGAGGCGAAGTCCTTGCCTTCATTTACGCATCCATCTGAAAGTCTTGAGGGCAATGAGAGCGCCGATGATGGTCCAGATTACGAGAATGGTTGCAATCTTTCCGAGTTCAAAGCCACCTGCTACCTCTTGGCTGGCGAAACTATCTGGCAAGAAGACATAACGCATGCCTTGAGTCAGCCACTTGAGCGGGAAGATAGCGGCAAACTGTTGCATCCATCCTGGTAGCTGGCTGAATACGAAGAAGACACCACTGAAGAATTGCAAGATGATGACGATCGGAGAAACCACGGCAGATGCGGCCCTGCCACTCTTTGGAACCGAAGAGAATGCGATGCCTAGGACAGTCGCGCAGAGCGAGCCCAGTAAGACGATCCATGCGAATACGATCCACTTTGCACCGACATTTGGAATCTCTAATCCGAAGAAGAGGGAACCGAAGAGAAGAAGGAGAACTATCTGCAGTGACATGGAGTAAGCGACTTGGATGCTCTTTCCTATGAAATAGGAAGCGAGTGGCATCGGTGTGCCACGTAGCCGTTTCAGCGCTCCTGAATCTCGCTCCATAGGGATGGTGATAGCAAGATTCTGAAATCCGGAGTTGACGAGACCTGATGCAATCATTCCTGCGACGAAATATTGGCTGAATGTCACTGATGGCGCGATCTCATCATCGAATATCGAACCAAAGATGAAGAGGAGTATGACTGGGAATGCGATAGTGAATACCACCGCTTCGCGAGCTCGATTGAATTGTTTGATCTCAAGAGTCCCGCGACTGATGCCGATGCGAAGGGCTTGAATCACTCGACTCATTTGGACTCTCCGATCATGCGGAGATAGATCTCTTCCAGAGTTGGACGTTTAACGGTGAGCGCGGGGATCTCGCCATCAAAGTCACCGAGAAGGCGCCTGAGGATTGAGGTCGGATCTGCCGCTGACTCTTCTCTCAGCACTCCTGAATGATCACGCCAACTCACCGTTGCTAGCGCTTGCTCTCGACCGCCAAGAGTCGCGGGGGTAGCCACTTCGATCAATTTTCCCCCAGCGATTACCCCTACTCGATCCGCAAGCGCTTCGGCTTCATCGAGATAGTGCGTAGTGAGCAGAATAGTTGTCCCATCTTCTTTCAGAGTCCTAATCAGATCCCAGAATGCTCGCCTGGCTTCGGGATCAAATCCTGTTGTCGGCTCATCGAGAAAGAGAAGCTCTGGAGTTCCGACAAGACCGAGAGCTACATCTAATCTTCTTCTTTGACCACCGCTGAGATTGTGAACGCGAGATTTGCGTTTCTCATCTAACCCGACAGCTTGAATCAAGTGGTCGAGATCTCGTCTCTTTGAGTAATACTTGCTGAAATGGGTGATGCTCTCTTCAACGGTGAGGTCAGCACCATCAGCGCTATCTTGCAAGACAATGCCAATGCGATCACGCCAGGAATTTGCCGCATCACCACGATTGGCTGGATCAAAACCAAGAACCGATACATCACCGCTGTCGCGAGTCCGGTATCCCTCGAGGATCTCGACTGTCGTGGTCTTTCCTGCGCCATTAGGCCCGAGGAGGGCGAAGATCTCTCCCGCTTCGATGCTGAGATCAAGTGAGTCGACTGCGGTCAGAGTGCCGTAACACTTCTTAAGGCCCTTGACCTGAATCACGCTCGTTGCCGTTGGCACCGCCAAAGGATAGTCGGGAGAATGGGGCCATGCCTCGTCGCAAGAAGAACGCACTCGGACGCGGGAAGCGTAATCACGAGCGAGTTGTTGAGGATGAGCGAGGTGAATTCTCAGGTAGTGATCAGATCGAAGAGCATGATGATGGAATCTTTCATGTCAGGCGTTTGACCGGTTCTTCTTCTGTGAAGAGTTATAGGTGTCCAGGTTGTGATCAGATGATCGCTAAAGCAACACCACACATTGTCGCCTGGCTAGAGCACGATGCCGAGACAAGACGACATTGGCATACGCCATGTTGGAACGCTCGACGAAGGCGAGCGCCGAAAGTAGAGAGAAGTAGGAACGCTCCGAAGTTTTGATCAGCCGATGCTTCGGCCGTGAAGCAACTTGATCAACCGGATGATAAGTCGATCAGCGAAGCGAGAACGACGAAATGTCGTAAAGCCAAATGGCATCTGGAATCGAGCTCGCACGATGGAACGTGGATAGGTGAATTCGAGGAGCCCTTCAGCGCCATGGATTCGACCGTAACCGCTCTCCTTGACACCGCCAAAGGGAACCGATGCGACTGCAGCAAATGAGATGACGCTATTAATCGAGACCATGCCACATCGAAGTTGCGAGGCGATGCTTTCACCATTTCGTTTCGACCAGACCGCAGCACCTAGGCCATAGTTGGTGTCATTTGCGAGAGCGACCGCTTCCTTCATATCTCGAACTCGATTGATGACAAGCGTCGGCCCAAAAGTCTCTTCTTGAATCGCGCGAGAGGATTGATCGAGATCAGTGATGATCACTGGTTGCACATACTTCTCACCGACCGATTCTGGTCCGCCAAGTTTGAAAGTGCCGCCCTTTGCTTTGGCATCAGCGATATGTTCCGAAATTACTTTGAGTTGTGAAGGCATCGTTGCGGGTCCATATTGCACTCCGACCTTCACTTGCTTGGCAAGAGTCGTTATTGTCTCAATGAATTGTTCTGCCACCTTCTCGTGGACATAGACCCGCTCAGCGCCGATGCATGTTTGTCCAGCATTGGATAGTCCAGACCAGAGTATGTTCTCGGCTGCAACTTTGATATCGGCATCCTGATCAACGATTGCCGCATCCTTTCCGCCACATTCCAAGACGACAGGAATCATTCGCTCGGCACAACTTGCTGCTACCTTCTTCGCGGTGCGAGTCGAACCAGTGAAAGAGATCTTGTCGACTGCGCTCTCAGTAAGAAATCTTCCCGTATCTCGCTGACCAGTGACCACATTGAAGATATCTCCAATGGGTGAGACCTTGGCAAAAGTTTCAGCGAGCCAGAGTCCTACTCCTGGCGTGAACTCACTTGGTTTGAAGACGACGGTATTACCTGCTGCGAGAGCGTAGGCAATCGACCCCATAGGTGTGAAGACTGGATAGTTCCACGGACCTATCACTCCGACAACGCCGTAGGGAAGTCGCTCGACTGTCGCACTCATATTTGCCATTAAGAGTCCGGGGCTTCGTCGCTGTTCACTCAAGATCAGAGCTGCATTCTTAGCTGCCCAACCAAGGTGTCCGATTGCCAAAGTGAACTCAAGTTTCGCATCGCTCTCTGGTTTGCCAGTCTCTTCGTAAATCCACCAAGCGCCTTCATCGATATGGTCAGTCAGATACTTCGCCCACTTCAAAAGGACTTTCCGGCGACCTCGAAATCCCAGCGCCTGCCATGATTTTGTTGCGATTCGCGCCTTCGCTACAGCAAGATCAACACTCTCTTTGGCGAAGTCGGGATAGCGGGCGACTTCAACACCAGTTGCGGGATTATGTGAGAAGAAAGAAGGGTCTAGTGAGCTCTTGGATACGCTGAGATCGGTGCTCATAGTGCGGTCAAGCCTACGCGCAGAATCTAGACTCGACCATGTGAGTGAGGTGATCCGCCCCAGTACCGTCCTTCCTGCTGAGCGTGTCGTGAGTGAGGTGATCCGCCCCAGTACCGTCCTTCCTGCTGAGCGTGTCGCAGATACCTTTCTCACCGCTGACGGGCTTCGCCTCGTTGGCGAGATTGCCACACCAATCGGTCATGTGGCAGGAAATCTCGTGATGCTTCACCCCTTACCAACGCATGGTGGGATGATGGATAGTCATCT
>VGAI01000024.1 GCA_016870815.1 Actinomycetota bacterium
GCCAGGCATCCAGTCCTTGGCCCGCTTCATGGGATTCCTTACTAGTAATAGAACTGGGAGCGACCCTTAGGTCGCTCCCAGTTCTTCAGTTACTACTTACCTGCGTTTGCTGCAGCAGTAGCGAGCGCTGCTTGGAACTTCGCTACATCTTTATTCTGTAGGAAGAGGCCAAGTGCGGTGTCGATTTCTGCCTTCCATGCATTAGATGCAGTCACACCATGTGTCAGTGATCCTGCGATCTCATTGCTACCCCAGTCATCCATCGCGGACTGTAGGTATGGAGGATAGATAGCCTTATCGGCATCGCTACGTGCAGGGATCGAACCCTTCTTCACGTTGAACGCATCTTGTCCGGCTGATGATCCAGCGACCTTGAGCCATGCAATCGCTGCATCACGATTCTTCGCACCCACTGGGAGTGTGAATGAATCCGAGAGGAACTGGAAGGTTCCCGCTGTTCCTGGAGCTGGTGCCCAGGTGTAACCCTCTTGTTCAACAAGTGAGTTGTCTACGCGGAAATAACCTTCTGCCCAGTCACCCATGATGTTGAAAGCTGCCTTGCCGTCAATGACGAGCTTGGAAGCATCCTGCCAGCTAAGGCTTGCTGCATCAGAGTTTGTATAGGTAAGGACCCTCTTGAAGGTATCAAGTGCGCCCTTAACTTCTGCAGAGTCCCAACCAGTTGATCCATCCCAGAGGCCGTTATAGGCGTCAGTACCAAGAACGCCAAGGAGAACGGTCTCGAAGAGGTGGAGTTGAGTCCACTGCTCACCAAGTGCGAGTGGAGTAACTCCTGCTGCCTTCAACTTATCTGCTGCAGCAAAGAACTCATCCCATGAACCTGGAATGGTGATGCCATTGTCAGCGAGGACCTTTGGGTTCGCCCACATGACGTTCGCACGGTGGATGTTTACTGGAACGGAGTAAATCTTTCCGTCGACAGTGATGAGCGGAAGAAGTGTTGCTGGCATGACATCACGCCAACCTTCTTCGTCATAGAGGAAGGAGAGATCCTCAAGTTGACCCGCAGTGATGTAGTCCATCAACTCCGCGCCGGCGTGACCCTGGAATGAATCTGGTGCTTCGCCTGCTTGAAGACGAGTAGCTAGGACGGCGCGAGCGTTTGTACCTGCACCACCTGCAACAGCAGCGTTGACGAATTCAACATCTGGATACTCCTGCTTGAATACTTCAACGAGCGCGTTGAGGCCTGCTTCTTCACCTCCACCGGTCCACCAAGAAAACACTTCTACTTGACCGCTTGCGTTGCCGCCCTCATCTGAGCTGCAGCCCGTCGCAGTCAAAGCAATTGAAGCTGCGATGGCGATTGCGCCAAACAGCTTCGACTTTCTTGACTTCATATATGCCCTTTCGATTTTCGTCGTTCAACCACGAACGAATTTCAAGTGGGCAAACCCTAGAACTTGCTGAGGATTCATGCAATACCAACTGAATAACGTTTAGATTTCCTTCGAGAAAGTCACTCTGAAATCAACGCTTGCCCACGACTCACAGGGCTCCCAATTGGATCGACCCCGAGCCAAAGGGCTCGGGGTCGATCACTAACGTACGGACTCTGCTATGAAAAATCCCGAGTCAGGGATTCATTCTTACTCTTTGATTTTGATGCCACTACCAGGCCAATTAGCATCGCTATGAAAGGCGAAAGGACAAGGAACCAACCAAGACCAGAAAGTTTCCAAGCACTCTCCGGAAGCGTTGGATCCACTTCCGCCGCAACCGTGCCAGCCAAAAGATTAAATCGAGACATCAGCAGGTAGAGGCCACCGACCAAGAGCACGATAGACGCTAGCGGAGCAACCTTAGTCTTAAAGACATTGCCGCCACCTTG
Organism: Actinomycetota bacterium; assembly: GCA_016870815.1. Taxonomy (GTDB): domain Bacteria; phylum Actinomycetota; class Actinomycetes; order Nanopelagicales; family Nanopelagicaceae; genus SYAN01. The sequence goes on from VGAI01000024.1 coordinate 1,853, forward strand.
CGAGCTAAAGTAACGAAGCACTGCAAGCGAGACCAGAATTTCAATGGCCACGATAGCAATCACCGAGATTCCGCTCATCCAACTGAATAACTTGGTATACGGATCCAGACCTCCTGCCGCAAAGATCACAATGACAATACCTGCGATAGCTGAGGTGACTATTGACGCCATCTGTGGTGCACCCGAATCATTGGTGGTCGCCAAACGCTTTGGCATCACGCCAGCTCGCCCCATTGCGAAGAAGTACCTCGAGGCTGCATTCTGGAATGCGAGCAATCCTGCGAATAGGGATGTAAGGACCAAGATCTTCATCACGTCCACAATCCATGTTCCTACATACTCACCACCAAGGCTGAATAGAACTCCCGCAGGATCGGCAAGATCACCGGAGCGAGCCAGGACTTGCTCCACTGCTTTGCTAGAGCCCATTCCGAGAACCATCGCAAATGAGACGAAAGCGAAGAGAACAGAGATAGTCACGATTGCGAGATATGTGGCCTTAGGAACGTCACGCTTAGGATCTCGTGACTCCTCACCGTAGATAGCGGTTGCTTCAAACCCAATAAAAGAGGCGAAAGCAAAGGCGAGGGCAATTCCTGCCGTGCCGGCAAAACCTCCTGCGAATACATCCGATGGATTAAAGGACGCCCCGAAGTCCATAGACTCTGGTCCACCTTTCGCGAAGATGGCGAGGCCAATAAGCAAGAGCGAGAAGAGCTCAATCACAAGCAACGTGCCAAGTATCTTTGCACCAACATCAACACTCAGCACCGATAGCACTGTGACCAGCAACCAACTGATCAGTGCCCAGACCCACCACGAAAGATTGAGACCATAGTCCGCCATCGTGATATTCATGACCAAGCCGAAGAATCCATAGATTGCCAGCTGGATGGTGATGTATCCGACTAATGATGCATAGGCTGAAGCAACACCTGCCTTCATACCAAGTCCTCTGCCGACAAATGCAAAGAAGGCACCTGTGTTCGTCACGTGGTGGCTCATAGCTGCATACCCCACCGAGAAGATAAGTAAAGTAATTCCTGCGGCGAGATATGCACCTGGGGTTGCGGCACCATTACCTAGAACCATCGCTACCGGTACTGCACCGGTCATTCCAACAAGGGGAGCAGAGGCTGCGACGACAAAGAACACTATGCCGAAGACGCCAAGTCTGCCCTTTCTCAATGAAGAATTTTCTCCTGCCATGCCAGCTCCTTTGCTAACCGGTTTGGAATCGTTCATATACGAACGAATTTGATATAGGGTGGCGCAGGTAACACTCGAAGTCAAGGATTTTCGGGTGTTTCCGAAGAAGATTCAACTCGTCCACACAAGGAGTCGCAGCGATGTCACCATTACAGGGTTTCTTCGCACCCCGTACGCCAAGTGGAAAGAGTGCCATCGCCCCAGATATGCCTTGGTTCTATTCCGGAAATCTCCTCACAGTGGAGTATCGAACCGAACCTAAGAATGTGCGAGCTCTTCTACCCGAAGAGATTTCGTTGGCAGAAGAAGATCCTGGTGCAGTCGCGTTGATATGGGCAGACTGGCAAAGTTGTTCACAATCAAAGGTAGAACTCCTTGATCCGCTTCGATCACAATATCTTGAGGCCTTTCTTGTTATTCGTTGCCAATACAAAGAGACGACTTACAGTAGGTGTGTCGCAATCTGGGTTACCAAGGACTTTTCTCTAGCTCGAGGTTGGTTCCAGGGATACCCGAAGAAGATTGGTTCGATTGGCTTGACCAGGCTATTCAACCGAGGGAAAGCGACACCACGACTTGAACCGGGTGCGCAGCTCGGTGCGAGTATCGCCGCTTATGACCATCGACTGGCTAGCGCTCGAGTCACACTTCGTGAACCATCCCAAACAAATGGATTCGTCAATGGCCATCCGATGCTCCATAGTCGGTGGGTTCCTTCCATCACTCCAGGTCTAGGAAATTCCTTGGATCAATTGATCACTATGAGCGGTGTTGATGCCGATCTCGGACAACCATGGGCAGGCGATGCAGAGCTTGAACTTTTTGACTCTCCATGGGATGAACTTGCTTCCATTCTTCCTATCAAAGAGATGATTGGTGGGTATTACAGAGAAGTGGGAGTAACTTTCAACGGTGGAAAACTTCTCCTCGATAAATCTAATCCCACAATCTGAACTTTCATGGATTGAATTCGGCTTAGTAGCGGAGTAGGTACTCATCCTGTTCCCATTGAGTAACGTCACGAGTCGCGGGATCGGAGACTTCCTTGTTATAGCGTTCGATTTCCTCACGCTTGAGCACTAAGAAAGTTTCGACTAGTTCTGGGGAGAGTTGACTCCTCATCTGGGAATTTGCTTCGAGTGCATCGAGCGCATCGGTAAAAGTCATTGGCAAGATGGGAGCCGACTCCATCTCATATGACATGCCGACTGCGGCATCTGGACACTTTAGTTTCCGGTCGATTCCATCTAGTCCCGCTGCCAAGATCGCGGCGATGACCAGATACGGATTCGCTGCACCATCACCGACGCGAACTTCGAGACGTGTGCCACTGCCACGTTCTGGCGGAATTCGAACCATGCAACTTCGATTGTCGAATCCCCAATTTGCGCGGAACGGCGCCAAAGTATCAGGTCCCAGTCGCTTGAATGCATTGACGGTGGGATTGGCAAAAGCGGTAATCGCGGCAGCATTGGCCAATATCCCTGCAATAAGGGAATGCGCCACTTCGGATAAACCATCTTTTCCATCATGCATCTTATTCTGGCCGTTCTTATCAGCCACTGAGAAGTGCAAATGAAATCCGCTACCACCCTCGTCGCCCCACGGTTTGCCCATGAAGGTAGCAATCTTCCCCTCGCGATAAACCATGTCTTTGATTGCAGTCTTGAAGATGAATGTTCGGTCTGCCGCGTCAAGCGCCTCTCCATGCCACAGATTGATTTCATATTGACTGGGGCTGAATTCATGATTTCCGGCGAACGCACCAAGTTCCATCTGATCGAGCGCGCGAAGCACGCGTAAGAAAGTTCCATCCGGATCGACCATTGACCCAGTTGTGTAGACGAATCCGACGTTCTCGTGGAAGCGAGAGAACTTCCCCTCGACACATTTTGCGATGTAGAACTCAAGTTCTGGTCCGACTATGGGCACCAAGCCATGCTTTGCATATCCCGCGATAATCTTCTTTAAGACGGTACGGGGAGCGAATTGATTTTCGGATTCGTCAGGGTTGAAGGCATCGACGACTGTGCATGCCATTCCTGGCTCATATGGGAGTTTCCTGACTCGACTGGAATCCATCTTGGTCATGAAATCCTGGAGCCCATCTGAAGCGATATTGCCGGCATCCAAGACGCCGCCGCGATTGGTCGTTACCCAGACACCTTGGCAGAAAGAGGGCCCATGGCTGACTCCCTTCTCAAGTTCTGACGTCAGGACATACTTGGATCGAGTCACACCAAGCACATCGGAGTACATCACTTGCAACACATCAACGCCGAGGGTCTTCAGTTCCTTCTTCAAGTTATCGACTGAGCTCGACATTGTCATCTCCTTGCGGGTCGTTGGAATTTCATTAGGACGCGAACGACATTCTAAGGTTTGTTGGGGTAGGATTGGCAAGACCCTTTGAGCACCAATTGAAAGCAATTCAGAACATATCAAGCGTGCGGGAGGCGCGAATGAAAGCCCTCTTCATCGAACATGATCATGTCTCACCACCTGGCCCCGTCGCCGAGCGACTCCACCATCATGGTTTTCAAACTACTGAAGTTGTCGTCGTTGCAGCGGAAAATTTCACTACCCCGAATGTCACGTTCGAGTTTCCCGATGCGAATGAATTTGACCTGATAATTCCACTCGGCGCACCTTGGGGTGCTTGGGATGATAAGTGCATCGGTAACTGGCTCCTTCCCGAAGTGGAGTGGATTCGCGCCATAGTCGAATCTGGCAAGCCAGTCTTAGGAATCTGTTTTGGTGGCCAATTGATTGCTCGTGCGCTTGGCGGTTCTGTGTCAAAGGCTCCCCAATGTGAGATCGGTTGGAAATCCATCTGGAGTGATCAACCTGATTTAGTTCCCGAGGGCCCGTGGTTTCAGTTTCACTACGATCGCTGGCAACTGCCGCCCAGTGCAACGGAGATCGCAAGAAACCCCATTGCCTCTCAAGCTTTCATCATCAAGAATTCGCTCGCGCTCCAATTCCATCCTGAAATCGACGCACACTCCTTGAAACAGTGGCTTGACTGGGGTGGCAGAAATGAAGTGGTCGAGGACGGGCAAGATCCAGATGTGATGCTTGCACAAACGATCGCCCATGAGCCAGCGGCGAAAGAACGCACTTTCAAACTAGTCGACTCATTCCTGAAGAACGTAGCAAGGCTTATCTAACGAAGGTTCACTTTCACCGGCATTCGCTTGATTCCATGAACGAAGTTCGATCGCAGATAATCAACGGGACCGGTGACTTCCATTGAATCAATCCTTCCGATCAGGTCTTCGAACATCACCCGTAATTCGATACGGGCAAGGGCGTTACCGAGGCACATATGTGGACCTCCTCGGCCGAAGGTCATATGTTCATTTGGATTTCGTGTCACATCGAATTTATCTGGATTTTCGAATATTGCCTCGTCCCGATTTCCCGATGCGAACCAAGTCACCACCTTCTCACCCTTCTTTACAGTCTTGCCATGAATTTCGGCATCTTTCGTCGCCGTTCTCCGGAAGTGATAGACCGGGCTAGCAAAGCGCAAAAATTCCTCCACGGCCCAAGGGATCAAATCAGGATCCTCTTGAAGTCGAGCCAGTTGATCCGGATGATTGATGAGGTTGATCATCGTGTGCGTGATGGTGTGTCGTGTCGTCTCATTTCCCGCTACAACCAATAACAGGAAGTTGGTGTGGAAATCCCGTTCAGTAAGTGGGATGCCATCGCTCATTTCCCCATTGACCAAAACGGAGACCAAATCTTTGCCATTCTTTCCGCGTCGCTCCTTTGCCAGCCCATCGCCATACGCAAAGACTTCCAGCGCCGCTGGTGAACGGAATGGAACCAATCGATACCTCTCGCTGTCGGGATCGCTTATCAGAATATCGGCATGCTCGGGGTCATCAAAGCCGATCATCCGATTTCCCCACTCAATAAGTTGCCGATTATCCGTTGCGGGAACATCGAGAAGTCGCGCCAAGACGTTTATGGGAAAGTCAGCGGCCACATCCCGAACGAAGTCGAACTCGCCTTGAGCGAAGGCATTATCCAAAGTGGTTGCGGTCAATCCTCTAAGGAAAGTCTCATAGTGGGCTACCGCAGCCGGAGTGAATTGTCCTTGCAACAGCCTACGCAATGCTCGATGTCGCGAACCATCAGTTTCAAGGAGTGAGCGACGAGCCTCCTCTTGATCCGCATCGACCTCCTCGAGATTGGTAAACCTTTCACTAGTGAAGGTCGCAGGATCGCGTAGTACCGACACGATGTCGTGGTAGCGAGTGAGAGACCAGAAACCGTGATTTGGTGCGGGTTCTTCGCTCCAATGAAGTGGCTCCTGCTGGCGCAATCCCTTGAAGACCGTCCAAGGCGCGCCAGACTCGAAGAGATCAAGATCGGCAAGGTTTGTCGCAGAACCCATCGTCACTCCACTCGTTAGGGTACGAACGAAAAGAGAATACCACCGGTCCGCGACAGCGAGAAGCAATCTCGGGCTATAGGATTAAAGCTATGGCCGGCGCACACACTCTCCAAGAGACAGAGCGCCAGGTCTCAACCTTGCTTCGAGGTATGAAGATCGACTTCAAAGCTATGGCGGTTGTGTCGAATCTATTCCGTGCCGCAAGTGCAGTTAGGAATCACCTTGAACGAGAGATTCTCTCTCGCCATGGACTCTCTTGGACTGGATTTGTCGTTCTCTGGGTGGTCTGGGTTTGGCAAGAGATCGAAACCCGAGATATTGCGGAAGAAGTCGGAACATCAAAGGCAACTTTGACCGGGGTATTGAAGACTCTTGAACGAGAGAATTGGATTGCGAAGAGACAGAGCAAAGAGGACCGCCGCCTTGTCATTGTCACCCTCACCGGTGATGGAAAACGACTGATGAAGAGAATTTTTCCTGAATTCAACAAGGAAGAAATCTACTTAGCCGCATCACTAGGGACGAAAGAGCGAAGAGGCGCTGCAGATGCCCTTCGCAAGATGACCATTCATGCCCAGAATGGTCCAGCAACCAAGGGCAAGAAGAAGAGCTAACTTCGGGTTGCTTCAATAAATGCCTTCGCGATTGCTAGTTGTCGCGATTCATCGAGATAGTTATCTTCAGGGTGCCACTGAAGTCCGAAGGCCCATGAGGCTGATGCATAACGCACTGCCTCTATGTGGCCTTCTGGCGCAAAAGCAAGCGGTGTTATCCCCTTCCCTAATCGATCGATGGCCTGATGATGATAACAAGAGGCTGAGATCTTCGAGTCTGCGATGCCTAGCGCTGGATCCATCGTTTGGAACTCGATAACTGAGAGATGATTAAGGTGCGGTTTCTCCATATGCTGAATGAGCGAGCCACCTAGGGCGACATTTGCGACTTGTGTCCCCCGACAGATAGTCAGGAGCGGCTTTGACGAAGTGAGTGCGTACCTCACCAGCTCCATGTCGGCCTGATCTTGCAATGAATCAATCCCATAGAGTTTGGTCGATTGATGTTCTTGTCCGTAGCGCTTGGGATCGACGTCAGCGCCACCAGGCATCAAAACTCCATCGATGGCGTCAAGGCGCTCAGACCAGGTAGTCCCCAAAACCGGAAGGAAGGTTAGCGGCTCACCTCCAGCCGCCCAGACAAGTTCTGCGAGTCGTCTTGCCGTGACGATTCCGCTATATCGAGTAGCCGAGGTGGAGTCAGCAAGTCTGGCTGGGATGGCAATTTGGGGCCGTCGTGATCTTGCCACCCGAACCTCCTCGCGACTCTCACTTCACAGTGAAGAATGCCTAGAGTAGCCTAAGCCATCTCGTTAGTATCCTAACGATTAGGATCTTTACGACGTGAGCTCGGTGGCGCGAATGGAGGTTCCACAGTGAAGACTGTTCCTGTTGCCGGCGTCGAGATCCCTACCGGACATTTCATCAATAACGCTCGCGTTGACTCGAAGCGGACTTTCCGCAACACCTCGCCGATAGATGGCACATTTCTAGGAGAATTCTCACTAGGTAGTGCCACCGAAGTTGATCGCGCCGTCACTGCGGCACGAAGCGCATTTCCGGTATGGCGAGATCTTGGACCTAAGGGCCGCGGTGAGATCTTGGAACGACTCGCGAAACTAATTGAAGACAATGTCGAGATTCTGGCTCAGATCGAAACATTGGACAATGGAGCGTTGCTTCGCTCGCATCGCAGAGGAGTCATGCCTCGAGCCGCCGCCAATATTCGCTTCTTTGCCGAATGGGCAGTCAATGAACTCAAGCATGAACCTTTCGAAACCCGAGGTCATACCAATTTCGTCTCGTGGGATCCATCAGGAGTCGCTGCGCTCATCACACCATGGAATGCGCCATTGATGCTCGCAACGTGGAAAATCGGACCCGCTCTCGCTGCGGGCGACACCGTGGTCTTGAAACCAGCCGAATGGACACCACTCACTGCAAGTTTCTTCGCAGATTTGACGATCAAGGCAGGCATGCCTGCCGGTGTTTTCAATGTTGTCTTTGGACTCGGTGAAGAGGCAGGCGCGGCGTTGACTCAGCATCCTGACATATCGAGGATCTCATTCACCGGCTCTGTTCCGACCGCGAAGGTCATCGCCAAAGCAGCTGCTGAGAATCTGACGCCAATCACTTTCGAACTTGGTGGGAAAAGTCCATTGATCGTCCTTGAAGACGCTGACCTTGAACTTGCATCAACGCTTGCCGTTGAACAATACGATAATGCTGGACAAGTCTGCCTTTCAGGAACCCGGATCTTGGTACACGAGAAGATAGTTGAAGAATTCACGAAACTCTTCATCACCAAGGCAGCCTTGATAAGACAAGGCGACCCTCGTGAAGAAGAGACTCAGATGGGACCACAGATTCACTCCGATCACCTGGCTCGAATAGCAGGTTTTGTCGAGCGCGCGAAGAAAGATGGAGCCAATGTGGTTCTTGGTGGTCAACCAAATTCGCAACTTGGTGGGCTCTTCTATCAACCGACGCTCGTGATGAAGCCTGACCCTAGGAGTGAGATTTTTCGTGAAGAAGTATTCGGTCCAGTGCTTTGTCTGCAGACTTTTGCCAATGACGCCGAAGCTCTTGACATGGCAAACGACACGGAATTCGGACTTGCCGCCATAGTCGTCTCTGGCGATAGAGATCATGCAGCGAAGTTCTCGAAAAACTTGGTGGCTGGAACTATCTGGGTTAACTGCTTCTTCGTCAGGGACCTTCGCGCACCGTTTGGCGGATCAAAGAAGTCTGGTATCGGTCGCGATGGTGGCACGTGGTCCTTTGATTTCTATGCAGATGTCAAGAACACCGTTATTGCACCGAACGGATGGAAGGAGTAGAGAATGGGAAAGGTTGTTGGCGCGGCGCTCTTGGCTCATGTACCGACCATCATGTTGCCAGAGACAGTCAGGAAGGACCTCAATGAAGGTCAAGAGATCTCATTGGTGCCCGGACTCAAGAAACTACGTAAAGACGTATTCGAGAAACTCGACTACGACACTGTAGTCGTACTCGATAGCCATTGGGCAACCACAGTTGAATTTGTCATCACTTCTGCTGCAGAACGCTCTGGCCTTTTCACTTCAGAGGAATTGCCACGAGGCATGACACAAATCCCCTATTCCATCAAAGGAGATCCTGAACTTGCAAAGTCACTTTCCAACTATGACGAGAAGAATGGAACTTGGATCACCCCCATTGCTGACCCTCATCTTCCTATTTTCTATGCGACTGTGAATCTCTGGCACTACCTTGGCCGAGGCCTGGATGAGAAGCGATGGATCAGCATGTCAGTGTGTCAGACCGGAACTCCCGAGGATTTCATTAGAGCTGGTCGTGCCCTAGGTGAGGCGATTCGTGATAGCAATCGAAAGGTATTCCTTATTGCGTCAGGCGCGCTTTCGCACACTTTTCATAAGTTGCGTGATTTACGAAAACATGAGGCAAGCGACCCGATCCATATCTTCACACCCGAGGCCTATCAATACGACCTTAAAGTCCTGGAGTGGATGAAGCGGGGCAATCATGGTGCCATCCTGGAAGACTTCGACACATTCAGAAAGTACAAACCAGAAGCAGGGTTCTTCCATTATCTTGCAATGGCTGGAGCCCTTGGTGAAGAGCGAAATCAAGCACCCGGGATTCTCTATAGCGAATATGAGAACTCGGTAGGGACGGGGCAGGTGCATGTCTACTTCCCCGAACCTTTAGGCGGATTCCCAGCGCCGAAGGATCTGGTTCTGACCCGTGACTGAGTTTCGTCGAATCGAAGTCGATGGATCCTCGTTAACGGTAGAGCGCGAGGGAGAAGAACTACTCGCTTCCGATGGTCGCACATTTGAGATTGCTCAAGTAAAACATCTTCCTCCAGCAACTCCGACAAAAATCATCGCAGTGCATCTCAACTATGAGAGCCGGACCAAGGAATTCCTCACAAAGTTGCCATCTGCTCCCACCTACTTCCATAAACCGATCACGGCACTCAATTCGCACCTTGGAGATGTCATCCGCCCCCAGCGTTGTAATTGGCTCAACTACGAAGGAGAGATTGTCATCGTCATCGGTAAGCAGTGCAAGGATATTTCGATTGAAGAAGCGAGTGGCTATATAGCCGGTTATAGCGTTGGAAATGACTTTGGACTTCACGATTTCCGAGATACTGATGCCGGCTCCATGCTTCGAGTCAAGGGCGCGGATTCACTGGCGCCAGTTGGCCCAGGATTGGTCACCGATTGGGATTTTAAGAACAAGAAAATCAGAACTTTCGTCAATGGTGTTATGAAGCAAGAGGACAACACCGACAACATGGAGTGGAACATGCATTACCTTGTTGCAGATATCGCTCGCACCATTACCTTGGTTCCTGGTGACATGATCTTCTCCGGGACTCCTGCGAATTCCAGGCCGGTAGAGATCGGAGATTTGGTTGAAGTAGAAGTGGAAGGTCTAGGTCGATTAAGCAATCGAATCGTAGAAGGTCACCGAATCCGAAGTGAAGTCGGCGCCCAACCGACCGAGAGCGAAGAGGTCATCTCGACTGCACTCGGCGGAGATTGGGAATTTCGGGGAATCCGAACCCCGTCAAAGGACCTCTACCCATCAACGATTGAAGAGTAGAGCCTTCCCCGTAAGCGATGAAGAGCCAAACCAACCTAGAACTCAAGGAGGAGTTGTGATCAAGATCCAGGTAGATATGGAGAAGTGCCAGCACTACGGGCAATGTGTCTATGAAGCTCCGAATGTTTTCAAACTCAATGAATCGGATAAGTTGGAGTACACGGCGACCGCCGATGATTCGGAGTTGGCAAATGTCCGGGCTGCGACCGATGTGTGTCCGATGCAGGCAATCACGATTGTAGATTGATTCGCATTTGTCTGAAGAGGTGAATCGAGGCCGCGATTGAGTCACGTCATGATTGTTGGCGCCGCTATGGGCGGACTACGTACCGCTGAATCTCTACGACGATTTGGCTTTACGGGTGGAATCACTCTGGTCGGTGCAGAGTCTCATCTGCCCTACAACCGCCCGCCACTTTCAAAGGATTTCTTGGCAAAAGGCAAGTCTCTGGCGGATATCGCTTTTCCGATTCGGCACGAAGAATTGCAGGCAGAATTCATCTTGGCCGATCCAGCGAGGTCGCTTGATATTGATGGGTCAACTCTCGGACTGGAGTCTGGCGCCAAACATAATTTCGATTATTTGGTGGCTGCAACAGGTTTACGTCCGAAACGTTTCTCCTTTCCGAATGACTTGAATCAAGGACGTCATGTGCTACGCACCTACGACGATGCAAGGTCATTACGAGGAGCAGTTGCACCCGAAAGGCGCGTCGTTATCTTTGGCGCAGGTTTTATCGGACTTGAGTTGGCTGCCACACTTCGAACGCTCGGTTGTACTATCAACATAGTCGCAATCGAAGAGATTCCCCTTGCTGGGATCCTTGGCGATACCTTCGGTCGGGAAATCCGCCGTCGCCACGAGCGTGAAGGCGTCAATTTTCACTTGGGACTGAGCATCGAAGATCTGATCGGCACCACGAGAATCGAAGGTGTGGTGTTGAGTGATGGCACTGAACTTCATTGTGACATCTTGATCGAAGCAGTGGGCTCAATTCCAAATGTCGATTGGTTGACGGGTAATGGGTTAGACCTCTCAAATGGAGTATTGACGGATCAAACTTTGCGAGTGATGAACGAGCTAGGAACTTCAAGTGACCGCGTCTTTGCTGTAGGCGACATCGCACGTTTCCCTTACGTCGCCCAATCGCTACCCGCTCGCAGAGTCGAGCACTGGAATATCCCGATCGAATCAGCCAAATGGGTCGGACGCCAGATTTGTCACCAAGATAAACCGGGTTTGATCCCGGATCTTCAAACCGGGGAGCGGTTCAATCCCCTTCCCTCCTTCTGGAGCGATCAATTCAGTATTAGCATCTTGTCCTACGGAGAACCAAAGCTTGCCAATGAATCGCCACTTGTTGAGGGTGAGATTAGTGATGAGTTCATCATGAGTTACCGGAGAGATGGTGAGTTGGTCGGTATTGCTGGCATAGGAATGAGGCGAGAGCTGAACAAGTTGCGAGGAGAGATTCGCCTGTGAGCAACTTCTTCGACCTTGACATCTCTTTTGACGACGATGGCGAGAAATTGGACCTCTCCAAGATTGCGGCCAAAGATCTCTTGGCCGCAATCGAGACGTTGCCTGACTCACTCAAAGATGTAGCTATGGGTATCCTGTATGAAAGAAGAACATTTTCAGATGTCTCACAAGCGCTAGCGATTCGACAATCAGAGCTGGTCACCAGACTCCATCGAGCGCAACTCGCAATTTCCATGCATTTGATGAGGCAGTAATGGAGCGTTTGCGTATCGGCGAGCAGAGGCATACTGTCTTAGATTTCCTAGCGAAAGAGATGGAGCGAATCTGGGCGAGCTTCGATCACGCTCGAGAAAGCGAACCTGAATTCACAGCATCACTCAAATTGCTCCTGAACGAGCAGTTGCCAGAAGGGTCACAGGAAATAATCGAGGTCCTCGGTCAATCTGTTGATGTATTGGAGTCATCGATAGCTCAATCTCGGCCACGATTCCTGGCCTATATCGGGTCGAGTGGACTTGAAGTAGGTGCGATTGCCGACTTTCTTGCCTCTTCCTACGACATCAACCAGGCGATTGATTCTCGCGCTTCCACGGTGTTGGAACAACAAACCGCCAAGTGGGTCGGCGAGTTCATTGGTTTCAAGAGTGCAATCGGATATTTCACATCTGGCGGGATGGTCAGCAATCTCACCGCGCTTGCAACAGCCCGAAATCAAGCATTGCCAGCCTCTCGAAAGTTAGGGATAGATAGAAAGGTTGCAATCTACGCCTCCCACGAATCTCACTACTCCGTACGTCGAACAATGGAAGTGCTTGGTATGGGGAGCGAATCACTACGTTCCATCCCAATAGACGGTCATCATCGCATGAACGTTACGGAGCTCAAACGACAAATCAACATTGACCTTTCTTCGGGCATAACCCCAATAGCGATCGTTGCAACAGCCGGAACCACGCTCACCGGCGCTGTGGATCCGATCGGAGAGCTTGTGAAGGTGGCTAAGGAGAAGCAGATATGGCTTCACGTCGATGGCGCATATGGCGTGCCTGCTGCTGGAACTGCTCGCTCCGCACTTTTTGAAGGCTTGGATGATGCCGACTCGGTGACTATTGATGCACATAAGTGGTTATTCGTACCGAAATCATGTTCCTTAGTCTTGATGAAAGACCGCAACGGATTGGCGATGACTTTCTCGCATCACGAGGCTTACATGCCTCATGCCAACGACGATTACAATCCCGTCGACCTCACCCTGGAGTATTCACGTCCATTTCGTGCGCTTAAGTTGTGGATTGCATTCAAGACCCATGGCGCCGAGGCATTTCGCGATGCTATAGAAAAGAACATTCGGCTTGCAGAACTGACCTATCAAATTGCTGCGCAGCGAAGCGATTTCCGCGTACTTCCCTATCCACCAGATCTCTCTATCGCCCCCATCCAGTTCCTCAGTCCAAGCGAGAGTAACCGTAGCGCCTTGAACGAGAGACTCTGCCAAAGAATCCTTGAAGATGGTCGTTTCTACATTTCGACCGCGCAAATTAATGGCGAGACTTGGCTTCGCCCTTGCTACACGAATTTCAGGACGACTGAAGCGGATGTATTCGCGCTATTTGATGTGGTGACAGAGTTGAGCGCCCAACTTTGATGGCGGGCCTCAGGGGATAGTATCCATATCGAAATCAAAGGGGAATCATGGCTGACTCAGGTTTCGACGTTGTCTCAAAGATCAATCAGACAGAGTTGGACAATGCAATCAATCAGTGCTCTCGAGAACTTGAGACTCGCTTTGATTTCAAGAACACGGGCATCAATATCTCCAAGAGTGAAGAGAAAATCACGATTACTTCAGAGACTGAAGAACGGGCGAAGGCTGTCCTTGAGGTCTTTAAAGAGAAGTTAGTCAGACGGAGTGTCTCATTGAAGTCGATTGAAGTGGGCAAACCCTAGAACTTGCTGAGGATTGATGCAATATGTAGTGGGAAGGCTCTTTCTTCGAAAGGCCTAAATCGCCCCGGAGTTTTAGGTAATGACCATTATGCGCCACGCTTTCAAGGGCCTAAGGACCAGCAAGGTACTAACTGCTAGGTAACCCGTCGGAAGTGGTTACCGTGTACGAATCTGCCGTCACCATGGTTGCCAGCGGGGTATCAAAAACAAATGAATATCTGCCTTGATAGTAATCAACACTGATATAACCGTCAGTCCTGCAATATGGTCGAAGGCCAGTCGAACAATCACTATAGGAGTTAGGAATCAAGCCCAGGCCATTGACGATATCTAGCCCTGTTAGGAGGTCAGGGTTTGAGTTCGTAGTTGCGCGAACCAAAATCCGATTCACGTCGATTCCACCTTCACGATATAGCGCGAGAGGAGTCGCACTGGCGCCTTGGAAGAATCTCACACGAGTGTATTTCCCAGGACAGTTCCTAATATCCAATCCATCAAGTATCACTTCTTTCAACATTCCACTATCAGCAACTGTACTGACAAGAAGAACGGTGTTGCAAGCAATAACCTCGACTGGGCGTTCTCGCGTTGTCTCGACGGTGAAAGATTCAATCAATCCAACGGAGGCCATCGGAGTCTCAAAAATCAACCGATAACGACCATTGAAATAGTCCAAACTCAAAGAACCGTCAGATTTGCAGTAAGTCAAGAGGAATTCGGAACAGGTTGTGTAAGGACTTGGAACAAGCCCTCTCGCGTTAAGGAAATCAAGTCCTTCATAGAGACCACTATTTCCGTTGGCGTAGAGCAAGATCCTGCTCACAGCGACTCCAGAATCTGAATAGAGATTGAGTGGGGCAGATCCCGAACCGTAGAATTTAAGTCTTATATAGGTGTCAGGGCAATTGGTGATGTCAAAACCATCGATAATGACCTCGGTCATATTAGTCCCATTGGATTCTGCACTTACTGAAATGAATGAATCACATGCAGCAACTTGGTAGAGACCTTGGCCGAATTCGACTCGATTATTGGTGTTAATGGTGACTGTCGCAGCCACCACCGAACTGATGAGGGATAGAAAGACGAGAGAAGCGCCGATGATCAGCTTCTGTGAACGATTAAGTTTCATCACAAGTAAGCCTTAAGGGGACTTTGACTTCGCAATTTTGTCATCATGAACCCGCGAATCTTAGCCACCACTGCTTTCGCTCGAGGACGGAGGTGTTCCGCTCGTTTCTGCTGGTGTGCTCTCGCTAGATGGCCCTAGAGCTGGTGGCGGGGTTTCACTTGGAGTTGATGATGTAGAGACAGGAGTTGAGGAAGTCGTAGTTGTCTCTGCACCGCCACTACTTGTTGAAGTCACGCTCTCTGAATCAGAGGATGGTGTAGTCGTCGGTGCAGGTGGTGTTGAAGTCTCGCTCGATGATGTGCTTGAAACTGTCTGGGTATCAGAAGATGAAGGACTTGAAGTCGTGACAGTAACGGTATCGGATCCTGAGGAAGCAGTATCCGCTGGAGGCGTAGAGGACGAGCTCGTTGTAACAGATCTGGTATCTGAAGTGGAGGTCTCAACAGTTCTAGTATCGGCAGATCTTGTATCTGACGTAGAAACTACCGCGACGGTTGTCTCTTGGGTA
>VGAI01000025.1 GCA_016870815.1 Actinomycetota bacterium
TGGCAGGACACCCGCACAACTGAGATCCTGAATCGACTCTCTGAAGCTGAAAAGAGCGATGTCATTGGTAGAACAGGGCTTGCCATCGCCCCTTATTTTTCTGCAAGCAAGATGACCTGGCTCCTTGAACTGCATCGTGATCTGGACCAGTCGGAAATCTGTTTAGGCACCGTCGACTCGTGGCTCATCTTCAAACTCACGGGAAATCACGTTCACGCGACTGATGTCACCAATGCCAGTCGCACGATGTTGATGGATCTCGAGACGCTCGACTGGGATCCATGGCTCCTTGAACGTTTCGCCGTTAAGAGAGAGATGCTGCCCGTCATCAAAGCTTCAGTGGCGCATTTCGGCGAGACTGATCCTGCGGGGCCTTTAGGCGCGGCCGTTCCCATCGCTGGAGTCCTCGGCGATCAACAAGCTGCGATGTTCGGACAAGTCTGTTTCGAACGGGGCGAATCGAAGACCACATATGGCACTGGAAACTTCGCGCTCTTCAATACCGGAAGTGAAATTGTTAGGTCCAAACATGGCCTCTTGACCACTCTTTGCTATCAATTTGAGGGTAAGGCACCGATCTACGCTCTCGAAGGGTCGGTCGCAGTGACAGGATCTGCGGTTCAGTGGCTCAGGGATCAGCTCCAGATTATCGAGAAGTCTTCCGATATCGAGGCTCTCGCGAAATCCGTCGCGGATTCTGGGGGCCTTTATTTTGTACCAGCATTCTCTGGCCTCTTTGCTCCCTATTGGAGAAGCGATGCGCGTGGCGCAATTGTAGGAATGACAAGAGCTTCAACAAAAGCACATATAGCCCGAGCAACGCTTGAAGCAATCTGTTATCAGACGCGTGATGTACTTGATGCGATGGTGAAAGACTCAGGGGTAAAACTTCGTGAGATGAAAGTTGACGGTGGAATAACCGTCAACGCGCTTTGCATGCAACTCCAGGCAGACATCATGCAGATCGATATCTCTCGCCCCGTCATCAACGAGACGACTGCGTTGGGGGCCGCTTATGCAGCGGGCCTTTCAGTTGGAGTCTGGAGCGATCAAGAAGTGCTTCGAGCTAAATGGCAGGAGAGCGCCCGCTTCCAACCAGATAGGCAGTCACCTCTTGCAACCGATGGCTATACCCGCTGGCAAAAGGCGATTACTCGTACTCTTGATTGGGTCGATTAGAAACCCTACTAGATCGCTTGAATCTGAATTAAGAGCGCATTATCTGGCTCGAGGATTGGCGTTGCGAGACCAACTGATTCAAGTTGAGCCCCACTCGCTCTTATTCCATCAAACCAACCCACATCTCCTCTCGACATCTGACGTGGCTTGCCAGCTGGGAAAACGGGTTTTACCTCGTAGTGTCGTTCCGCGATAAGCCCCCGTATCAAAATCGGATCAGGCTGTGAGGATGAAGATGGCTCTCTCTGGATATAGGTGAAGAGCGCTTGGCTTGAATCAGGTGAAACAAATCCGTAGAGGGTGGCAGCGGAATCACAATCTTCGATTCGAACCATCCTCGCCTTGTGCATCCACTCCCTGACACTCTTGTAGAGAGCGACCCATTGACCAAGCGCCTTAATCTCATCATTACTAGCTTGAGTGAAATCCCATTCAATCCCGGCATGACCAAAGAGTGCAACAGCTGCGCGCATCGACAGTGGAGTGCTTCGTCCACTCTGATGATTTGGGAAAGGTCCTATATGGGTACCGAGTAACTCTGGCGGAATGAATTGAGCGCTCCATCTTTGTATATCCACTCGGGAGAGCGCGTCATTGTTATCACTGGTCCAGAACCGATCGACATGTTCGATCATTCCGAAATCAATTCGACCACCACCTGATGCGCAAGATTCAATCTCAATCCCGGGGTGCTCTGCTTTGAGTTGATCGAAGAGGCGATAGATCGCGCTGACCTGCGCTCGATAGCGCGCTCGCCCATCGCTGCCTGCATCTATCAAGACGCGATTGTGATCCCACTTAATGTAGGAAATGCCTACCTCTTTTATTACAGCGCTCACAGAGTCAAATAGATGTTGAAAAACCTCATCGCGAGAAAGATCAATCACTAGTTGATTTCGCCAGAGCGGTGCTCTTCTATTCTCTGTCTGGAGAACCCAGTCAGGATGAGCGCGATAGAGATCTGAATCTGGATTGACCATCTCGCCTTCGAACCAGAGCCCAAACTCCATACCTTTTGAGCGAACATAGTCGGCCAATGTGCGAAGACCTTCAGGCCAGACTTCCTTCGAGACCTTCCAATCTCCTAAACCTTTTCTGTCGTCTCTTCGACTTCCAAACCATCCGTCATCCAAGACAACTCGTTCAACTCCGATCTTCGCCGCAGCATCGACGATTGCCATCACTCGCTTGGAAGAATGATCAAAATAGATCGCTTCCCACATGTTGAGAGTAAGTGGACGATTCCGCTGAGGGTGGTTACTTCGAGCACGGAAAGACTGGTGATGATTTTCAGCGAGGCCGTCTAGGCCGCGATCGCTAAAGCTAGCTACAAGAGTCGGAGCCTGATAACTCTCACCCTTATTCAATATCACTTCACCAGGGTAGAAAATTTCGCCGGCACCCATCCAGAGTGCTCCGTCATATGACTTCTCGATGGAGTGCGCTGAATTTCCGCTCCAGGCAAGCCCTGCGGACCAAAGTTCTCCGGATTGGAAATCGGATCTCTCGGTAAGGGCGATCTGTGCGATCGTAAAATCATGACCGCTTCTACCCTCTCTACTCTGCCTACTCCAGAGGCCAGTCTCAATCTTGGATCGTTGAATCTGTCTTTCATTTGCCCATCGTCCGGTGAAATCAATCCGCTCTTTAGCTCGCTCGGGTAATGGGAGCCAATAAGTTAGAGCATCGAGAATGTATGAATCACCATGGTTATTCAATCGATAATCGACTCGCAGGACGCCGAAGTGATCAAACTCAAATCTCCCGAGGAGTTCTAACTTGGTGTCAGCATCACTTGCGACAAAGTCAAAAGAATCTTCTGACGCAGTGAGCTTTGTGACTTCGAATTTCGTGGACCAAGAATGAGAGTTTCGATGACCTGAGATCATTGGAGAACCTAGATTGCCTCGCGAATGTTCACGAAAGATTCCCGGCCACTGCATCTGATCGAAATCACTATGAGCAACTGACTTGGTCGTAGAAGCAACCAGGTCATCGAACTCGACTGGCAATTCAAATTTCTTTCCCCAGTGGTGAATGACCAGCGCCCCATCAATAACTGAGGCGATTAACGAATTTTCACCGCCCGTAATGGTGACCAGCTTGAAGGGACTCTGTCCAGATTGAGCCATGCGGGTAGAGTAACGCTCCTCATGGGCGCGAAGAATAATGAGTCTGAACTTTCAGCAGGTGTGACTCGAAGTGATCGCCAAATGGCAGATGGTCGGGTGATTCGTTACTACGACACTGCTGGTCAGTCGAGAACTGCTATCGATCAAAGGGAGCGAGAGGAACAACCTGGGATTGGAGAGCTGCGTCTCGATCCCTTAGTCAATGAGTGGGTCGCTATGGCCGCCCATCGTCAAGGGAGAATTTTCCTGCCACCCAAAGAACTCTGCCCGCTTTGCCCTACCCATGATGGCTTGCTCAGTGAGATTCCAGAGGGCGATTATGAAGTAGCAGTATTCGATAATCGATTTCCATCATTGAGGCCGCCTAGCGATACATGGCAGCTGCCAGAGTTTTCCGGATTAGAAACCCCCATTGTCGATGCCGCAGGGAAATGTGAAGTCGTCTGTTATACCGCCCAACATGCAGTTGCTTTCAAGGATTTATCTCTAGAGCGGATTCGCACGCTTCTTGAAGCATGGCGTGACCGAACCCGCGAACTCTCAAAGCTCGACTTCATCGAGCAGGTCTTCATCTTCGAAAATCGGGGCGAAGAGATCGGTGTAACTCTTTTTCATCCCCATGGTCAGATTTATGCCTATTCATTCATCACACCTCGTACTGAGAAGATGCTCCAGGTCGCATCAAATCACTATCAGAGACACGGGCGGCCTCTTCTGGCGGATGTGATTGCGCGCGAGATTAAGGATGAAGTTCGTATCGTTGCACGCAACGAGCACTGGATTGCCTATGTCCCGTGGGCGGCACGTTATCCATTCGAGATTCACCTTGCACCACTTCGACAAGTAGCCGACCTCACCGAACTCAGTACAGATCAGTGCGATGCATTTCCTGCCGTGGCCAAGGAAGTGATGCAGCGACTTGATGGTGTCTTCGGTATCGAGATGGCATACATCGCAGCATGGCATCAAGCACCAGTTCGACGAGGTCGTAAGGAATTGGGTTTACATTGGCAGATCACCAGCGTTCGACGTCAACCTGGCAAGCTCAAATACCTGGCTGGCTCTGAATCAGCTATGGGCGCTTTCATCATGGATATGAAACCGGAGCAGTCTGCAACACAGTTGCGAGAGGTCAAGCTCTAGTTTCGTGAAGAGAGTAACCGCTTCTGCTCCGGGACGAGTCAATCTCATCGGTGAACATATTGATTACAACGATGGCTGGGTCCTTCCCTTCGCTATTGGCGAGCGCACCAGAGTCACAATTACATTGCGTAGCGACTCGAAATTTCGATTCACATCAGCACAGAAGAAGAGTGCAATCGAGATTGATCTCTCTAATCTAGTTCCTTCGAAACGTCGCTCGGACTGGAGCGATTACATCGCTGGAATTATCTGGGCTCTTGAAGTGAATCACCGAGTGGATATCCATATCGATGGCCAGGTCCCACTTGGCGCTGGACTCTCCTCTTCCGCGGCGCTGGAATGTGCTGTTGCACTTGGGTTAGATCATCTCTTCTCACTAGGTAAATCGAAGGTTGATCTCGCACGCCTTGCTCAGCGCGCTGAGAATGAATATGTGGGGATGCCCTGCGGGATCATGGATCAATCAATCTCTTTGATGGCGGAATCTGGTCATGCCCTCTTGATTGACTGCGTGACATTGGAAACCCGGCAGATACCTCTCGACCTCAGAAGTGAAGGGCTTGAACTCCTAATCATCGATACCAATGCCCACCACGCACTAGTTGATGGTGGCTATCGAGAGCGACGCGAACGATGCCAGAGTGCGTTGCGCCAACTAGGGATGCGCTCAATGCGCGATCTTGATGAAGCCCAGCTTGAACTTTTTGGGAATTCCTTGGATGAGATCTCCTATCGTCGGGTTCGTCATGCAGTGACTGAAATTGCGAGGGTTCATCAATCCGTTGCGCTCTTGGAGAAGAAGGATTTTCCTGGCATCGGCAAAATTCTGAGTGCATCTCACCATTCATTGAAAGTGGATTACGAGGTCTCGTGTCCAGAGCTAGATCTTGCGGTCGAAGTCGCAGAGTCTTCTGGTGCCCTGGGTGCGAGGATGGTCGGTGGTGGTTTTGGCGGTAGCGCTATTGCTCTCACACCACAGGAGAAAATCCACGAGATCAAAGAGGAAATCTCTCAGGCCTACCGTGAAGCCAAGTTTGCTCCGCCTCGTTTCTTCACCGCGCAGCCAAGTGATGGCGCAAGAATCGAATCTTCTGAGTAAACGATTAACTGACTGGAGTTACCGAAACTACTTCGACTCCTTGAATGGCGCCGAGGACATTGAGAAGGTCCTTCGGATCGCTCCCTGGAATCGCTATGGTGATGTCATCGATTCCACGCCCAGATTCACTGCTCAAGACAACGAGTCCACGGATATCTCCACCGGCAAATCCAATTGCAGAGGCAACTGCACCGAGCGAGCCTGGTCTATCGGGCAACGCAACTCTTATTCGAAAGAGAGCCATAGGCGAATCATAGGCGTAGTGACTTGAACTGGCTCCCCGAATTGGACTCGAACCAATAACCTGCCGGTTAACAGCCGGCTGCTCTGCCAATTGAGCTATCGGGGACTGCTATAACGAGAACGCAAACTCTAGGCTAAATCTCTCCGACCGCCAAATCTCGAAGCGTTCTTCGCTCTCGCTCCAACTCCAGGAGTTCTTGAAAGGTAGCGTTGTATTGGGCTTCATCATCGAGCGGATTGATTCGCTGCAACTTCGACTTGATCTCCGCGATAGTTCTACCAAGAGCCAGCTCTCGAAGCCTTGCAAAGATGCTTGCAATATATTTTTCACTTACCGTCACATCACTTCTAATCGGCTCGCTCGATAACTCAGCTACAAATGAATGTAACTCTGGTGGATCCTCTGGCTTCAAAGACACGGCCTCGAAGTCTCTACCTTGATCGATGAAAGCTCGCAATCTCAGATAAGCCGGGTGAGTGAATGCATTTGGTTCTAACTTGCGCCAATCGAGACAGAAGGCAGGAAGTTGCAATCTTGCCTTCAGCACCTCACGCTCGAGGATAAGTGCTGGCTCAGTTGGGTCAGGACGCCAGCTAACACTTGGTTGCGCTGGAACTTCTTGATTAGTCGATTTACGGCGCGTACTGGAAAGGGAGTTGGAAATCGCATCATTGACTTGATCGACTTCAACACCGATCCATCTCGCAAGTGAGCGCGCATACTCTGGGCGAAGGGCCGTGTCTCGGATTCGAGCGAGCATTGGGGCACTTGCAGCAAGCGCGGCTACACGACCTTCTGGTCGATCGAGATTATGTTCCTTTAACGTTGATCGAATCGCGAACTCGAAGAGCGGAATTCTTCTGGCGATGAGATCTCGCACCGCGACATCACCATCAGCCTGTCGCAGTTCACAGGGATCCATACCTCGTGGTTCAACTGCAACGAATGTCTGCGATACGAATTTCTGGTCGCTATCAAAGGCCTTAAGCGCTGCCTTCTGGCCAGCGGCATCGCCATCAAAGGTGAAGATCACTTCGCCACGAAATGCATCATCATCCATCAAGAGTCTACGAAGAATCCTGATGTGATCATCACCGAATGCGGTTCCACAGGTGGCAACAGCTGTGCCGACTCCGGCAAGGTGCGCGGCCATAACATCGGTATAGCCTTCGACAATAACTGCCTGGCGTGACTTAGCGATCTCTTTTTTCGCCATATCAAGTCCGTAAAGCACCTGACTCTTCTTGTAGAGCGGAGTCTCGGGCGTATTGAGATATTTCGGACCTGAATCGACATCATCGCTCGCTAACTTTCGTGCGCCGAAACCAACGACCTCGCCAGAGATATCTCTAATCGGCCAGATCACTCGATGGCGGAATCGATCGATCGGCCCACGTTGACCATCTTTTGTAAGTCCTGCAAGTGATAGCTCACGATCGTTGAAGCCTTCTGCCACCAAGGTCTTTCTCAGAGCATCCCATTGATCTGGCGCATATCCCACACCAAATCTCGCAGCAGCGCCACGATCGAAACCGCGTGAAGTCAAAAACTCTCGAGCTGTGACGGCATCCTCGCCATCGAGACAACTTTGATAGAAGCGAGCTGCGGCCTGATTGACCAAAATTAATCTGGCTCGTTCTCCACTTGGAGCGCCGCCACCACCTGATTCGTAGGTAAGTGGATATCCCATTCGTTCAGCGAGTCGCTCTATAGTTTCAGTGAATGTGAGGTGTTCCATCTTCATCAGAAAGGTGATGACATCGCCACTTTCTTGACAGCCAAAGCAATGGTAGAAGCCACGACTTGGTGTTACATGGAATGAAGGACTCTTCTCGTCATGGAATGGGCAGAGACCTTTGCGTTGCCCACCACCGGCACTCTTGAGTTGAATGTACTCGCCAATCACATCCTCGATCCGGGTCCGCTCACGTACATGAGCAACATCTGTATCTCTAATCCGCCCGGCCATCCTCTAATCCTTCTCTATCGCCAGTGAAAGTCCAAAGGAGTGTGCGCGCTTAATCGCTCCAAGGTCTGTGAAAGACGCTACCTGGTCAATGATGACTCTGAGTCTTGCACTCTCATCCTTAGCGTTATCCCAATGCGAGAGGAAGGTGCTCTCAAGGCTTCGGGGAGCACTCTCCCGAAGATGAAGGACGAGCTCTTTGAGAAGCGTTCGCTGCTCTAAATAAGCCGCCTGTGCGCTCTCGGCATTGATAATGAAGTAACCCGAGATGGCCTTGAGGATGGCGACATCTACTCGAGCTGATCGAGGGATTTCGAGATTGGCGCTGTAGCGGGTTAATGGCGCTGACCCAAAGCTATCTCGCGTCGCTTTCTCTGCCGCTAAGGCAAACTCTCCAATGAGCTGAGAGGTGAATCGTTTCATCTGTGCCAGCGCGTAATGAGAGCCGTCATAACCCCTGGGCCATAGTTCAAGTTCGAGCAATCTCTTTGTGGCACTTTCGAATTCATGATTCTGAAGATCAGCAAGGTAATCATTTCGCACTGTCTCAGCAATCTCAGCGAGATGGGACTCGATTTTGATCGGGATTATCTTCCCGGTGACAACGCCATCCTCCAAGTCATGTACTGAATAAGCGACATCATCGGACCAATCCATGATCTGCGCTTCAAGGGAAGTTCGGCCACTTGATCTGCCACGATCTTGATTTCGCATCCACGAAAAAACCTCGCCATCGTCTTCGTAAACGCCAAACTTTGTAATCTCACCAGAACGATGCCAGGGATACTTGGTCGCAGCATCGAGTGAAGCGCGAGTGAGATTGAGTCCTAAGGATTTCCCATCTCTATCAACTGTTTTCCCTTCGAGGCGAGTGAGAATCCGAAAACTCTGTGCATTTCCTTCAAATCCACCACAACTCGTCGCTATCTCATTGAGCGCAACTTCGCCGTTATGTCCAAAAGGAGGATGACCTAGATCGTGAGCAAGACAGGCGGTATCCATCAAATCAGGATCTGCTCCGAGGGACTCCCCGATTTCTCTACCAACTTGTGCACACTCCAATGAGTGCGAGAGACGCGTTCGAGGAAAGTCATCAGCCCAAGGGACGGCGACTTGAGTCTTTGCAGCAAGTCTTCGTAGTGCGAAAGAGTGAATGACTCGCGCACGGTCACGAGCGAACTCACTTCGGCCACTTCTTTTGGCAGGTTCATCGTGAAATCTCTCAAGATCACTCTCTTGATAACCGGTGATCTTCATGGCGTGGATCTCATATCTCCAAGGCTCTCCGAAATCCACTTCTCTATCGTCTCTTCATCGATCATGATCCCGCGACGGCCAAGAGTGATATAGGTCAGATAAGCGCCAGCCTCTCTCAAGAGATAACGAAATGACGAATGGGAGATATCGGTGCTGCCGGCAAGTGTCGGAAGACAGCTCGCAACAACTCCCTGATCTCGTGCCATTGTTGTTGCACGGAGGCAGTGATAGGGATCGGTGACAATCAGGACCGACGCCAAACCACGTGACTTCATCGTTGCACTATAGGCGAGAGTGCTTGAATAGGTATCTCTACCTTGGTTAACCGCGATAATTCGAGATTTGGGAATACCCTCTTTTGCTAACCACCGCTTACCTGCTGACGCCTCAGTAGTTCTATCTCCGGGTGCGCCATCTCCAACGGTGATGATCGCCGGCGCCAAATTCTTTTGATAAGCAAGTGATGCCGTTTTCAATCTCTCCTTCAAGATAGGGCCAGGCTTTCCATCAAACTGAGCTGCGCCAAGGACAACGATTACTTCTCGTGCGTAATCGCTTGGCTGAAAGTCGGAAGCGGTCAGAGCAATCTCTTTCGCAAGACTCTGTCCAGTCCACCATGTTTTTCCAAATGCGTAAAGCGGAATTATGATGACGAGAAGTAGAAGAAAAGAGAGAATTCTCAAGATCCAGCGAAATCCAAACACTCTAACCGCCCGATCCGATCTCATCTGAACTCACGATTGCGAGCTCCATTGCATCTTCAAGCCATCCCACCGGAAGTGCAACTGATCGTTGATGTGAACGCCTTCCTCTCGGAGCATCCCCAATTTCTTCTGGGTAGGGCTGATCGATGAGTTGATCAAGCAATGTCCGAAGCTCTGCAAGCGATGCGACCATTCCAAACTGTGGCCTCAATCCGCCCTCTACGCGAAAACCCTTGAGGTACCAAGCCATATGTTTA
Organism: Actinomycetota bacterium; assembly: GCA_016870815.1. Lineage (GTDB taxonomy): Bacteria > Actinomycetota > Actinomycetes > Nanopelagicales > Nanopelagicaceae > SYAN01. Next base: position 9,982 of record VGAI01000025.1, read on the forward strand.
CGAAGATCCCGACAAGCGCGAGATTCATCGCCAAAATATCGGGTCAATAACTCGGCATGGCGCCAGATGACCGCACTCACTTCGTAAAGACTCGGCAATGGACGAGGGAGTGGACTCGATTCATTATGTACATCCACATCTCGTTCTGCTGCGAAAGCCCGCACTAGATCAGCGAAGAGCCAGGGCCGACCCAAACATCCACGGCCAACGACTATCCCATCGCAGCCGGTCTCACGCATCATGCGAACACCATCATCGCCCGACCAGATATCGCCATTTCCAAGGACTGGGATAGCGAATGGCTTCATGTGATCTACCAACTCCTGGATCTTTCCCCACTGCGCATTCCCGTCATAGAACTGTGCGGCGGTACGCGCATGGAGCGCGACCCAAGTAACTCCTGCCTCAGCGGCAATCTCCGCTGCCCCAAGGAAAGTCTCATGTTCATCATCAATTCCGATTCGCATCTTCACAGTGACTGGGATCCCATAAGGTTTTGCATTCTCGACTGCCGCTGAAACTATCTCGCGAAACAATCGTTGCTTGAAGGGAAGTGCGGCTCCGCCGCCTTTTCGAGTGACCTTCGGTACCGGACAGCCAAAGTTAAGGTCGATGTGATCAGCAAGATCCTCTCTGGCAATCATCGAAACTGCTTTGCCTAGGGAGTCACCTTCCGTTGCATAAAGTTGGACTGAGCGGGGGCTCTCTCCTTCGCCCGGAACAATCATCCGAAGCGTCTCTTCGTTTCGTTCGATGAGAGCTCGAGCGGTCACCATCTCCGAGACAAAGAGTCCAGCGCCTTGCTCTCTGCAGAGCGTGCGGAAAGCGGCGTTAGTTATTCCTGCCATCGGAGCAAGGACAACTGGTGGATCAAGAAGAACTCCACCGTTTTCAAAGTGGCCATTCCCGATCGGCAGGAAGAGAGGTTTGATTAGCACCCTAGAAGTTTCGGGGCTAACCATGATTCCACCTGATCTATCGAGATGCGCTCTTGTCGCATCGAATCACGCTCTCGCACCGTCACTGCATGATCCTGCAATGAATCGAAATCGATGGTGATGCAAAATGGTGTACCGATCTCATCCTGTCTCCGGTATCGACGCCCGATTGCACCAGCATCATCAAACTCAACGCTCCAATTCTTGCGAAGGACTTCTGCTAAGTCTCGAGCCTTCGGAGAAAGGTCAGCATTGCGCGATAGCGGAAGCACTGCCACTTTGATCGGTGAGAGGCGAGGATCTAGACGCATCACTGCTCGTTTCTCCATCTCGCCCTTCGAGTTGGGTGCTTCATCTTCGGTGAAGGCATCCATCATGAAAGTCAGCGTGCAACGATCGACTCCTGCGGCAGGTTCAATGACAAATGGAGTCCAGCGCTCGCTCTTCTCTTGATCAAAAAATGAGAGGTCCTTCCCACTCTTCGCGCTATGTGCTTTGAGGTCAAAATCAGTTCTATTGGCTATTCCTTCGAGCTCGCCCCACTCTGTTCCCGCGAACTCGAATTTGTATTCAATATCGACGGTTCGCTTGGAGTAGTGAGAGAGCTTCTCCTTGGGATGTTCGAAGAGTCGAAGTCGCTCACTCCCTATCCCCAACTCCTTGTACCAAGCAAGTCGCGTATCAATCCAATACTGGTGCCACTCTTCATCGGTGCCTGGTACAACAAAGAACTCCATCTCCATCTGCTCGAATTCTCGGGTCCGGAAGATGAAGTTGCCTGGCGTTATCTCATTCCTGAAGGACTTACCGATCTGCCCGATGCCAAATGGCGGCTTCTTCCTGGCAGTAGTCATCACATTCTCGAAGTTGATGAAGATTCCTTGCGCAGTCTCGGGGCGCATATATGCAAGACCGCTCTCATCCTCTACCGGCCCAAGATAAGTCTTGAGTAGACCAGAGAATTGCCTCGGTGCTGTGAATTTCCCTTTTGTTCCGCAATGTGGGCAGTTCACTTCTTCAAGATTTGATGGCTTGCGTTGATGTTTTGCTTCGAATGCCTCTTCAAGATGATCTGCTCGAAAACGTTTATGACACGAGGTGCATTCGGTGAGGGGATCCGTGAATGTCTCCACATGACCGGAGGCTTCCCAAACTTCTCGCGCCAAAACAACGCATGAGTCAAGCCCGACTACATCTTCTCGACCCGTGACCATTGAGCGCCACCACTGTCGTTTGACATTGTTCTTGAGTTCTACGCCGAGTGGACCATAATCCCAAGATGCTCGAAGTCCACCGTATATCTCGGAAGAAGGAAAGACGAAGCCTCTTCGTTTAGCGAGTGAGACGATAGTTTCTAGACGATCGGCCATGATTGAACTCTCCATCCGGCTGGCTGTCGGAGGGCCGCCCGTTGGCCCAGGAATGCGTTCTCTGGTTGAGAAAGCAATGGCTGGATTTTACTTTGATTGATCGCAATACCTGCTATTGATTACGAATGGGGTGCGATATAGCCACCAGGTTCATCGATCGCCTCCGCCAATACGGGAACCGCATCCACTTTCACCTGATAGTTCGATAACGCTCGTCGATAACTCCCGACGTTTTCCCAACGTGTCACAAGGGCGATTAGCCCCGGCTCATCGGTATTGAGCCCAATCTCTCCACTGATGTAGCCAGGACAGGACTTGAGGGCGCTGTGGGCGGTTTCAAGTCTTGCGAGGAACTCACTCTCGCGAGCCGTATCGATTCGAAACCTTGCGATGGCGAACACCCCCAGAGGGTACGGTGGAAGAAATCCTTAATGGAAATGATTCTCATTATGTGTTAACCTGAGGACATGAATATGGCCCTTGGACTCGCAGCCCTAACTGCCGTTGCCACCGCTCTCGGTGGACTTCTTGCCCTCAAGTCGAAAGATCGACTCCATCTCGTACTCGGACTCTCCGCAGGACTCTTGCTCGGTCTCGTTGCTTTCGAGCTACTCCCTGAGGCCTTCTCTCACGACGCTGGCGAATTTCTAAATGTTCCCGTAACTGCGATCTCTCTCATCAGTGGCTTCATGGCATTGCACCTCTTCGAGAAATTCTCCGGTGGTCATGAACCTGCCGAATCTGAGTATGGCAGTGACCATCGCCACGCCGGCAATATCGCAGGCACATTAGGAGCTCTCGCGATGGCCGGGCATGTACTTATCGACGGCATTGCGCTCGGTGTCGCCTTCCAAGTCTCCAATGAGTTGGGGATCGTAGTGTTTGTCGCTGTCCTCGTTCATGCCTTTAGCGACGGACTCAATACCGTCTCGTTACTTGTAAAGAGTGGCAACTGGACTAAGCGTGCAATCCTCCTCCTCGCCGTCGATGCCGTTGCACGCGTCGGAGGCGCTGCCATCGGATCATCCATCGCGCTCAAAGACAACTACATCGCCATCTACTTGGCGCTCTTTGCCGGAGTCCTTGTGTATCTCGCTACTTCTCACATCTTGCCCGAAGCGCATTCACGTCACTCGTCACGATGGACGTTAGCGACAACGATGGCTGGTGTGCTGGTCATGTGGGCCTTGGTCAGCCAGATCCACAGCTCAGAGATTCATGCTCACGACCACGGTGACTCCTCAAGTCAATCTGAGAATCTTGACGAAGAGAATCACGCTCACGAAGAGGAAGAAGGTTCTCAAGAGTCACACAGTGACGAGGACGATCATGATCACTGACGTAGTTGGGAGCGAGTGACCTCGTCATGGAGAGCATCGCAAATCTTCGCCCCGAGAACTACTCGAACGCAATAGACTTTCGCGGCACGCCCACGCATGTCTGTGTGTGTGGATGTGAGGTCTTCAATCTCAAAGTGGTGTTTCAAGATGGCGAGATTGCAACCTACTTTCTAGATATGGAGTGTGCTCACTGTGGAAGTTTGGCCACAGCGCCTACCCCTCAACAATCCTAGAAACTCAGCGGATTGCCTCAGCGATGAGCTTGCTCTGAGCATCTGACTGCTGAGGAACTAACGGAATGAAGATCTGCCCGATCAACCATCTCAGCACAATCGCAGTTCCGGCAGAATCTGATGCGACAAGAGAAGCAAGTCCTTGATAGATCTTGCTCCAAAGTTCGCCATCATGCCTGGAGAGCAGATTTGCAATCATGGCCGGATCCTTGGAAACCGAAGTGGCAAGCGATCTGTGTCCACAGATCTCCCTCGAGACGATGGCCAGACGTACTGCGACTTCGCGCTCTCGAAGCGCAAGTTGGACGATCCGCTCAACTTCCAACTCCACAACGGCAAGAAAGACCTCGTTTTTGTCACGAAAGTGGTTGTAGAGCGAGGCTCTAGAAACTCGCGCTCGATCTGCGATTTCAATCATGTTGGTCTGACTCAAACCCTTTTCAGCAATCAAGGCGAGCGCAGTTGTCACGAGCGCGGTTCTTGTCTTGCGATGAAGAGAATGTTGGTATTGGTAAGTCTGGGCTGCGTTGCTCTCGTTGACCACGAAATAACCTTGGGTGAACTCTCTGGCTTTACGCTGCTGTGGAGTCGATGACCGTGAGGGTTGGGGATTCCGCTCTTTGGATGGATAGATGGACGGTGGCAATAACTGTTGAGAGTGAGAGTCCGAGCGCCTGAGAGATTGAGTTCAGGAGTTCGGAGGAAGCTTCCTTCTGTCCCCGCTCTACCTCAGAGAGATACCCGAGCGAGACCTTGGCAGCGGAGGCAACATCGCGGAGTGTGCGTGATTGTTCAATGCGCGCAACACGAAGGACTGCTCCAACATGGATTCGAAGTAACTCCATGGACACCAACCCCCTTATCTGTCTACTTCTGCGACCTGTTAGCTTTCTAAGCCTTTGCTGGCCGAACGCTCCCTAAGGATACGGGTAATAAGGGCAAGAGCGCCGATTACCGCGCCGTCTCGCACCTGCTCGCGTCCCAGGTCGCCTAGTTCTAACTTCTCAATCCGCGAGATGGGACCGACCACGGCGAGCCACACCCGCCCCGCCGGGACCCCGGCGAAGGAGCCCGGGCCAGCTATCCCCGTCGTTGAGATGGACCACGTTGTCCCAAGCCGCGACTTCGCCCCCTCGGCCATTGCGATGGCAACCTCGGAAGACACCACTCCGAATTTTGCGATGAGATCAGGCTCTATACCCAAAAGGTGAACTTTGGAAAGGTCAGAATAGGTAACCAGTGATCCCGCAAAAATCTTTGACGATCCAGCAACATCGGTGATTGCTGATGCGAGACCGCCTCCTGTCACTGACTCTGCCGTCGAAATCGTTTCACCACGCGAAGCGAGCAACTCCAATAGCTCACTTGCCAAACGAGCCGATGCGCTCATGATCGCTTTGATAGCGCTGCGGCGAAGTACTGATAGCCACTAGCAATGGTCAGAATCAACGCTACGCCGAGGAGTAGCGCTTTAGGGATATCAAAGAATGTCGGCAGCGGAAGTATGTAGAGACCGATAGAGATGTTTTGAGTCAGCGTCTTGGCCTTGCCGGATTTACTTGCTGGGATTACCCCACCCTTAAGAACGCTAAGTCGAAGTATGGTCACCGCTAGCTCGCGACCGAGTATCACAAGGGTCACCCAGATTGGCAGAAGTTCCAAGTAGTTGAGTGAGATCAGCGCTGTAGCAATGAGTGCTTTATCTGCAATCGGATCCCAGAGTTCACCGAAGTCGGTTATCTGATTGCTTGCCCTCGCCAAACGACCATCAAGAACATCAGTCATTGCTACTATGAAAAAGAGGATGAAGGAAAGGGTTCTAAGCTCAGCGTTCGAACCACTCTCTGCGATGAGAGCCCATGCGCAGAACGGTAAGGCAAGGATTCGAAAAATAGTGAGGATATTTGGAAGATTAAATATCACCCGACGAGATACTTCATCGCGATCATGAGATGCACTCATCAGATTTTCTCCGCAATCAGATCGACGCCATCAGTGGCGATGACACTTGCCTTAATGTATTGGCCAACTGTGATATCGCGAAGTTCATCCAAATTCCTAAGTGAGATACGAGTCGATCCATCAACCTCAGGTCCCTGATGTGCGGCGCGCCCCTCAACCAAATCTCCTTCAACCTCTTCGATGAGCACGACAATCTCTTCCCCGAATCGCTCTACTGCGCGTTGATTAACCGTTGCCTCTGCAATCCGGCTCGCCTCCTGGAATCTCTCGTCGATGAGATCTTCCGCTAACTTTCCAGGGAGATCGAGCGCTTCGGTTCCGTCCTCATCGCTATAAGGAAAGACTCCAATCGCATCAAGGCGCGATTGTGAGATGAAGTCAATAAGTTCATTGAATTCCGCTTCACTTTCGCCAGGGAATCCCACGATGAAATTGGAACGAATCCCAGCTTCCGGCGATAAGGCACGGATTTGAGTCAAAAGATGAAGAAACTTCTCGCTATCGCCAAATCGACGCATACGTCGAAGCAACGTCCCGCTTGCATGCTGGAACGAAATATCGAAATACGGCACAACCTTCTCTGTCGAGATCACTGCCTGCAAGAGGGAGGGACGGATCTCTGCTGGCTGCAGATAAGAGAGACGAATTCGCTCCACTCCCTCTATTAGTGAAATCTCAGGAAGCAACTTTTCTAGCAGCTTCAGATCTCCAAGATCTTTTCCATAGGAGGTCGTATTTTCACTTACCAAGAACAACTCACTTACCCCTTGCTCCACCAACCACTTCGCCTCACTAAGAATTTCATCGGGGGTTCTCGATAAGAACGAGCCACGAAATGAAGGGATTGCACAGAAGGAACAGCGACGGTCACATCCCGATGCGATCTTCAACGGCGCATAAGGGCTTTGATCCAAGCGCTTACGCAGTAGACGCTCCCCTTGGCCGTTTCTTGAAATTCCTGCTGGCCCATTCTCTTGCTTGGAAGGGCTCCCCCCGCCGCGTCGTTCAATCGGCGCCAACGGCAGAAGAGTTCGTCGATCTTTCGGTTTATGCGGATCAATCTTTCCGCCAGCCAAGATGGTGGCGAGGCTCTCCGAGATGCTCTTGTATGAATCGAATCCGAGTATCCCGTCTGCTTCAGGGAGGGCCTTCGCAAGTTCATCGCCATAACGCTCGGCCATACAACCCACTGCGACGACGGCGCGATACTTCCCATCTGATTTGAGTTGGTGGGC
>VGAI01000026.1 GCA_016870815.1 Actinomycetota bacterium
GAAGTTCAAGATTTCGATCCAGAGAAGAAGTCCCTCATCTCATCCCCCTCACGAACTATTGAGGCAGATGTCATCGTTAACGTAGCTGGTCCTTGGTCGACTTTGATCAATCGAATGGCAGGGGCCGGAAGCGATTTCACTGTTGATTTGAAACCAATGCGCCAAGAAGTGCATCAGATCTCAACCCCAAGGGACCTTCTTCCTGGTCCGATTATTGGCGACCTAGATTTGGGCACATATCTTCGCTCGGCTCCTGGTGGAATCACTCTAGTCGGTGGTACAGAACCAGAATGTGATCCGATGTATTGGGTAGAGCCAGATAAGGTCGATGAGGTAAACATGACACGGACTGTCGAGGTTTTCGAGTCACAGACATATCGCTTCGCGAGGCGCTTTCCCGCCGCACAAATCCCTTCATCTCCCGCGGGTGTCGTCGGTGTCTACGACGTCTCATCAGATTGGACACCTATATATGACAAGACAGATGTCCCTGGTTTCTACGTCGCAATCGGGACAAGTGGAAATCAGTTCAAGAATGCCCCCGGAGTCGGCTTCATCATGGCGGAATTGATTGAGAAAGTTGAGAGTGGGGTCGACCACGATAAAGACCCAGTTATCTATAGCTGCATCAAGACTAAGCACTCGATAAATCTTGCGACTTTCTCTCGCAAAAGAGAGCGCAATGCTGAATCAAGCGGAACAGTGATGGGTTGACTAGCAAAAAGTGCTGATAGAAGTTCCCTCGCGCTTTCCTGAATATCTCGTTGCTTCAATCTTGATCATCCTTGCTCCGGGTCCAAGCGTGCTCTTTGCCATTGCTCGCGCAATCTCTTGGGGTCGCGCTGCAGCGATTGCCACTGTTGCGGGGAATGCCCTGGGGATGTTTGCTCTTTCAGTACTGGTTGCTTTTGGGCTTGGTCCAATATTGCAGAGAAGTGAGATTGCCTTCATTGCTGTACAAATTCTTGGCGGGATCTATCTGATCTATCTCGGGATTGAGGCGATAAGACATTCTCGAATACAAGCAGCAGACATGATCAATCAGGGTGAGGTGAGACCGAGTGCACTTCGTTCGATTCGTGATGGATTCTGGGTTGGAGCGCTCAATCCCAAAGGTCTGGTCTTCTTTGCTGCGATACTTCCCCAGTTTCTCGATCGCGATGGATCAAACCTCACCTCGCAGTTGCTCTTGATGGGCGCGACATTTGGACTCTTGGCCCTAATCGGCGATGGGACATGGGGTGTACTCGCTGGCACGGTTCGAAACTGGATGGCTAACACTCCTTCTCGACTCATCGCCATGCGACGCTCTGGCGGAGTCGTCATGATTCTCCTCGGACTTTTTACCCTAATCTCTGCTCTCTAGATTCGCGTAAGCTGCCAAGAAATCTCTGAATATATTCTGGTTTACTCTTTCAGATGTTTTCTTTCATGAAGTATCTGGATAGCCTCTACCTATGAAGCGAAACGCCCCACTAGCGTTGATTTCCTCCCTGATTTCGCTCTTGCTCTTTCCATTAAGTAGCTCGGCTGAGACGGCCGAACCTAATGACTGGTGGCGAAACTGTGGCCTGTGGAATCTCACCGATAACTGCGTGGAATCGATTGAGTTCTTCAATCATTCCAGCAAGACATGGGTTGCTACGGTTCCAGAGAAGAACCCCGATTGGGTTCCTAATGGGTGATTACCGAGGATTACCGACAAACACGAAACAAGATTGACCCTGTTATCGGAAAGTGTGGTCACCACGAGTCAATTTCTGCCGCTGATTGTTATCTGGCCAAGGGTGCGGGATCTAATGGAGAAGATCTCCTGCTTCAGACTGTGGTCTATGGCAAGACAGATGACGTGAAGTTGAATTTTGGCGCGATCAATGGCGAACTCTCTTATGTTCGACCGGTGATCGGCGATCGGCTCTTTCTTCTTCCGCCGGATACCTTGTGGCGAATGACTGTCATCTCTGAACTCTTCGCAAACGATGCTGGTATCGCTCGAGCGCAGATGAAGGATCCAGAATTCGAAGTCCTTAAGGGTTCGGACGGTAGGTCACGGATAAGGGCAACTGGTCGCGTTCAGGAGATATTCACAGTTGAACAGACGCTTCCCACCGACCCTTCCTGCAATGATGTGATCAGCAAAGAGAATGACTACACCGCAAATAGATATTCGACCAACTTCTCGATAAACATCTCTCGATACAAGTTTGAATATGAGAAGTTGAAGGGTTCACCTCCTGCTGGCGTATTTATCACTGAGAACGGCGGATGTTTCAGTCAGCTTCAATTTGATACTGAAAAGCGAATCATCAGCGTGGCGATGGGTGCGCCACATTTTGACATTCGCGGAAAGGTAATTGAGGGCTGGGTGCAAGCAAGCATCAGAGGCGACGTCATTCGAAAAGCATTTAACGCTGAACCGAAGACTATGAATGAGGCACTAATTCAGGTCACTTACGCCGACGGGTCATCAAAGCAAGCAACGAGTTCAACGAAGTATGTCGCTAAAACGGATAAGGTCGAAATAAGAGCCTTTGGATTCACCTTCTCTGCACCGACCATCAAAATGACTCTTAGGCCGATAGAGAGCAAGGCGCCTTCGTCATCGACATCCGCCGTAGTGCCGCCAAAGAAGTCGGTAACGGCCAGCACCAAGAGTAAGAAGATGTCAGAGATCACCTGCGCAAAAGGCAAGCAGATAAAGACCTTCTACGCTACGCTCCCTGCAAAACCAGCCTGCCCCAAAGGATGGAAAAAGGCGTGAAGTTTCTCGTCGTTGGCTCTAACGGTTTAATCGGTCAACATGTTTCTCTAGCTTTGACTCAATATGGAGAAGTGATTGGCGCCTCCCGCTCTTCTGAGGTATCGGTAGATGTTAAAGACCCGGCCTCCATTAGGGCGATGTACGAGAAAGTGGGAAAGGTTGATGCCGTCGCCTCCTGTATCGGAAAGGTCCCATTCAAACCAGTCACCGAGCTCTCCTATCAAGAGTATGAAGAAGGATTTCGAGATAAAGGTTTAGGTCAGGTGGAACTTGTGCGAGCAGGCATCGACTACGTGACAGATGGCGGAAGTTTCACCCTGATGACAGGAATACTTGCCCGAGATCCCATACCGTCAGGTTCAGTCGCAGCACTTGCCAATGGTGCGATTGAGTCATTCACGCTCGCCGCTGCTATCGACCTTCCACGCGGACTTCGCATCAACACGGTGAGCCCAAATGTCTTAGTCGAAGCCACCAACTATCACTCATCATTTCCTGGATATCACCAAATCACCGCGAAAGAAGTTGCCGACGCCTATCTAAAATCCATTCTTGGAAAACAGACAGGACAGATCTACAAACTCGACTAAGGATTTGTCACTTATCTTTGTGACAAGAACTCCTCAAGACCGCTAATCAATCGATCAACATCTTCTTTCGTTGAATACGGGGCAAGGCCGGCACGAATAGCCCCGATATCACCTAGTCCCAGCGCCCTTGAAACTTCGAGGGCGTAGAAGTTGTGTCCTGGAACATTTACCTTTTTCTTAGCCATGAACTGGTGGACCTCACTTGGTTGCACTCCCGATAAATTAAAATAGGCAGTTGGCGTATGGTTCTTGGCTCGAGAGTAGATCGCTATCTCAGGAAGTCGTTGTAGCGCTGAGAGCATGTAATCAAAGAGCGATTGTTCATGATCTTCAAGAGAGTTTATGGAATGAATTAATCTCTCACGGCGCGAACCACTAGCCTGGTCATCAAGAGAAGCCAGATAATCAATTGCTGCGGTCACTCCCGCCATCAACTCGTAGGGCAAGGTTCCGAATTCAAATCTTTCTGGCACTACCATCGTTGATGGTAAGAGCTTGTCATTATTTAAAGACTCTAGAAGGGAGGGATCGGCCACCATGGTGGCGCAGTGTGGACCTAAGAGTTTGTATGGCGAGAATCCATAGAAATCTGCTGTCATTGCCTTGAAATCAATCACGGCATGCGGGGTTAGATGGACACCATCGACGACATAGAGAGAACCATTTGCTTTAACTGCCCGGCCAATCGCTTCAATGTCAGGTTTAGTGCCAAGGGTGTTTGAAGCACCCGTCACTGCGACAAGTTTTGTCCGCGGCGAAAGTAGATCTGTTACGGCGCTTGTATCCAACTCTGCGGATTCCGTATCTACCTTTGCCCACTTGACTGTTACACCAGTTGCTTCAGCTGCCTGGACCCAAGGACGGATATTCGAATCGTGATCGAGTTGCGAGACAATGATTTCATCGCCTCTACTCCAACTCTTTGCAATAGTTCGCGAGAAGTCATAGGTGAGCTGAGTCCAACTCCTTCCATAGACCACTCCCCGTGGATCACAATTAAGGAGATCGGCAACAGAGCTGCGATAACTATTGACCAAGTTGTCTGCATTGATCTCGGACTCAGTTACGATGCCACGATTTGAAGAAGGTTGCGTGATAGCCCGCGCAATTGCATCACCGACCTGGCGTGGAACTTGCGAACCTCCGGGTCCATCAAAATAGGCGATGCCAGTGTCTAGTGATGGGAAATCCTTACGAATGCGATTTACGTCATAGCCCATGCCGAAACAGTAGCGAAAAACTACGAATCAAAGAACTAAAGGAACGGGCGCAGTTCCACTCTTCGATTGCAGGCGCGAGATCCTTGAGCCGCGAGATCTTCTGCAACCTTGCGAGATTCGGCCTCAATAATCCAAAACCCACTGTAATGCTCTCGCTCGTTAAAAAGAGATCCCGATTTTTTCAATCCGGCATTTCCCCGGTTATCGAATATTGAGGCAATATCTGGCCCAGAAATTCCTGCTGCCATAACCCAGTGTCCCTTTGCCTGTAATGACTCATTGAACAGGTCTATCTGCTCCATCTCGTCAGCTAGAGCAAGATTTCCTGGACCATCGATTACGAAAATGATGAACTTCACGGCTAGAGGATACATTTCCATCGACTAGGGCTTTGTGGGCGCTGAGGGTTTTGATAGAACCTGCTCAGTACCTGAGCCATATGTATTCAATTTTTCTCGACTTAGCAACCATTTTAGTCAATTGGTCTGACATTTGGGAATATTGAAGCGAATTGGACGGATATAGGCGTTTAATCACTTGGGTAAAACACTCAACTCAGCTGCGATAGCTTCCCTTACCAAGCATCCCCTCCTCGTGCATTACACACCGCTTTTCTAGGAACCTGAGTACCCTCATTTAATCCAAGTAGATACATGAGTCCAGCATCTTCATCCTCTGATCTAACTTCAATCTCATCGACTAAAACATAACTTTTTCCATCGAAGGGTTGCCAGCCGTGATTTAGGTAGAAAAGGTGTTCATCGGTAGAAAGCATTGAAACTGCTAACTCTGATTTACAAAATGAAGTAATTTCACTCATTAAGAGTGAACCGAATCCTTTGCGCCAATGCTCAGGGGAAACAGCGATTCCCTCAATGTATCCAACCTTCATTTCCAAGTCATTGATTCGCATTGGTCTTTCAATTACCGCACCATGTGCAACTAGATTGTTATCAAGAGAACCCAGAAATCGTGTTCCGCCGCAGGTGTGTTGCCAATCTTCCTCTGAGAAATCCCCGTCAAAAGCATCATGCAATAGGGTGCGAAGATTCTCCTCTATTTCAGGTTTTAATTCTGCGTCTATTGCTTGGATGATTTGAAGCATGTGTAAAGGGTAAGCCACTACAAATACAAAAATCTGGTGGGCGGTGAGGGTTTCGAACCCCCGACATCCTCGGTGTAAACGAGGCGCTCTACCGCTGAGCTAACCACCCGGTGAGACGCTGAATACTACAACGAGGCGAGCGCTGCCTTGTAATCAGCGATGCTTCGCGCATCCGATGGAGAGTTGAGCACTGACCAGTGCAACTTTCCTTCTTTATTGACAATAAAGGTGCCTCGGCTCGCGAATCCTCGTTCGGCAAGAAAAACACCGTACTTCTTTGCAGTTTCGCCGTGAGGCCAGAAATCAGAGAGAAGAGTGAAGTCGTATTTCTCTCGATCTGCGAAGGTCTTTAAAGAGAACGGCGTATCACAAGAGATTGCGAGCAACTCAACGTTCTCATTCTTGAATGGAGAAAGATCGTCGCGAAGGGCGCAGAGCTCGCCGGTGCAGGTACCAGTAAAAGCGGCTGGGTAGAAGAGAACCACCACATTCTTCTTTCCACGAAAGTCTGAGAGTTTGATTTTCTCATTGTTCTGACTTGGTAGCTCGAAGTCTGGTACTACATCGCCGATCTGCATGGTTCTCCCTTATCTCGTAGTTTCCTTCGTAACGTGTCTTTAGATCTAACTTACTTCTTCTTGGCCGGCTTTCCTGAATGACGTGGCGCTATCCGTGTTGCGATCCAATCTTTTGCAATCGGAATCGTGGAGGTGACACTTAATCCTGCAGTCGGAGCCGCATCCTGGATGTCGCTTGCTTCGACATGACCATCACGACCCACCTTAGGAGTGAGCAACCATATAGGTCCATTCTCTGTTAGGTAGGTCTGCGAATCCACGAGTTGGTCGACTAAGTCACCATCTCCATCACGCCACCATAAAATCACTGCATCGACCACTTCGTCGGTCTGGTTTTCAAGAAGTTGTTGACCTGAGAGTGATCGGATCTCATCCCTGAGTCCTTGGTCACAGTCATTTGCGAAGCCAACTTCCAAGATCATCCAGTCTCGCTGGATACCTAGACGAATGGCTGCTGACCCGGCGCCGGCGGGCGTATTCACAAGGAGAAGTCCACCCCCTTTCACTCGAGAAGGCAAGACGAGCGAAGCCTCACCTTGGCTCGATTGAGCGTCACACTCGCCTGATTTCGGCATTTCGGGCATGAATTGGAAAGATGGGGGTGTGAGCGCATCGGAGATCAACGAAGTCCCAGATCACGCAATCGACCAACTCGTCGATACCGACCCAGGCGAAACTGCCGAGTGGCAAGCCTCATTCGATGCACTTGTACAAAATGCTGGCGCTCATCGAGCGCGCTACATCGCCCTTGCACTTCTCAAGCGAGCGCATGAACGCGGTGTGAAAGTTCCCGCACTTCGCGTCACTGATTACATCAACACGATTCCTCCAGAGCGTGAACCGAAGTTTCCTGGCAATGAGATGGTGGAACGAAGGATTCGCGCTTTCATCCGCTGGAACGCGGCGCTCTTGGTTCATCGCGCACAGCGACCTGGAGTCGGAGTCGGTGGCCATATCTCAACCTTCGCATCATCTGCTGCAATGTATGAAGTTGGTTTTAATCACTTCTTCCGCGGAAAAGATCATCCTGGCGGCGGAGATCAGATTTATTTCCAAGGTCATGCGAGCCCTGGTATGTATGCACGAGCATTCCTTGAAGGGCGACTGACTGAAGATCAGTTAGATGGATTTAGACAAGAACTCTCGCATCCTGCGGGTGGACTCTCCTCTTATCCGCATCCTCGTTTGATGCCTGAGTTCTGGGAGTTCCCGACAGTTTCGATGGGCCTTGGTCCGATCAATGCGATCTACCAAGCACGTTTCAATCGCTACCTACATAACAGGGGTATCAAAGATACGAGCGATCAGAGAGTCTGGGCATTCCTTGGCGATGGCGAAATGGATGAACCAGAGTCAGTGAGTGCGCTTTCACTTGCGGCGCGTGAAGGGCTCGACAACGTCGTTTTTGTAGTCAATTGCAACTTACAACGACTTGATGGACCGGTCCGCGGCAATGGCAAGATCATTCAAGAATTGGAGGCGCTCTTTGGTGGCGCAGGATGGAATGTCTTAAAGGTTGTTTGGGGACGTGAATGGGATCCGCTCTTTGCCATGGATCGTGAAGGCGCACTTGTAGATTTGATGAATCGCACACCTGATGGCGATTTCCAGACCTATAAGGCAGAAGATGGCGCATATGTTCGCGCTAACTTCTTTGGGCGAGACCCGAGAACTGCGGCGATGGTCGCAAACTGGAGCGATGATCAAGTCTGGAACCTCAAGCGTGGTGGCCATGATTACCAGAAGCTCTATTCCGCTTACGCATCTGCGGTGGCCCATACAGGTCGCCCAACAGTGATTCTTGCTAAGACAATCAAGGGCTGGACCCTTGGTTCGCACTTTGAATCTCGAAACTCCACTCACCAGATGAAGAAAATGACGCTCGATGACATCAAGGAGTTTCGCGACAGACTTTTTATTCCGATCTCGGATGAGAAGTTAGATCCTTACCTTCCACCTTATTTCCATCCTGGCAAGGATTCTGAGGAATACCAATACATGATGGAGCGACGTCAAGCACTTGGCGGTTCGGTTCCCAAGCGACGAAATCACTCGAGGCCGCTTCCAACTCCAGCTGACTCCCACTTTGAAGTAGTCCGCCGAGGAAGCGGAAATCAGGCAGTTGCGACAACGATGGCCTTTGTTCGCCTGCTTAAGGACCTGACCAAAGACGAGGCAATCGGTTCTCGTTTCGTCCCGATCATTCCTGATGAAGCGCGGACATTTGGAATGGATTCACTCTTTCCAACGATGAAGATCTATTCGCCCCACGGTCAGAAATACACCGCGGTAGATCGTGAGTTGATGCTCTCTTATAAAGAGTCGCCACAAGGCGTCATCTTGCATGAAGGAATCAACGAAGCAGGATCTACCGCCTCATTCACTGCAGTTGGTACCTCTTATTCAACTCATGACGAACCGATGATTCCGATCTACATCTTCTATTCCATGTTTGGTTTCCAAAGGACTGGAGATGCTTTCTGGGCGGCGGCAGACCAGATGACTCGCGGCTTCATTCTTGGCGCGACCGCAGGTCGAACGACTCTCAATGGCGAAGGTCTACAACATGAAGATGGGCACTCTCATCTCCTTGCCTCAACGAATCCTGCAATCGTTTCTTACGATCCAGCATGGGCTTTTGAACTTGGACATATAGTCAAAGATGGCCTTCGAAGAATGTATGGCGAGAATTCCGAGAACATCATGTACTACCTCACGGTTTATAACGAGCCATACCTGCAACCTGAAGAACCGGCAAACCTCGATGTTGCTGGCTTGTTGAAGGGCATCTACCTATATTCGCCTCGATCAAAGCGTGGAAAGAAGGCCAACATCCTTGCCTCGGGAGTTGCGCTTAATGCCGCACTCAAAGCGCAACAGATTCTCAAGGATGAATGGAAAGTGGCGGCAAACGTCTTCTCAGTCACCTCATGGAACGAACTGCGACGAGATGGTCTTCATATCGATCGCCACAATTTCCTTCATCCGCACGATAAGAAGCGAGCATTCCTCGCTACAACCTTAGAGCAGCATGATGGTCCAGTCGTTGCGGTAAGTGACTATATGCGTGCGGTCCAAGATCAAATTGCACAATGGTCAGGAAAACCATTCCTCTCACTCGGCACCGATGGTTTTGGTCTCTCTGACACTCGAGGAGCGCTTCGTCGACACTTTAAAGTTGATGCCGAGTCAATAGTTGTAGCAACATTGGCGCAGTTGGCTCGAACTGGGGAAATCAGTTCTAAGAAAGTCTCCGAAGCACTTCACAAGTATCGTCTTGATGATGTGAGTGCTGCTGATCCCGGAAATACCGAAGGCACCGGATGATCGGTCGTCTTCCCATCCTCGATATCGCACCCACAGTTTTCTTCGGGGGCGAGTTCGTAGGAGTCAAGGCGATACCGAATGAATCACTCACCGTCTCTGCCACCATCATTCGCGAAGGGCATGAATCGCTCTCGGCCGAGGCAATTCTCTTCGATCCCAAAGGAAAAGAGTCTGCTCGATTCGCCATGCGCGGAGTCTGGGGCGCTCCTGATCGATTTGAGATAGAAGTTAAAGCGACGGCAACTGGCCTCTGGCACTTTTCGATAGAGGCACGAAGCGGTGATCTCCGCTCTCTTTCAGAGCGATACCCAATTTTGGTGGAACGTGAACGAGCCCTCGTTGGCGCTTGGTATGAATTCTTTCCACGAAGTGAAGGTGCGATCCGAACGAAGGATGGCAAGATCATCTCTGGAACCTTCAAAACAGCATCGGCGCGACTGGATGCTGTTGCAGCGATGGGCTTCGATGTTCTCTACATCCCACCGATTCATCCGATCGGCCACTCCCATCGAAAAGGTAAGAACAACTCTCTCACTGCGACAGTAGACGACCCCGGAGTGCCATGGGGAATCGGCAACTCCGACGGCGGGCACGATGCGATCAACCCAGAACTCGGGACGCTTGAAGACTTCAAGGATTTCGTCAGTAAAGCCAAGAGCCTAGGGATTGAAGTGGCGCTCGACCTCGCATTACAGGCCTCACCTGATCATCCTTGGGTGAAAACTCATGAAGAGTTCTTCACCAAACGAAGTGATGGAAGTATCGCTTACGCTGAGAATCCGCCAAAGAGATATCAAGATATCTATCCCATCAATTTTGATAATGCTTTTCCAGCGCTCATTGCTGAAGTGAAGCGAATCGTTAAGTTTTGGATTTCACAGGGAATTTCGATCTTTCGGGTTGATAACCCCCATACCAAACCAGTTCACTTCTGGCAGGAGTTGATTGCTCAAGTCAATAAGGAGTTTCCCGAAGTTCTCTTTCTCTCTGAAGCTTTCACAAGACCTGCGATGATGCATGCGCTAGGTAAGGCAGGATTCCAGCAGTCGTATACATATTTCACGTGGCGTGTGACCAAGAATGAACTGATTGATTACGGACGAGAGGTTGCACACCAGACATCGCATTTCTTTCGTCCCAATTTCTGGGTCAATACCCCCGATATCCTCCCCTTTCATCTGCAGAGCGGTGAGAGAAACATTTTCGCTATCCGCGCCCTTTTAGCTTCGACGATCAGTCCATCATGGGGAATGTATGCAGGCTATGAACTCTTCGAACACCAACCCCTTGCGCAAGGCAAAGAGGAGTATCTCGACTCCGAAAAGTATGAGATAAAGATTCGCGATTGGAGCGATGCGAGCAAGAAAGGAGCAACGCTTGCTCCCTACATCACCCGGCTCAATGAGATTCGGCGAAGGCACCAGACTCTCAATCGACTTCGCAATCTGCATTTTCACCCGAGTGATTCAGATTCAATCATCGCTTACTCAAAGCGCGATGGCGATGACCTGGTTTTTGTCGTAGTCAATCTCGATCCGAAGAATCCAGCAGAGTGCACGATCCATTGGGAGATGTGGGTCCTTGGCTTTGAGGCAGAGAGCTTTGAGGTAATCGATCAGCTTGATCAGAGTCGCCATACATTCTCGCCACATACCAGGCTTCGCCTAGACCCGAATCTGATCCATCCGAAGAGCGCTGGTTATAACGTGGGTCGAATACTGACTTTGAAGGACTCTTCGATCCTCGCTCGAAGCAAAAAGTAGTCTTCGCGCATGCGAAGCCTTGGAGAGCTTGACCTTCATCTCATTAGCCAGGGCCGGCATGAGCGTCTATGGGAAGTGCTCGGTGCACATCCGCTTCGCAATAAGGATGGCGAACTTCTCGGCACACACTTCTCGCTCTGGGCGCCTAATGCGAGGGCAGTTTCCTTGATTGGCGACCACAACTATTGGGATAAAGAAGTGAACCCGATGCGCTCACTTGGCGATTGCGGAATCTGGGAATGTTTCATAGAAGATATTGGTCCTGGCATTCGCTACAAGTTTGCAATCTGCGGCATTGATGGTCGATGGGTCGATCATGCAGATCCGTTAGCTCGCGCTACCGAGATCCCACCGTTGACCGCCTCGGTTGTCTATGAAACGACCTACCAGTGGCGAGATGGTGAGTGGATGGATGCACGGAAGGAATTCAAACCCTGGAAATCACCGATCTCTATCTATGAAGTTCACCTTGGCTCATGGCGACCAGGACTTAACTATGAAGAGGCGGCGAGAGAGTTGGGTCAATATCTCAAGCTCCATGGCTTCACCCATGTTGAGTTCTTGCCATTGACCGAACACCCGTATTCACCATCCTGGGGATATCAAGTCACCTCGTACTTTGCACCGACATCACGATTTGGAAATCCAGATCAGCTGAAATTCCTTATCGATCACCTGCATAACCTCGGGATTGGAGTCATCTTGGATTGGGTGCCTGCGCACTTTCCAAAAGATGAATGGGCCCTTGCTCGTCTCGATGGAACCGCGCTCTATGAGCATGCCGATCCACGGCTTGGTGAACATCCCGATTGGGGGACGCTGATCTTCAACTACGGCAGGAATGAGGTGAGGAATTTTCTTGTTGCGAGTGCGCTCTATTGGCTCGAAGAGTTTCACATCGATGGCCTTCGAGTCGATGCCGTTGCCTCGATGCTCTACCTCGATTACTCACGCAATGATGGTGAGTGGATTGCCAATGCCGAGGGCGGGCGTGAGAACTGGGATGCAGTCAAACTTCTCCAAGAGACCAATGCCACTGCCTATCGGCTCTTTCCTGGTGTGATGATGATTGCCGAAGAATCAACCGCGTGGGGCGGTGTCACTAAGCCAACCAATAGCGACGGACTTGGCTTCGGCTTCAAATGGAATATGGGTTGGATGCATGACACTCTCTCCTACCTCGCATTCGACTCGATTCATCGCAAGTATCACCACAATGAGATCACCTTCTCGATTCTCTATGCCTTTAGCGAGAACTTCATACTCCCGCTCTCACATGATGAAGTCGTTCATGGAAAAGGATCGCTGATTGCCAAAATGCCTGGGGACCGATGGCAGAAGATGGCCAACCTCCGTGCTCTCTACGGCTATATGTGGGCCCATCCCGGAAAGCAACTGCTCTTCATGGGCGATGAATTCGCTCAGAACGATGAGTGGAGCGAATCGAAATCACTTGATTGGCATCTACTCCAATACCAAGAGCATCAAGGAATCTCTCGCCTTATCACTGATCTCAATTCCTGCTACCGTGAAAAACCGCCACTCTGGCAATTAGATTCAAGCCCTGAGGGATTTGAGTGGCTTGTCGGTAATGATGCGGCGGCAAATGTAATTTCCTTCTCGCGTCGCTCAGAAGATGGCCAGGTTTTGGTCTCAATAACTAATTTCTCGCCAGTCCCCCATGATCGTTACCGTCTCCCGCTTCCTGAGGTGGCTGGCCGAGATGAAGAGAGCATTGAGTGGCGTGAGGTTCTCAATACCGATGATCTCAAGTTTGGCGGTTCGAACCTGCTTAATGATCCGCTCAGATCAGAGCGAGTAGAAAGTCACGGCAAGAGGAATTCACTGCTGATCAGATTGGCTCCTCTGGCAACGCAGTGGTTCACGCCAAACTTCTAAATCTCTTGTAAGCCTTAGAACTTAATCAGGATTTTTCCGGGCTCTTCATCACTGCCCTGATATAAAAAGCCACAACCAAGAATGCAAGGCCTGGGATGAGTAGTGCAAAGGCTAATCCTGCTACCTGAGCCACCCACGCTAAGACGAGTTTGGTGAGGAATGTGAGTGCGGTATTTGTCGCGCTGAGTTCAGCGAGTGCAACGCTATCGGGACGTGGGCTTCGTTTTGCGGCGAAAGAGAAGAGGTAAGGCCCAAGGAACGATGAACCAAGACCACCAGAGAAGAAGGCGGCAAGCAGGGCCAAGAGAGCAAGCGTTGGATTGACGCTCGAGAGAAAGGCCGAGAGCCCAATGAATGAAGTGAAGAAGATTCCACCAATGATGATGAAAGCCCTTACGACCGATAGCTCATCTCGCCCCTTCATCACACGGTGATAACCAAGTCGACCAATGATCATTGAAGTCATAAAGACAAGATAAGGAACGATCGAAATGCCCTTCTCTTGCCCGAGGATGTCTCGCGTGAAGAGCGCAGACCAATCTCCTACCGTGATCTCCACCAGTAAGACTGAGAGGTAGGCGCTGGAAAGAATCCAATCGATTCGAAAGGACTTGATCATCTCGACAAAGCCGATTGCTCCATCTTCATCTCGGACATCGCGTGCTGGGATACAGAGCGCCTTGATCTTCACAATCGTCACTAACATGATGAAGCCAACGATGATTCCCATTGTGTTCATATGCCAGGCAAGGGAGACATCATTTGCAATCAATGTAGCCACGAGCGCCGAGAGCACCGCACCTAAAGTCCACATTCCATGAAGGAATGGGATGACATTGGCTGCGAATTCTCTCTGACGATGCATCGTCTGCGTATTGACTGAAATGTGATACGAGGACCATGACATTCCAAAAATGAAATTAGCGACGAAAAATATGTTAGGGCTATGGGTATTTGAGATGACGAGAAGACAGGCAATCATCACTGCGACGCTAGAGAAGAGGACTGGGAAAGTCCCAATCTTGTGAATGAAGTGGCCCATCGTCATCAATGAGAGAAAAGCGCCAAAAGTGCCGAAGCCAACCAGCGTCCCGAAAGTCCCATATGTGACATCAAGATTTGCTTTGAGGTCGGGAAAGCGCGGGGCGAGCGCCATGACGAAGAAACCGAAGGTGAAGAAGAGGGTAGTGAGTGCTATTCGCTCACTGCGAGGAAAGCTTCTCAAAAAAGTGCGCTCGCAAGATCCCGACGCGCCTTGATCAGCGATGGGTCATCGACTGGGACCACCGAGAAGAGATTGAAGAGGTGATCCTTTGCAACTTTTCGAATATCTCCGGGGTTGGCCTTGATGAACAAGATCATCCGAGAGAAGCCCTCTGCGAATCGTCCAGATGCTACTTCGATATCGGATGCAAGACTTATCGCATCAAAGTCAGTTGGATTCTCATCCGCTCGCTTTAGCGCTTGAGCTGGGTCAATACCTTCGGTGCGAATCATTAGCTCGCACTGTGCAAGTCCTTGCTTTGCCATTATGTCACTTGGTTTTCGTTCAATAAGTCGCTTGAAAGATTCTGCAGCGCTCTTGAAATCCCCACGTTCGATTGCTTGGTATGCCTCTTCCTCTTCAGGCTCAGTTGAGTTCTGAGGACTCTCTTGGTTGGGATTTGCTTCTGCAATTGACATGCCTTGCTGAGTGGCAAGCTCCATGATCTTGTTGATGATCAGACGGAGAGATGCCTCCTCGGGAGGAAGTTGAGGAATTGGCAGAGCCTTCTCTTGGATAAATGCCAGCGCCGCGGGGATTGCGGTGACTCGAAGCGCCTGGGCTAACTCTGGAGTCTTATCGAATGAGAAAGCACCGAGCCGCCATTTACCGTTATCTTCCCCCGCTAACTTGGCAAGAATCGTGAGCATCTCTTGAGAGCCCCGTGCTCGTTCACTCCAAACGAAGATGAGGACTGGGTGTTGGTTTGAATACTCAATGAAATCGGTGACGATATTTGCTTCAGTGACTTCTAAAACGGCAGGTGTTGCTCCGTTACCACCGCCCGCTCCCGATTTTTGTGAAGGACTTTGTGGCCGAGCCAAGCTTGATAAATCATAAGCACGAGAGAAATTGCTGGGAAGTTTGCCTAGCTTGCCAGAGGAGAAACCAGAACCACCGGGGATGCTCACCGCGTTATTCTCTCAATCCGATCAACTCTTTGCGCTCTTGTTGAGTAGAGAGTGATGTGAGGTGATCACTTCCCAGAGTCGATCGACTCCCTCGCCTCGCTCCATGGTTCCAATAAGGACTGCGCGGTTCCACTCCTGCTCTGAGCCCGCAATCTTCTTTCCTGGAGAGAGTGCGAGCGAGCGCTCTACCTCTCGAGCAAGTTCCTCTGCCCCACCACGATCTGCCTTATTGATGAGATAGATATCGCCAATCTCCATCACACCGGCCTTCGCGATCTGGATGCCATCGCCCATTCCGGGAGCGAGCAGTATCAATACCGTGTCGGCATGACGCATCACATCAACTTCACTCTGTCCCACTCCCACGGTCTCAAGAATGATGACTGTGAAACCCGCTTTACGCATCAGATATGCAACGCTATCTGTGGCACGAGAAAGACCGCCGAGCGCACCACGAGTCGCTAGCGATCGTATAAAAACTTCCTTGTCGGTGAAATGTTCTGTCAACCTGATTCGATCACCGAGTAGCGCTCCTCCGGTGAGAACCGAGGATGGGTCTACGGCGATGACAGCGATCTTCTCGCCTCGAGCACGAAGGTATGTAATCAATGCAGCTGTCGTTGTGGACTTACCAACGCCAGGGGATCCCGTGATGCCCAGTATTCGCACATCGGAGGCTTTACCAAACTCTTCTTCGAGTGAGGATGCAGTCACATCTTCGTCTTCGACGATGGAGAGCGCCCTGGCGAGAGCTCGATGATCTCCGCTCACGACTTTCTCCATCAAGATAGTAAGGCGCGCCAGAGCGGGTACTTTGTCTGCAGGCGACATACCTGACACGATACGACATATGAGCGATGCTCTCCACAGTAACGCGCCAGATGGCTCTGGTGATGGTGCTCTCGCAGGCGCTATTCCAGGGATTATCGGAATTGATCATGTGGGAATCGCGGTCTCTAATCTTGAGGAAGCAATCACCTTCTATCACCTAACTTTTGGCGCTTTGGTCATTCACCGCGAGATCAATGAAGTACAGAAGGTTGAGGAGGCGATGGTAAAGATCGGCGATTCCACGATTCAACTTCTCGCATCAACGGATCCCACATCTGCTATCGCGCGTTTTCTGGAATCACATGGAGCAGGAGTCCAACAACTTGCATATCGAGTCAAAGATATAGATCTGGCGATGAAAGCCGTATCAGAGCTAGGAATGCGATTGCTCTACTCAAGCCCGCAACGCGGCACAGCTGATTCGCGGATCAACTTCATTCACCCTAGAGATTGTGGTGGCGTGCTCGTTGAGTTAGTCGAACCAGCATCCATCCGATAGGGCAGAATCGATTTGATGTAATCAGCGGTAGCAAAGTCAATTCCAACATCTGCCCCCGCTTTCTCACCAAGGTACCAACGATGTTCCAGCACTTCATGGAAGACCTGTGCATCTTCAACGCGACCTCGAAGTGAGATCGGCACGTGGTTAATGACTTTATTGAAGACCTCATCGAGCCAGAGTGGAGCGGCCTCGGCAACTGAAGGGCGAGGTTCCTTGATTCTTTGATAGTAACGATCGAAGGATGCAAGTATTCGCTTCGCCT
>VGAI01000027.1 GCA_016870815.1 Actinomycetota bacterium
TGGTCTGGTTTCCAGCGGTCGCAACGATCGGACTCTCATTTACCTACTGGACCGGGATCCGTTTCTCCGACATTAAATGGGCGGGTATCGCTAATTACGTCAACATCATCGCCGATACACCGGCATTTCGGATAGCGCTTAAGAACAACACGATCTGGTTGCTCTGGTTCGCCCTGATCGCGACCCCACTTGGCATCCTCCTTGCTTATCAAATCGATCGACAGATACGTGGCCATAAGTTCTATCAATCCGCCTACTACATGCCAGTGATTCTCTCTCTCGCGGTTATCGGCATTATCTGGAACTTCATGCTTCGCCCAGATGGATTTATCAATGGCCTCATTGGTCGTGACATCACAAATGCAGTCTCATTCTTTGGTGACGATCGATGGAATCTCTATGTCATTTTGACTATCGCTTCGTGGCGACATATCGGCTACATCATGCTTCTTTATTTGGCGGGCCTCAAGGCGATCGATCCATCACTTCGCGAAGCAGCATCCATAGATGGCGCTACGGAATGGCAGACATTCAAGCGAGTGATCTTCCCATCGATGAAGCCAGTCAACATCATCGTCGTGGTCATCACCATCATCGAGACGCTTCGCGCTTTCGACATCATCTACATCATCTATGGCACCTCTGCAGGTATGCCAATCCTTGGTGTCTTGGTCTTCCAGAACATTGCAGGTGAAGGTGCATCAATGAAAGGCGCCGCCTACGCGGTGATCCTCTTCGTTCTCTCGATTGGACCGATTCTTGCTTATCTACGGCAACAGTTCAGAGAAGATGTGAAGTGATGCGAACGGCAACCGTCGTCGAAGAACGATATCGAAACCGACAGAAGATTAAAGATCGTTTCATTTCGCTTTTCATCGGAATCTTCGCTCTCATCTGGCTCTTTCCGATTGCCTGGACCATCTGGTCTTCATTTAGGCCCTATAAAGATGTCCGCGCTTATGGGACTTTCTCATGGCCCAAGGAGATGGGGCTCGGAAATTACAGCGAAGCGATATCGAGGATGGAACTTCCTACCTATCTCACCAACTCGATTGCGATCACTCTTCCCGCTGTCTTTCTCACCCTTTTCCTTGGGTCTTTGATCGCATTCGTCGTCTCGCGCTACTCGTTTAGATTCAATGTTGGAATGCTTTTGCTATTCACCGCAGGAAATCTTCTTCCCGCACAGCTCGTCTTCATCCCGGTCTTCAAGATGTATCTGGAAATCGGTGATCTCGTTGGAAATCGAAGCCTGCTCTATAACTCACAGTGGGGCGTTGTCCTCATCCATGTCGCATTCCAGATGGGTTTCGCCACCTTCGTTCTCTCTTCCTATATGAAGACCATTCCAAAGGAGATATCTGAATCGGCCCTCGTTGATGGCGCATCAGTCTTTCGCCACTATTTCAATGTGATGCTCCCGCTCCTTCGCCCACCGCTTGCCTCTCTTGCGGTCTTGATGACGACCTGGATTTACAACGACTTCTTCTGGGCTCTTGTCTTGATGAAGGATGACAATAAGCGCCCGATCACCTCGGCCCTAGGTCGATTGACTGGAGAATTCGTCACCGACTACAACTTGCTTGCTGCTGGGGCGATGATCGCCGCCCTTCCTACCTTGATTGTCTTCCTTGTATTGCGTAAGCAATTCGTATCTGGTTTAACTCTCGGCTCAACTAAAGGCTAGATTTCGCTTCTGAAATCAAGTAACGAAACCTCAACTAGAAGGAAACAATAATCCATGAAGGCTATTCAGATAACAGAATTCGGTGGCCCTGAGGTTATGCGCTATATCGACCTGCCCGATCCTGAGATTGGTGAAGGCGAAGTCTTGATGCAGGTAACAGGTATCGGAATCAATTACGCAGATACACATCAGACTGACGATTCTTACCTTTCAAAGCAGACACTGCCATTAACACCTGGTCTTGAAGTGGTGGGAACGATTGCTGGAAAGCGCTATCTCACCGGCGCACCGAGTGCTTACGCCGAGTTAGTGGCTGCAAAGAAAGATCAACTCATTCCGATTCCGGATCAAATCTCTGATGGCGAGGCACTTTCGACTTTCGTCCAGGGAACGACTGCATGGCACATCCTCTCGACCGTTGGACATCTCAAGGCAGGGGAGACGGTACTTATCCACGCAGCAGCAGGCGGCGTTGGAACCATTGCAATCCAGCTTGCAAAGAAGTGGGGGGCCAGGGTCATCGCTGTGGCATCGACCGAAGCGAAGCGAAAACTCGCAGTTGAACTCGGTGCAGATATCGCTATCGATGCAAAGCAGGAAGGACTCAAAGATCGGATCATCGAAGCGAATGGCGGAAAGCGAGTTGACTTAGTTTTGGAGATGGTTGGCGGCGCTACCTTTGATCAATCATTGGAAGCGTTAGGTAACTTTGGTCGAATTGTCACCTTTGGTATGGCATCTCGCGAACCGATGAAGATGATTCATCCGGCACAGTTGATGGGACGTTCTCAATCAGTCACAGGTTTCTGGCTTGCGAATTGCTTTGCTAAACCAGAGATGATGTCAACGGTCATTGCAAAACTCTTCGAGATGATGATCAAGAAGGAATTGCGTGTGATTGTTGGCGCGACATATCCACTCTCTGAGGCCTCGAAAGCGCATCAAGCGATGCGCGAGCGTGAAACTGTCGGAAAGATCGTCCTCGATCCACGCCTTTAGTTGAGCTGATAACGCCAACTAGAGTCACCGATTTGTGCTCACGCCCTGACCGATTTCTTTCTCTTCACCGAAGCCTGTAACCTCAGCGATTGCTTCGCCCTCTTAGCTCAGTCGGTAGAGCGTTTCCATGGTAAGGAAAAGGTCGACGGTTCGATTCCGTCAGAGGGCTCGCAGAACTTGGCGGGGTAGCTCAGCCTGGTAGAGCAAGCGGCTCATAATCGCTGTGTCGTGGGTTCAAATCCCGCCTCCGCTACCAAGTTCTCGTTCACTTTGGTGAAGCATCAAAGAGACGGGTACGCTTCCTAGCGTTCACGTCAGAAGAAGCAAACCCACAAGGCAAGGAGCTCCACATGGCAAGCAAGAGTGCAGATGTCCGTCCAAAGATCACAATGGCTTGCGTGGAGTGCAAAGAGCGCAACTACATCACTCGAAAGAATCGACGAAATGATCCAGATCGTCTCGAGATGAAGAAGTACTGCCCGCGCTGCAAGTCTTCAACGCTTCATCGCGAGACTCGCTAACTTCGAATCGCCCTAACCCGTGATCGATCCAACGATCGTCGGTAAGCGAATCACCAACTCCACACCTTTCACTGTCGATCAGGTCTCGATCACTAGTTTCTGTCGGGCTATCGGCGAGCAAGATGATTCGTTCGCTCCACCCACCTTCACATTCACCTTCATCATCGCCGCCTTTGAAGAGAGCTTGCAAAATGCCGGGGTTGATTGGACGCGGATGGTCCATGGCGACCAACGATTTGAGATTCGCGAGCCCATCAAAGCAGGCGACAGACTCACTCTCTCATCCACGGTGGAAAGCGTTAGGAGCGCAGCCGGTAATGAATTGGTATCGGTAAGAGCAGATATCGAACGCGACGGTAGAGAGATCATCCAAGCTTGGTCGACTCTGGTGGTTCGCGGATGAACTTCACAGTCGGCGAAGTTTTGCCGAACCGAACCTTCTCAATAGATCGGAGAGCACTCAAGGCGTATGCCGATGCAAGTGGCGATCAGAATCCCATCCATCAAGATGAGGCATTCGCAAAGTCGGTGGGGCTTCCCAATGTGATTGCACATGGCATGTTCACTCTGGCACTTGGCGGAACTTATATCTCTGATCTCATCGGCGGGCCATCAAAGATTAGAAAATTCGGCGCTCGATTCACCAAGCCTGTAGTGGTCCCTGCAGATGAGCCTGCTCAGGTGGAATTCTCTGGCACCGTCGCTTCAATCGAGAATGGAATTGCCACCATCGAACTGACTGCTCTTCATGGCGATCAGAAGGTGCTTGGTATGGCTAAAGCTGAGATTGTGATCGACTAGTCAATAGAGATGTGAACAAAAGAGATATGGAAAAGGTAACTGTTGCCCTGATCATTGAGGGATTTGGCGATGATGCGCTCGCCACCATCCACTCAATACTCAACCATTCTGATGCTCAGCTCTTGCTACTCATCAATGGAAAACAAGAGAAGATTGAAATCCCAAGGGATTCAAGAATCGAGGTTGTGGAAATCAAACAGAAACTTGGTTGGGCGAATGCCATCAATCAGTTAATCTCTGACATCAAGACCCCTTATCTCGTCATCATGGATCCATCAACAACTTTTGTCGGGGATGCGATTACACCCGCGCTTCATAAGATCAAAGAGGGTTTTGTCGCTGTCGGATGGCGCGGTGGATTAGTCAATATTGAGGATGAGTGGCGCTCTGTTGAAGATAAGGGGGAGGGAGAGGTCGATGTTCTCTTCTCCTATTTCATGCTAGTTGATCGCGAGTTTGCTTTGAAGGTGGGGGCTAATCCGAGCGCTAAGTACTATCGAAATGCCGATCTTGAGTTGTCACTTGCTTTACGCGAAGCAGGAGGAAAGCTCTATCAGTTAGACCTTCCGCTAGAGCAAGGTCGCCATCATGGTTATCACGATGTCGATCCCGCCTATCGAGAGAAGCACTCGAAAGAGAACTACAACCGCATCTTGCGAAGATTTCGTGGCAAGAGCGACATCCTCTCACCTCGTCGTTAGCCTTCTGCTGTGAGCGTCAATCTCTCAAGTCATACCACTTTCAAAGTTGGCGGTCCCGCCTCTGAATTCTTCATCGCAACAGATGAGCGTGAAGCAATCAGATTGGTCTCTGAGGCCGATGAGAAGAAGATTCCAGTCCTGATTCTTGGTGGCGGTTCAAACATTCTTGTCGCAGATCGTGGATTCTCTGGACGAGTCATCAAGATGGCGATGACCGGTGATATCCGAGCCGTTGACTCCTGCAGCGGAGGGATGATCACTATTGGCGCTGGTCGCGATTGGGATGACTTCGTTGCTGAGTGCGTAAGTAAGGGAATTGTTGGGGTTGAATCTTTAAGTGGAATTCCAGGGACAGTAGGTGCAGCACCGATTCAAAACATCGGCGCATATGGCCACGACCTCAGCGAGGTAATCGCGAGAGTGAGAACTTTTGATCGCGTAGCAAAAGAAATCACATCCTTCTCGCAGTCAGAGTCTGGTTTCACATACCGAAGCTCGAGATTCAAAGAGAGTCCTGATCGTTATCTCATCTTGGATGTTACTTTCCAGATGAAGCAAGGCGAGTTATCGCTTCCAATCCTTTATCCCGAGCTTGCCGAGGCTATCGATATCGAAGAGGAGAGGCGGGCTCCGCTAGGAATAGTCCGTGAGGCGGTCCTCGCAATTAGGTCGAGAAAAGGGATGGTGCTCGATGCAAGAGATCCTGACACCAACTCTGCAGGCTCTTTCTTTATGAATCCCATTGTTGATCCATCACAGGTCCCAGACGGCGCCACCTCATGGCCAGTGGAGAATGGTCGCGTCAAGATCTCTGCTGCCTGGTTGTTGGAGAACGCTGGCATCAGCAAGGGAATGAAATTGGGCAATGCTGCAATCTCATTGAAGCATGTTCTCGCACTTACCAATCCGGGAAGCGCCAGTGCGAGTGAGATCAAGGCCCTCGCTGATCTCTGTCAGAGAAAGGTACGAGAGAATTACGGAATCGAGTTAGAGCGAGAAGTTCGTTTACTTGGCTTTGCTCAGTAGATTCTTGATTCGAGTGACACCTTCGACGATATCTTCATCCGAAGTCGCGTAGGAAAGTCGAAGATACCCCGAGGGCCCAAAAGCCTCACCAGGAACGACTGCAACCTCTACCTTTTCAAGTATGAGCGCAGCGAGTTCAGCACTGCTCGTCGGGCGAGCGCCGTCAATCTCTTTGCCAAGAAGGCCCTTAATAGATGGATAAACATAGAAGGCACCTTTCGGCATCGGGCATTGAACGCCAGGAATTTCATTGAGCATTGCGACGATCAATTTCCTGCGTCGATCGAATGCGGCAAGCATCTCTTTCACTGCATCGAGATTGCCATCAAGAGCGGCTATTGCCGCGCGCTGAGAGATATTTGCGACATTCGATGAGAGATGAGATTGATGGTTAGTCGCTGCTTTGATCACATCTTTCGGCCCGATCATCCAACCCACACGCCATCCAGTCATCGCATAGGTCTTCGCGACGCCATTGAGGATGATGGTTCGATCTGCGATACCTGGGTGGATTACCGGGATTGAAGGTGCGGTTGCGCCGTCATAGAGAAGATGTTCATAGATCTCATCGGTGATGATCCAGAGTCCCTTCGAGTCAGCCCATTCGGCGATTGCTCTCACTTGTTCAGTCGAGTAGACCGAACCTGTTGGATTAGATGGCGAACAGAAGAGCAAGACCTTTGTCTTTGGTGTGAGCGCTCGCTCTAGTTGATCAACTGTGACGAGATATTCCTGGCTCTCATCAGCGAAGACTTCAACGGGAACTCCTCCTGCCAACTTGATGCATTCGGGATAACTTGTCCAATACGGTGCCGGAAGCAGGACTTCATCGCCTGGATCAAGAATTGCGGCAAATGATTGGTAGACCGATTGCTTTCCACCATTTGTCACAAGTACTTGCTCTGCAGTGATCTCATACCCTGAATCTCTTTTTGTTTTTCGGACGATTGCCTCACGCAACTCCGGCAAACCTGGCGTGGGTGTGTAACGGTGATTGGCGACAACCTTTGCCGCGTTAACTGCCGCATCAACAATGTAACTAGGTGTTGGAAAATCGGGCTCGCCTGCGCCAAAGCCAATAACGGGGCGACCTGCCGCCTTGAGTGCCTTCGCTTTGGCATCGACGGCCAAAGTCGCAGACTCTGCGATCGCAGCAATCCGTTTCGATATTCGACCCTGGCCTCTTTGCGCATTATTGGTGGCGGACATCCCCCTACTCTGCCAAAGGGCTCAACTGAGGGGCGAATCGAATCTCGAAACGTGGCGAGGCCCGAAAATGGTGAGCCAAGAGCTTCGTTTTTGTGCGTGAATTGGGCGGGTTAGACCCGAGGCCCCCAAGTGACCTACACTTCCGCGCCTGGCGTTTGGTTAGTCGTTAAAAAATCAACGATTATGAAAAGGTCATGCTTTTGCATGCCCGAACAAAAGCCACGAAGGGCAGTAGCTCAACTGGCCAGAGTTCCGGTCTCCAAAACCGGCGGTTGGGGGTTCAAGTCCCTCCTGCCCTGCTAGTTGATCCGATCAACAGTGGTGAGAGAAGTAGTTCGAGAAGAAGTTGGTTAACGAAAGGAAGGTGAAGCGATGAGTGAAGAGATCTCGCATGAAGAGAAGAATTTCTTTGCGCGCATACCTACTTTCTATCGCCAAGTTATCTCTGAGCTTCGTCGTGTTGTTTGGCCGACGAGAAAACAAGTCTCCACGTACACCACAGTCGTGATGGTCTTCGTGACCTTCATGATCGCCATCATCTCAGTATTCGACCTCGGACTTACCAAGGTCATCTTCTGGATCTTTGGAGGATAAGCGATGAGCCAATTCGAAGATCAGCTTGCTGAAGCAGCTACTGAAGAAGCAAAGAGCGCTGTCGATATTCTCGATGACGAGAGTGAAGCAGTAGAGGAGATTGATCCTGAGTTAGCCGCATTCCGTGAAAAGCTTGCTTCGATGCCTGGCGAGTGGTTTGTCGTCCACTCCTATGCTGGATTCGAAAAGCGCGTCAAGACAAATCTTCAACACCGCATCACCTCGATGAACATGGAGGATTACATCTTCCAGATTGAAGTTCCTGAAGAAGAGGTGATGGAGGTAAAGAACGGCCAGCGCAAGCAGGTCAAGCGCAACATCTATCCTGGCTATGTCTTAGTTCGCATGGACCTCACCGATGAATCATGGTCCTGCGTCCGTAACACTCCAGGTGTCACCGGATTCGTAGGTAACTCCCATCATCCAAGTCCGCTTCCGTTGGATGAAGTAGAGAAGATGATCGCACCTAAGGAATTGAAGAAGTCAGTGAAGCCAGATGTGAAGCTTGTTGATTTCAGCATCGGCGAATCTGTCACCGTTATGGATGGGCCATTCGCAACGCTTCCTGCGACGATCAGCGAGATCATGCCGGAGCAAGCAAAGCTCAAAGTTTTGGTATCGATCTTCGGTCGAGAGACTCCTGTAGAGCTTTCATTCCACCAGGTACAGAAGATCTAAGAAACGACCAGAGAACTAAGCGAATAACAAGAGACTTACAGAGTTAAAGAGAAAAAGGGGAGAAGAGATGGCAAAGAAGAAGGTACAGGCGCTAATAAAGCTTCAGATTCAGGCTGGGGCAGCGACTCCTGCGCCACCAGTTGGTCCAGCTCTCGGTCAACATGGCGTCAACATCATGGACTTCGTCAAGGCTTACAACGCTGCGACGGAAAGCCAGAAGGGCCAGATCATCCCGGTTGAGATCACCGTCTTTGAAGATCGCTCCTTCACTTTCATCACCAAGACGCCACCAGCATCGAGATTGATTCTCAAGGCTGCAGGAATTGAGAAGGGTTCGGCAGTTCCGCATAAGGACAAAGTCGCCACCATCTCAAAGGCACAGGTCGAAGAGATCGCAAAGGTGAAGATGTCAGATCTCAACGCCAATGATCTCGAAGCTGCGAGCAAGATCATTGCAGGAACCGCTCGATCAATGGGAGTTATCGTTCAATAGTTTTAAAGAAGGCAGAAAGCACCACCGATTTACCTAGCAAGTACAACTGAATAAAGAAACCGAACGTGGGAGGAGAGCGCATCTCCGTTTCACCACAACTCAACGGGTCCGAAAGACCCACGGTTTGATGGAGAGTCGAACCGGAATGGAGCAGAAATGAAGCGCAGCAAGAAGTACAAGGCAGCAGCCGAGAAGGTCAATGCCGCAGAGTTGTATCAACCTTTGAGTGGCATGAAGTTGGTCAAAGAGACTGTCACCGTCAAGTTCGATCCATCGGTAGAGGTGGCGCTCGTACTTGGAGTTGATCCCAAGAAAGCCGATCAAGCAGTGCGAAGCACCGTCAATCTCCCACATGGAACCGGAAAGAGCGCTCGCGTTCTTGTCTTTGCGACAGCAGAGCGCGCAGAAGAAGCTCGGGCAGCTGGCGCAGATATCGTCGGTGGCGATGAACTCATCGATGAAGTTTCCAAGGGACGTCTTGATTACGACGCAGTCGTATCGACACCTGAGTTGATGGGTAAGGTCGGCCGACTTGGAAAGGTGCTCGGTCCACGCGGATTGATGCCAAACCCAAAGACCGGAACCGTGACCACAGATGTCGCGAAGGCAGTGACCGATATCAAGGGCGGAAAGATCGAGTTTCGAATCGATAAGAACTCAAACCTTCACTTCCTCATTGGTAAGGCATCTTTCAGCGCAGAGGCGCTCGCCGATAACTACGCGGCAGCAATCGATGAAGTGATGCGTTCAAAACCAGCTTCCTCCAAGGGTCGCTACATCAAGAAGGCAGTCGTCTCCACAACGATGGGACCAGGCGTGCCGCTTGATCCAAACTTCGCTCGCGAAGGCGCAGCACCGATTCAATAGCATTTTGACGGGAGGCAGATAGTGCTTCTACTATCTGCCTCCTCACCAGAGACTGCTGGTCTTGAGTCTGATTCGAGAAATCGAATCCAACTCAAAGTAAATGTCGAAAGACAGCCCGCATAGGTTGCAACGGTTTACCCCGTGCGTATCTATGCGCCGGGGCTTTCTTCATTTATGGCCCGCATTACTGGCGAAATCCACGAACAATCGTTGGATATAGAAAGGAAGCCTGATGGCTCGCCCTGAGAAGACAGCCGCCGTCGCCGAATTAGTTGAAGATTTCAAATCGGCACAAGCGACGATCCTCACTGAGTATCGCGGTCTTACCGTGACCTTGATGAAGGAACTCCGCCGATCACTTGGTGCAGAAACCAAGTACTCGGTTGTGAAGAACACCCTAACGAAAATTGCAGCGAAGGATGCTGGAGTCGATATTGATGATTCGCTCTTGGCTGGACCTTCGGCGCTTGCATTCATCAAGGGTGATCCGATCGCTGCTGCAAAGTCGTTGAAGACCTTCCAGAAAGAGAACCCAGCACTTGTCATCAAGGGTGGGATCTATGAAGGAAAGCGCGTCTCCGCTGAAGAGATCATGAAACTCGCTGACCTTGAGTCACGCGAAGTCTTGCTCTCGAAGTTGGCTGGTGCGATGAAGGCTTCGATGGCTAAGGCCGCACAAGTATTTGATGCGCTACGCATCAAGATGGAAAGTGGCGCACCCGCCGCTGAAACTGCAACCGAACCACAAAGCGAATAACAGAGAAAACCAAAGGAAAAGGAAACGAAAATGGCAAAGCTCAGCACCGACGAACTACTCGGTCAGTTCAAGGAGATGACTTTGGTAGAACTCTCTGAGTTCGTGAAGTCATTCGAGAAGGAATTCGATGTCACTGCTGCTGCACCTGTCGCAGTTGTCGCCGCTGGCGGCGCTGCAGGTGGCGAAGCAGCCGCTGCACAAGATGAGTTCACCGTCGTCCTTGATGACGCTGGATCTCAGAAGATTGCAGTGATCAAGGAAGTACGTGCGCTCAACTCAGCACTCGGTCTCAAAGAGGCCAAGGATCTTGTTGATGCCACCCCAGCAACACTTCTTGAGAACGTCAAGAAGGATGTGGCTGATAAGGCGAAGGCAGCTCTTGAAGCCGCTGGCGCAAAGGTCACAATCAAGTAAATACTTCGACGAAGTTATTCGTCACCGAAAGGGCCCTGGGAAACCGGGGCCCTTTTTGTTTGTACAGGATTATCGTGAGATTCGCCGTAGAGCGACAACACTCTGAGAAGTAGATGAAGAGTTGTAGGCGTTATTCGTGGGATTGAAGGTCGCAGCAACTGTTTGATTTCCATGGAGAGCCACCTTCCAGGAACAGCTAGCGCTTCCAGCCGAGACATTGCGATTCACGCACCCTTTGATGTTTCGACGATTGACTTGGAATGTCACTTTGCCCGCGATATTTGTCGTTGATGCAGTGATAGTTATGGTCTTGCCTTTAGAAATCGAACTTGAGAATGAGATCTCGATTGTTGTAGAGCCGCTCACAACTGTCACATTGAGTGCGGATGAGGTCACATTGGCGTAGTTGGTGCTATCAGTAGGAACCAAGTCAGCAGTGAGTGATGCAGAACCCAGCGCCCCTGGAGTCCACGAGCATGTCGCACTTCCACTACTTGATGAGACGGATGAACATCCTGAGAGTGTTGAACCACCTGATTTGAAAGTAAGCGTTCCGTCTTGTGAGACGGTGGCGGTGATATTTATCGAGACCCCGATTGGCGTCGAACTCACTCCACCCGCGAGAGCGAGAGAGACAGTTGGATTGAGCTGAGCCACTGCGATTGTGAAGCTAGAAGTTGAAGCAGTCGCTGAGTTACTGTCAGTAACGGTGATGATGATTGCAAAGTTGCCAGCTGTTGATGGCGTTCCTGAAATCACTCCAGAAGATGAGTTAAGTAGAACTCCAGAAGGCAATGTCCCAGTAGCCAGAGTGAATACATTTCCGCCTGAGCCGCCGGACGAAGAAAGAGTGAGTGTGAATGCGGAGTTATAAGTTGCAGAGAGCGATGCACCAGAAGGCGTCGTGATCAAAAGTGCCGAAGAAATTGTGAAGGATCTCGTAACTGTCGTAGCTGAGTCGTAGTTGCCATTTCCGGCCTGGTTAGCATTGATAGTGCAAGTTCCTGCCGAGACTAATGTGACAGTTCGTGAGTCTGAGCCAGAAAGGGTGCATGTTGCGAGAGTGGCCGAGGAGTAAGCGAGAGCAAGACCGCTAGATGAAGTGTCGGATGCGCTCAATAGGAATGTCCCAGTTCCTAGTGTGCGATTTGAAAGCGCGCCGAAAGTTATTGTCTGCGATGCCTTGTTGACTGTGACAGTGTTTGTCGTTGTAGCCGTTTCATAGTTTGAACTATCGGTTGGTGTGAAGAGCGCGGTTATAGTCGCACTTCCTGCCCCAGCCACGGTCGCAGTGGACCCCGAGATCGAGATAACCGAAGAATTGGAAGATGTATAGGTGAAGGTTCCAGCGAGGGATCCAGTAACTGTGGGTGAATCAATTGAGTAAGGGGAGTTGCCAAAGGTCTTAGTGACATTACTCCAAGCAGAGAAAGTGGGCGTTGCCTTAGTGACAGTTACCGTTATTGCCGTTCGCCCGGTTCGACTGCTCGCATCAGTGGCGACAACATTGGATGAATAACTACCAACTGCGAGCGTCGAAGATGTCGTTACTCGACCAGTGCTTGAGTTGATCGATATTCCTGAAACGGTTGGTGATAAAGAAAATGAGTAGGGAGAAGTCCCTCCAGATGCGGTGAAGGCCGTCGACGTTTCGATTCGACCATAGGAGGTTGAGATATTGGATCCCGCACTCACAACTACTGCCGTGGGAGTCTCAGTGACCGCGGTTGATGTGTCTCCATCGCCAACTGCCGTTACAGGAATCAACCTCACAGAATATCCAGTTCCATTTGTGAGTCCGGTGATAACAACCGGAGTGGTGGTATCGACAGGTGAGAATGCAATAGAGGCGGCTCCATTAAGTGAGTACTTGTAGTTGGTGATGGGAGATCCATTATCTGCGCCTGCAGTGAATGCAACTGTCAGTCGTGTATCACCGGGAGTGATGAGTGTGATGGTTGGCGCACTTGCTTTTTGCGCGACAAGAACAGAGGTGAGCGTAGGGGGAGTGATTGTCGTATTGCTCAAGGCGTTGCCTGCATAGTCGGAAATCGATCCGCCATTGAGATCAAGTGACGAAGTCATAGTCACACCATTCGTGTCCACTTGAGTCAGTGATGAATCGATGGTGTAGCGGAAGGTCAATGTTGTGGAGTCACTTTGCGAGAGATAGCTCGCGTACTGAGTAGAACTTCCCACGGTTAACGTCAGCCTTGGGATACCCACACCTGTAGAAACTGTGACTGATTCACTCATACGTACTGAGAAGTCCATGTTCGGGCCTCGAGGTGCGCCCGTAGGCGAATAAGTTCCCGCAGTCGGTGAGTCAACTCTTGAGACGGTCGGCGCTGTGCGGTCAATAACAATGGTTGTGGTAGCCGAAGATGTATCAGGTGGTCCATTTAAATTTGTCACAGTACCGAACACACTATTTTGATTTACTCGGGGTGTGAGCGTTCCTTCAGAACATCCTGAGATGGTGAGGGTGACACTTTTTCCGGAACTCGCACTTGGAGTGAATGAACATCCCGTCGCTGTACCGCCATTACTGAAGTCTGCTGCCGCCACTGTATTGACGGTTTCAGAGAATGTAAGGGAATAAGTAAAGCTCGAGAGACTATTTGTAGGTGTGGATTGGGCTGAATTGAAAGAACTGACTGTGGGAACGTTCAAGTAAGTTATTGAAGCG
Source organism: Actinomycetota bacterium (assembly GCA_016870815.1). Taxonomy (GTDB): domain Bacteria; phylum Actinomycetota; class Actinomycetes; order Nanopelagicales; family Nanopelagicaceae; genus SYAN01. The sequence goes on from VGAI01000027.1 coordinate 13,437, forward strand.
GTACCGTTTCCACTTCTATTTGCGTTCGCATAGGAAGAGTTTGTTAATTCTCCTAAATAGGATGAACCGCCACCGCCACCAGAACCCCAGTTTCCGCCACCAGGTCCGCCTCCGTACCAGCCGCCACCGCCTCCGCCACCGCCACCATTCGTCATGGTTCCGCCATTGCCTCCCACTCCAAAACATCCTGAAGTAACACCCGTGCTTCCACCGATTCCAGGATTCGAGTTAGCACTTCCACAATTTCCTGAGCTTCCGCCAGTGCTAGTTCCATAACCACCAGCTCCACCACCTCCATTTTGTCCACCGCCACCACCACCATATGTAGACCAAGTGCAGGAAGTGCCTCCATAGTAGGTACCGTTGACGCCTCCTCCATTTGTTCCACCATTGTTTCCTGAATTGACAGTGCCACCGACGCCTCCAAGACCACCTGGGTAACCACCACCACCACCTTGCTGTGTTGAGCAATTACCGCGTCCAGCACCGCCACCTCCTCCTGCAACTACTTTTCGATCGGTTAAGGCTGTTCCACCAATTCGAATATCGCTTGCTCCTCCGCCACTGCTGGAGTTATATGAAACTGGGCCCCCTGTACCTCCACTGCCTCCACCATTCCATCCATTTTGACCGCCGACATAAACATAGATCGTGGCGCCCGGGCTCACAGAGAGTGTTCCAGCGACTACGCCCCCTTTCCCGCCCGGAGACGAACCAGATCCACCCTGGGCACCGGAAAGACTCACATCTATCGAGGTGATGCCGTTAGGCAAAGTCCAGGCGTAGTAATCACCCGAGTACGCGAAGGTGATTGTGCACGTAGAACCTGCACTGCAGTCGGGTGTGGGATTTGATGAGACAGCATTTGCTGGCACGTTCTGCACTAAGAACATCAATGGGAGAAGCGATGCGGCAAGCAACCACGCCAGCCATGAACGTAGGCGCTTGGTCACCCCGCGATGGTAAGTCAGCATCCTTAAAGCCACAACGAGCTACCCCCGTGAACCTACTTCTAGCGGCTAGTTCGCCTTGTCATGGTGACTGAGGTAGGCGAGGTAGTCACATTTGTGTATTGATTGCTGGTGGGATTGAAGAGTGCGGTAACGCTGACGACGCCGTGCCTTGAAGGACGCCAGGGGCAGGTTGCCTGCAGTGAAGAAGTTGCCTTCTGTTTGCACCCGGAGATGATTCGACCATTTGCTCGGAATGTGACGGTACCTGCGACATTGGTTGTGGCGACTATGTTGATAGTGGAGCCACGCATCACATTGAGATTTCCGCCATTTATGTTGAGTGAGATCGTAGCGATGTTGGGATCTGTAGCAGCGGTAAGAACATAAGCATCAGAAGTTCCATTTCCGTAATCACCACCATTTATCTTTGAGGTGATTTGGAACGTGTAAGTCGTATTTGCGGTCAAGCCAGTGAACTCACAACTCGAACGTCCACCGCTAGAGGCGCTTACATCGGTGCATCCCAATCCGACTTGAACGCCACTGAGGAGGGCAATCGCGTTGTAAGTGAACCAGTATCCACTTGCGCCAGAGTCGTAAGTCCAGGAGACAGTTACCTTTGAAGTCGTACTTGTTGAAGAAACTCCGGTCGGGGAATCAGGAGTCGTAGTGAAGTAAATAGGACGACCTCCGACATCTTGGCTGATCCCGGGATTGACATCTGATGTGACTTGATAACGCCTTCCAGGGGATAAGCCTGTGAGATTGCTTGTCACGAGGACGCTATCTGATGTGACGGCTGAGAGATTTGTGTCCGTCTGTGAACCACCCGCAAGTCCCCACCTCAGCGTTGGTGTTGTTGTGTTTCCGCGGGCGTTAATAGTTGCACTAATCGTTGCCGTGGTTCGCGTTATCGAAGTCACTGCACCGACCGTTGATCCCGCTGTTCCTTTTACAAGGATTGTGGAGCCACCTCCCAAATCAACAGCATCTCCCGCACCGACTGCGTTTACTGCCTTGATTCGCACGTAATATGAAGTGCCATTTACCAATCCGGTAAGGGTGAGTCGAGTATCCGTCGAAAGCGCAGTGATGCTCTCGCTATAGGTAGGCGATGTCGCTGAGTATTCAATGAGGTAGCCCGTAATGGCACTGCCGCCGTTGCTAGAAGGGGCAGTCCATACCACTGCGATTGAGGCATCACCCGGAGAAGAGCCGCTCGTCGCTACTGGGCCTGGTGTTCCTGCGGGAGTGATTGTGTCCGACATAATCACGTAGTCAGATGCGCGTTCGTATGTTCCAGATCCGTAGTTGTAGACGCGGACGTAGTAAGCAGTGCCGTTTGTTAGGCCAGTGATTGTGGCTGAGTCAGAAGTTGTATTTCCTCGAGAAGCGCCCCATGAGGAGCCATCCGTCGATACATGGTAATAATAGGTTTGATAGGGACCACTCGCTCGAGTCCAGGAGATTCGGATGGATCCACTTCCATTTCTTTCTGCAGTGATAGCACTTGGTGCATCTGGTTTGTTTCAGACGAAAATTCCTGGAGAGGTCTTGTCTGATTCATCAGAGTCAAACCAGACCGTGTCACTCACAGTGGCACCAAGATGTTTGAGTGAGACCGTGTATGAATCGCCGGCCGGTACTGCAACTCGGTTCCAACTAGTTCCTGTGATGCTTGCTGTCTCATAGACAGAGGCGTAGTTATCGGTATTTCGATAGATATAGGCGATGACTCCACTCTTGCCAACATTTTGATTCCAGTAGGCATCCAAAATGTCTAGGCCAACGACCCCACTTCGAGGGGCAGTAACAGAGGCACCAAAAGGCCGGAACATCGCGTATTTACTTGATTGGCTTCCTTCACCTGTCGAGGAATATCCAGCCGAAGCAACAGGAGTAATAGTGAACTTGAAAGTGTGTCCAACTGCGATTCCGTAACAGATTGGAGTGGAAGAGTTCGAACAAGTATTAGGGTCACCATCTTGGATGTCAGTACCTGAAACGTAATTTGAAATTGTTGCGAAGGGTGAAGCAAAAGAGTCGTTGGACTTGTAGACCTTGACTGTGTAGGAACTCGCACCAGTGACCGGTGAAAAAGTGAGTTTGAAAGATCCTGGAAGCGTTCCTTTCCCAACAGTAAATGCCGGTGCGCTTATAACTGTTTGAACTGTGATAGACAGAGTTGTTGTGGCTGTATCGCCGAGCGAGTCGGTGGCCGTGACTGTTTCGGTATAGGTTCCTGCGGGCAACAAAACAGGAAGGAGTCCAGAAAGAAGTAGAACCGAAAGAATTTGCCTGAGTCGGCGATCGGCTGCAGGGGAGAGCATCGCTCAAATTTAGGGGTCAGCTCACCCCCATTGGAATATGGGAAACGGGCTGGCCGAGTGGAGAGGGTGAGCAGACCGCTCGGATTAGACACCCCCCACCCCCCGGCGATACCCTTCCCCTTCGCACAAAATCCCTGGGGGTCCTGCATATAGCGGCTCGGACCTTCTAGTTGCGTGCGCC
>VGAI01000028.1 GCA_016870815.1 Actinomycetota bacterium
TCGGATGAGAGATGACTTCAACCTCCAAGTTAAGTTCTTTTACCATCTTTCTAATCAGAAAGAGCTGCTGGAAATCTTTCTCACCAAAGATTGCCTTATCTGGACGAACAGAGTCAAAGAGTCTCTTCACAACGGTAAGAACTCCATCAAAATGTCCATCTCTGGAATGTCCTTCGAAAACTCTGCCGAGTGGGCCTGCGCTGACCTTCGCAACTTCTCCTGGGTAGACCTCTTCATGACTTGGAATCCAGATGAATTTCGCCCCAGCTGCCTCAGCAATCTTTCTATCAGAGTCATGAGTCACTGGATACTTTTCGAGGTCTTGAGCGTTCTCGAACTGAAGTGGATTGACGAAGATGCTCACTACCACCGAAGGTGAAATCTCTCTTGCCAGAGCGATCAGGGCCGCATGGCCATCATGGAGAGCACCCATCGTCGGTACGAAGACCACGGGCGAAACCATCGTTTTTCGGAAAGCGGCTAGACCAGAGTCACGCGAGACGGTCTTGGTCATGGCATCACTTCCTTTGGCTCCAGTCCACTTCGGTACCGGGCACTTGTTGGGGAACCCAACGGGATAAGAATAGACCTATTGAGTCTTCCACTCCTATGCATAAAAATGCCCTTCTCTGACAGTGAGGAAGGCAATAACCCCCGGCAAGACTCACGCCAGTAGCGGAGAATCAAAGGAGTGACGATGAGCTCTCTTAGTAACCATCGACTCAAGAAGTTATCGATCTACTCCCTTCTCATCTTCGCCCTCCTTATCGGCTCGACCTTTACATCTGGTGCGTCCACAAGTGATGAGGAAGAACGTTTCCGAGTTGATATGAAAATGGAAGATGGTTGGCATGGCGTCAACTTCGATAACTCGATCAAAGATTGGGGGATATCTTCTTTTATCTACGCAAAGCCGGATCAGAACTCGGGAAAGGAGACCATCAACTTTGCGACTGCTGTCTGCAAGGACCTAGAGGACAGTGAGTGCCTCAAGCCTGGGTTGAGATTGAACGTTCGAGCGCTCTTCGATAAATGCACATCCGACACAGATCTAGATTGCATCGTATCTTTTGGTGCAACAAAGTCAGATGGAACGAAACTGATTGGTGAGATGAAAGAGGTGCTCGCAAATCGTCACTCCTTTACCGGAGATCCAAAACAAGGGATTCCCGACGGCACTGGAGCATCAATTTGGACTCTTCGAGATGGCAACAACTCAAATGACTATGCCCTCGTTGCTGGATTGGAGCTCAACGTCAACGGCGCATTAGAGAGCCGTGCTGCCGGTAACGATTCTCGAGTTTCTCGGCGCAAGATGGTCTACGCCTTACAGCCAGTGGAGATGGTCAACTCTGCTGATTACAAAGAAGTAGAGATGACGATTGAAGATGGAATCCTTACTGGTAACGCAAATTCACTGGAAAAAGGGTGTTTCGTTGTCGCAACCGGTCGATGCGCACTGACTAAGGCATTCGACACTTCATTGAACTTTGAAGTCACTATCCGCCTCAGCAAAGGTGTACCGGGGTGGATGGTTGGTCGGATTCAAGATTTCAAACTTGGTGTGAAAGATGTCAGGCAGAATGGCTTTGAGATGACCGCCTCCGGTAAACCTTCAACAGTAGGTGCCGTTATTGCGTGGAGCAAGTGGAAGGACACATCCGTCGAAATTCGAACTCTCTATGGGCAGGGTGTTGATGGTCGGAAATGGCGCCCTAATAAACCAGCGTCAGAGTTGCTCATCCAAGATGGTGAGGCACGCACGATCCTGACCTATCTCAATGAAGCTGGAGAGAGGAGCATCAAGCACTTTAATGCCTGGCTACCGTTGATATCGGATAAGGCAAGTGCAATGCGAACACGGTGGAATCTTCAGAGCGTCGAAGATCAAAGTGGCCAGTACACCCAGTGCTCTGCTGGAAAAGGCTTGGTAGGTGTCATTAACTCCAATGCATCTGTCTATAGTGATGGTCCACCAACATTCAACAAATCCACGGGAACTCTCGAATATAAGGTGGCGGCACCTCACTACACCAGTGATGGCAAAACAAAACATATTGGTAGTTACGACCTTGCGATGCGAAGTGATGTCGCCCGATGCATCTATGGCTTTAGTAACGCACCCATCTCCGCCACAATCTCCATTGAAAGTGATGGCGGCACGAATATCATCACTACTGAATCTGTTAATGAAGTAAACGGTCTCATCAAACTTAGGGCTTCAGGCTTCACCTTTTCAAGCCCCACAATCAAGGTGAAGTTAAGTCAAGCTGGAGCAGGCTCGGCTGCCTCTGTTACACCTACTGCGACACCGACTCCATCAACAGCGACCACAACCGGTGCAAAAAATGGAAAGAAGACCATTACATGCCTCAAGGGAGCAACCAAGAAGAAGGTAACTGCGACAAACCCTAAGTGTCCAAAAGGATTCAAGAAGGCGTAATAGATCGCAATAAATCTTTGACGCTACCGTGGCCAACTAAGTAAGCCTCGGGCTCTACCTCTAACCAAGGCCGGAGGACGAATTCCCTCAGATGGGCCCTTGGATGAGGCAATGTGAGATTCGGCGTTGACATCTCAGTATTGCCCATGGCGACGATGTCAAGATCAATAGTTCTTGGCCCATTAAGCACTGTCCTTACTCTTCCAAGAGTTCCTTCGACTTCCATCAGTTTTGCAAGAAGCTCTTCTGGGTCGATTTCACATTCACATATCGCAACGGCATTGAGGTAATTCCCTTGTGGTGGACCCCCAACAGGCTTCGTCTCAATCAAAGAGGAGAATCGTTCGATAGTGAGAAAAGAAGCCATCTGCGCAAGAGCGTTTTGAATATGGATCTCACGCTCTCCGAGATTAGAACCTAGCGCGATTACTGCTCTCATCGCCTGATAGTCACAGAGATATCGCTGACCTTCACGCCAACGGGCGCTTCTGGCTTATGAACCGTCACTTCGATATTTGAAAGCGAGAACTCTCTCTTCAACGTAGTTGCAATTACCTCTGCTAATCGCTCGATAAGACGATATGGACCTGACTCGATGAGTTCTTTGACTCGCGCTGTCATGACACCATAATCAACAGTGTCCTCTAACGCATCACTCTCGCCAGACTTCTTGAGATCGAGGTGCAGAAGCAGATCAACAAGAAAAAGTTGGCCATCATGTTGCTCAAAATCAAATACGCCATGGAATCCGTGCGCTTGGATTCCGCTAATTTTCAACTCATCCATCGTTCGACCACCTTGATCGCATCCTTATGTGGCTTGACGCTATGTGTGCGAACACCCCAAATTCCCATCCGCGCAAGTAGGGTAGTGATTGCAACAGATGCGCTCTCGCGATCGTCTGGAGTCGCGCCATCAAGCAATTCACCGAGGAATCTCTTCCGTGATGCGCCAACCAGCACTGGGAAGCCTAAGAGGGATATCCGTTCTAGATCTTTGAGAAGCGCCCAGTTATCGCTCGCTTCTTTAGCGAAACCAAGTCCTGGATCAATGATGATCTGGTCAGGATCGATTCCTTCATTGACCAATGCTTCGGTTCGCTCGGCAAGCTCACGTCTTACATCACGCACTACATCCTCATACTTCGCAAGCGAATTCATCTCTTTCGAATGTCCACGCCAGTGCATCGCTATATATTGGACGCCCTTGTTCCTTGCGATCAACTGAGCCATCTTTGGATCAGCAAGTCCACCACTGACGTCATTGACGTACTTCGCACCAAGTGAGATTGCCTCATTCGCCACCGAAGATCTCATCGTGTCGATACTTACCGTAGCGCCCATTGCTACGAGCTCTTTGATTACAGGCAGGACTCGCGCCTTTTCACTCTCTTCATCGACTCGCTCGGCACCAGGTCTCGTGCTCTCTCCGCCCACATCGATAATCTCTGCGCCCTCTTCAATCATTTTCGCGCCACGCGCAATTGCATCTTCTAACGAGAAGTGCCTGCCACCATCGGCAAATGAATCCGGAGTTACATTGAGAATCCCCATGACTAAGGTGGTCATGATGGCTTCTTATCTCTCGCGGGATTGAATCAGTGACATCGCTTCAGCACGTGTTGCTGGGTTGCGGAGCATCCCGCGCACAGCGCTAGTGACGGTGCGAGCTTCAGATTTACGGACGCCACGCATCGACATACATAGATGCTCACAGTCAATAATCACAATCACTCCTGCTGCACCAAGAATCTCCACGATTGAATCAGCGATCTGAGTTGTCAGTCGTTCTTGCACTTGTGGTCGCTTTGCAAAGAGATCGACCAATCTAGCTAACTTCGATAACCCAGTGATCCTGCCGCTCTCTCCTGGGATGTAGCCGATATGCGCCACGCCATGAAACGGGGCAAGATGATGTTCACAATGTGAGTAGACCTCAATGTCCCTCACAATCACAAGCTCGCGATGACCTGCATCAAAGGTCGTCTTCAAGACATCTCTTGGATCTTGATAGAGACCTGCGAAATTCTCAGCGAGCGCCTTTGCTACGCGGATCGGCGTATCTCGCAAACCATCTCGTTCGACATCTTCACCAAGAGAGAGCAGGAGTTCACGGACGGCGCGCTCTGCTCGCGCTAGATCGAATTCACCGCGAGCCCTTCCGGCACTTGGATCCATGGAGATTGGATCAATCTCACTCAACGTAGTCACCACTACTCACTGGATTTTGCACGCTTCTTTGCCTTCTTCACTTCGCTCTTGCCTTCAACCTCTGGCTCAGCGTTGTTAGGTCGCGGGGGTATCGCTACCGGGGGTTGATTCGAAGGTTTGCGTGTCGCAGATCCAGTCCAAGCACCACGCGGTCTTGGTCCAATAACCGAGCGGAATATCTCTGCAATCTCATCTTTGCCGAGCGTCTCTCTCTCAAGAAGTTCGATAACGAGTCGATCAAGAGTCTCGCGATTCTCCACCAAAATATCAAATGCTTCTTGATGAGCATTCTCGATCAGCTCTCGGATCTCTTGATCCACCTGACCAGCAATCGACTCTGAGTAATCCCTCTGATGGCCGTAGTCACGACCAAGGAAAGGCGCGGAATCACTCACACCGAGTTTGATTGCCCCCAGTTTTTCGGTCATGCCATATTGCGTGACCATTGCGCGAGCAAGTGTCGTTGCCTTCTCAATGTCATTTGATGCGCCGGTCGTTGGATCATGGAATACCAACTCCTCTGCAGCGCGACCACCCATGGTGTAAGCGAGTTGATCGAGAAGCTGGTTCCTTGATACTGAGTACTTATCTTCATCCGGCAAGACCATGGTGTAACCGAGCGCATGACCGCGAGGCAAGATGGTGATCTTATGTACCGGATCTGTATGGGGGAGTGCGTGAGCGACAAGGGCGTGACCACCTTCGTGATAGGCGGTGACACGTCTTTCGTCATCACTCATCACACGACTCTTTCGTTGCGGTCCTGCCATCACGCGATCGATTGCTTCATCAATTGATGAGTTATTGATCGTCTTTGCATTATTGCGAGCGCTAAGTAGCGCTGCCTCATTAAGAACGTTTGCGAGATCTGCACCAGTGAATCCCGGTGTCCTTCGGGCAAATGAGATGAGGTCGACATCCTCATCAAGTGGCTTGCCTTTCGCATGGACTTTGAGGATTGCTTCTCGTCCCTTGAGATCAGGGCGCTCGATTGCGATTTGGCGATCGAATCTCCCTGGGCGAAGTAGCGCAGGATCAAGAATGTCTGGTCGATTTGTCGCTGCTATCAAGACCACTGAACCATTTGCTTCGAATCCATCCATCTCCACCAAGAGTTGGTTGAGGGTTTGTTCCCGTTCATCATGCCCACCGCCAAGACCTGCACCACGGTGTCTTCCCACGGCATCGATCTCATCAACGAAGATGATTGCCGGCGCATTCGCTTTTGCCTGATTGAAGAGATCTCGAACTCTTGCTGCGCCCACGCCAACGAACATCTCAACGAAATCAGAGCCAGAGATTGAGTAGAACGGAACTTTCGCTTCACCAGCGACTGCTCGAGCAAGGAGAGTCTTTCCCGTTCCTGGTGGTCCATAGAGGAGCACGCCTTTAGGAATCTTCGCGCCAATCTCCTGATACTTCTTGGGATCGGCGAGAAAGTCCTTGATCTCTCGCAATTCCGCAACTGATTCATCAGCACCTGCGACATCAGCGAATGTCGTCTTCGGTGCATCGGGAGATTGAAGGCGAGCGCGCGATCGACCAAATGAGAAGACTCGATTGCCACCCTGTGATTGCGAGAGCAGGAAGAAGAGCAGGAATGTGATCAATAAGAATGGAAGGAGCGAGAAGATAAATGAGAGGAAGAGGTTCTGCTTAGGAACTTCGACATTCCAAGGCTCTGGCGGTGGATTACTCGTGAGAAGTTCTACGACGAGTGGTTCTTGTCCTGAGACGTAAAAAGCTTCAACTTTTGTCGCGCCATCGATCGCCTCACCTGGCTTGAGAACGGCGCGGATAAGTTGGTCTCGATCGACGATAGTTGCTGATTCCACTTCACTCTTTGAAATCGCTGCAAGCAGAGATGCGGTATCGACGCGGGTGAAACCGTCATTGGAAGAAGAGACTCGTCCGACAATAGAGACCAGGAGGATTGCTAGGAGGATCCAGAAGAGAGGACGGCGCAGTAGCGCTCTTACTCGACCACCTGGCGGAAGGTTTTGCCGGGAATTGCCACGAGTAGCTCGCTCACTCTGAGGTTGCTTCTTCTGATTCTTTCCTCGTTTGATGTCGAGGAGCTTCTTCGTTGCCATTACCTAGACCTATGAATACATGTGCTTTGCGAGCACTGCGATAAAGGGAAGATTTCGATAGCGCTCATTGAAATCTAGCCCATATCCGACGACGAATTCGTTAGGGATATCGAAGCCGACATATTTCGGTTTGATATCAACTTTCGTCGCATCTGGCTTTCTAACTACAGTCAAGATCTCAACGCTCTTCGCACCACGAGATTCGAGATTTGCTTTGAGCCACGAGAGGGTCAAGCCGGTATCAAGAATATCCTCGACGATCAATATCTCGCGGTTGGTGATATCTCGATCGAGATCCTTCAGGATTCGAACAACACCACTTGATTTCGTTCCGGCGCCATAGGAGGAGACCGCCATCCAATCCATCTCAAGGTGGCAGTTGATCAATCGCGCAAGATCTGCCATCGCCATCGCAGCACCTTTAAGTACTCCGATCAGCAGGAGATCGCGCCCTTGGTAGTCGCGAGTGACTTGCTCCGCCATCTCTTTGAGCCGACTCTGCAATTGAGTCTCGGTGATGACTACACGATCAATTTCAGATTTGACCGATTCGAGATCCACGAAGCGCCTCCACTATTTACCCTTATCGGATTACCCTTTTCGGGACATCAAATGAGGTGGCGAGCCTATCCCCGCCGCACCAGCAAAAGTCTGCCCGAATTTCGCATCACCTTCACACCCCCAGGAAGTGAGCTCTCCCCTTGACCGTGCCAATCAGAGATCAGGGCTTCGACCGGGGCGATGTGCTCGGCGGTCAATGAACCCGCTGGTGCGCCAAGGACATAGATAGCAAGCCGCAAGACTCTCGTGCGCACAGCTCGAGGTAACCGAGCCAGTTGTGAGACCTCAATCTCTTTCGGATCAATCCCTTGAAAGAACTCGCTTGCATATCGATCAAGCGCATCTGCATCATCGCGTAAGAGATCAGCGCTTCGCGCCAGTGAATCCTTTATTCCAGGACCAACACTCTCCTCGAGAAGTGTTAGCGCCTTCCGTGCACGAACCCGAAGAAATCTCTCATCGTGATTATGTGGATCCGACCAAACTTCGATTCCCGCTTCGTGACATGCGCGTAAGGTCTGCTCACGAGAGATCTCTAGGAGCGGACGATAATAGATCTCACTCTCGCTACGCATACCAGCAAGCGATCGAGCACCAGACCCACGGGCAAGTCCTAGTAAGACTGTCTCAGCCTGATCATCACGCGTATGGCCGAGAAGAATTGCTCGAATCGATCTCTCTTTGGCGAATTCTGCAAGTGCGTCGTACCGCGCGCGACGAGCAGAACTCTCAATTCCATCGGTGATCTCCACCGAAACTTTCTTGATAGTTACCGAATCGATTCCGATCTTCTCAAGGCGAGGCTGGACTTGTGCAGCGACTTCAGCAGAACCAGATTGAAGTTGATGATCGATGATGATTGCGTGAAGTGGATGTGAACTGTCAGCAATCTCAAGTCTCGTTGCTAGCGCAAGCGCCATGGAATCTGCGCCCCCTGAGACAGCGACAGCGATGGCATCCCCAGGTTCGAACTTTTCAAGGCAGGCGCGAACTGCGCTACGAATCGAGACGATTGCCTCGATTTCTCTCCCTGACTGCGCCATAGCGCGAAGGTTAGACCCGACCTCCATATGGCATCAGACCTTGAATCGAGTAGATGCTCGAATAGAGCAAGCCCTTCTTCGTGGAGTGGGCCTCCCACATCATCCCGTCTCCGGCATAGATAGAGATGTGATGGATGGTGTTGACCGTTCCCTTATATGAATAGAAGAGAAGATCACCGGGCTCAAGTTGATTCAACGGAATGCGCTTGGTGTATCCCCAATAGAGCGAGGAGTTGAGTCGATCCCAATTCGGCCAACCAAGTCCAGCGCTTCGATAGGCAGAGTAGACCAATCCAGAACAATCGAATGAGTTAGGACCTTCAGCGCCCCAGACATATGGTTTCTTGGCAAGAACTTGCTTCTTCGCAAATTCGACTGCCTTAAGTCTTTGTTCGGTTGAGGTACGAATCGTTGCACGGCCAGAGAATCCATCGTCTGTCCAGATCTTTGCCTGGCCTGGTGTCTGCTCTGCACGTCTTGCATTCTCTTCTTCCAGTAAAGCGAGTTGTCGCTGTTGTTCGAGAGTTAGCCGAACTTTCCGCGCTGAATTCAATTCGCGTGCGAGTTGATCTTGGACTTTCTGAAGTTTGTCTACTTCTCTCTGTTGTTCTGCCTCTGCGCTATCGGCTTCTTTCTTCGCCTCTTCTACGCGCTCGGTCGCATCCTCTTGTGCTTGGCGGGTCTCATCCGCCTCCTTCTTTGCCTCTTGTGCAATAGCCTCAGCAAATTTGTATCGAGTGAGAGCTGTCTTGTTATTCTCTCCAAGCGTGTCGAGTATCGATAGTCGATCCATCATATCTTGTGGTCCATCTGCTTTGAGTACGGCATCGAGATCGGTGAAGCCACTTCCCATGATGTAGGCATTCGTTGCGAGTCGACCAATTTGATTATGCGTCGCAGTGACAGCGGCAGTTGCTTCTTTGTAATGCGCTGCCGCTGCTTTCGCACGCTTTGTCGCGACCGCAAGTTCTGCCCTGGCTTTCAGATACTTCGCCTGCGCAGCATCCGCTACCGCAGTAAGTTGTTTCAAAGTTTTGTTCGCCGCATTGAGTTTTGCTTGTGCCTTATCGGCTTCGCGCTTCTTCGCGGCCTCTTTCTCCTTGGCCTCACGGATCTCTTTCAGGGTCGGCTTTGGCGTCTTTGCTGATGCTGAATAGAGAGGAGTAAGTGGAATGGCGAGAGCGAGTATCGCAAGAAACGCGACTGACTTAGGTGACTTCACATTCGCTCCCTGGGGAAATGAGGAGTGTGCTGGGCAGGGAAGAAGAATAAAACAGGAAGGCTTAACCTTCCTGAGAAATGCCTTCGTGTCGCCTTCTTAGTTGGCTACATCACGGCGCTTGAAGAGAATCGAAGCGAGAATCGCCACTGCCAATAGGAATATCAGGGCATAGCGCACTGAATAAATAAATGTGAGGTCATCGCTTCCGCCCTGTCCAATATTGCTGAGCTGAACTCCGGGCAGGTACTTGGCGAAAGAACCTCTCACTGCAACGAGGATTGATTCCACTATCAGGATCCAAATGACACCAATGGATATCGAACTAATCGGCGAGCGGAGCAGTAATCCAAGAACCATCCCAACAGTTCCATGTGCGATCGTTGCAAAGATGACATTGGCAAATGAATTTGCCGTATCGAAGAGCGCATCTGTGGTAAACCAAGCATCGGTGATTACTTTTGCCCGTCCTGAGAGTGCGTAAGAAAGACCCATTCCAACGATCGCAGCAAAGATAACAACAATCAGTGCAAAGAGAGACATCGCAAGATACTTGCCAGCAAGGACTTTCATCCTTGAGGGCTGGCGAACCAAGATATTCCGAAGTGTTCCATAGGTGTATTCCTGAGCAGTCTGCGCTGCAAAAATGCAGAGCGCCACCAAACCCAAGAGCCCTGCAGATTGCGCGAAGGTCAAGGAAAACCCAGAGGGAAGTTGCAAGATTTCTCGTGAGATGGTCCGACCCCGATCACCATTACCACCTGGATCATCGATCAAGAGATAGATCACCGAAGTCACCATCGCGACCAAGCCACCAACTGCACCTAACGTTCCGAGAAGCAGAGTTGGTCTACGAAGCTTGACCCACTCTCCCGCGAAGACTCGCAACATCGTTATCTCCCCGCTTCGTGGATCATCTCGGTTCCTGTCATCTCAAAGAAAGTCTCTTCAAGTGAAGGGTGGATCGGTGATATCTCAGTCAGAGTGATTCCTCGGGAGAATGATTGAAGATTGAGCTCGGATCCATACTCTGGTGGCGCTGTCACCAAAAGTTCGTCACCAAAGATCTCGCAGTTATGACCGCTCTCTTCGGCGATCTCTCGTGCGATCTGAATTCCATTCGGGTGATTGCTCTTCACTCGGATCCGAGGTTGTTGTTTTGCCAATAACTCTTTCGTTTTCCCGGAGAAGATGACTCGACCCTCACGTAGCACCACAAGATATTCGCTGATCATCTCTAACTCACTCAGTAGATGCGATGAGACGAAGACTGTTATTCCACTATCGGCCAACTTTCGAAGCAGATCGCGAACTTCCTGTATTCCAGCGGGATCCAACCCATTTGTCGGTTCATCCAAGATCAAAACTTTTGGATTCGGCAGAAGTGCGGCTGCAATGCCAAGCCGTTGCTTCATTCCTAAGGAATAGGTCTTGTATTTGGAATCGCCACGATTGCCTAGGCCAACTAGTTCAAGTAACCCAGGAATTCGATCAAGTGAGAAACCACCGATCTTTGCCAGGACCTTGAGATTCTGAATTCCGGTGAGTGCGGGATAAAAAGCAGGGCCCTCGATCATGGCACCGATAAAGGGGAGATACTTCTCAGGTTCATCTATCGAAATATCAAGAACTTCACCACTTCCACCGCTTGGTGCAATCAGAGCAAGGAGCATTCGAATCGTTGTGGTCTTACCTGAACCGTTCGGTCCGACGAAACCACAGATCGTGCCGAGTGGGACTTCAAAGTTCGCATGAGAGAGCGCAAAGAGATCGCCATATTTTTTGGAAAGATCTCGCACAATCAGCGCGCGATTACTCATGTAGCCACCTTATCAACCGAAACTTGATGATTTCTCAACTTGGTCACAGCAGAGCAACAAGTACCAAAAGGATTGAGAAGAGAGTGAGGTAAGTGATCGAACTCTTGAAGACTTTGATTGCAGCAGACTCAATCTGAGAAGTATCGCCCCTCATCCCGATAAGGGCGATGAGAAAGAGTGCATTGATACCAGTGACGATGAGATAGACCCACATTTCTCCACCAACTGATGTGATGACGGCATAACTAGTAATGACCATCGCTGATGTGTGAAACCACATTTGTGCAACGACAGATTTCATTGGTGCAACCACTGGAAGCATCGGGACTCCAGCGCGCTCATAGTCATCCTTGTACTTGATGGCGAGCGCCCAGAAATGCGGCGGCGTCCAGAAGAAGATCAAGAGGAAGAAGAGCCAAGCGGTAACTGAGAGGTCTCCAGTTACTGCTGCCCAACCAATAAGTACTGGCATACACCCAGCAATTCCGCCCCAGACGATGTTCTGTGAGGTTCGTCGTTTCAGGCCGACGGTGTAGCCAAAGACATAGAAGGCGATTGCAGCAACAGTAAGACCGGTTGCTAAGGGATTAGTGAAGACCCAGAATGTAATGAGAGAAGTGACAGTACACGCGAAAGCAAAGGTGAGAGCAGCCCCTTCACTCATATCTTCACGGACGAGCGGGCGGGTAGAGGTCCGTCCCATAACCTGATCAATATCGCTTTCGATCACCATATTGAATGCATTCGCTGCACCTGCCGCAAGAGTTCCGCCAAAGAGTGTGGCCAAAGTTATTGTGAGGTCTGGGATACCCCCAGATGCAAGAAATAGCGCAGGGACCGTGGTCACCAGCAAGAGTTCGACAACGCGCAATTTCATAAGCGCGATGTAGGCCTTCACAATCGGTGAGCGTACTCAAATCTCTCGCATAGGGTGTGCACATGCACTTTTCTCTACTTCGAACTCGTGCCAGAAGTTGGGTGTTTCCCCTCACAACGATTCTGATTCTTGCTCTGGTCGGAGCGCATGCATCAATTTCTACAGCTGATGAAGTTTCGAGTGGAGTCACAGTCGCTGAGAAGAAGATGAGATTGGTCAAGACAATCACTGGAGATATCGCCCCGAAATCTGTGAGGGCATCTGGTTTTGGCCTAGTGAGCGCACATAACATGATGTACCGCCATTCAGTCACCATCTATGACAGCGCCAAGATGGAGCTAGTTGCCACAATCCCAGATCAGGTCAACTTGAAAGAGTTTGGATTCGCGAAATATCCAACTCCAGTCAAAGGTGCTCCGGTTGAAGGTGCTTACTCCCCAGATGGCAGATACCTCTATGTTTCAAACTATGCGATGTACGGCAAGGGCTTTACCAAAGAAGGAACCGATACTTGTTCACCTGCAGATGGTTATGACAAGAGTTTCGTCTATCGAATCGATACCAACTCATTCAAGATCGATGCGGTCTATCCAGTTGGATCAGTGCCAAAAGTCGTCGAAGTATCACCGGATGGGCGACTTCTCTTGGTGAGCAATTGGTGCTCTTACGACCTGACAGTGACATCACTGGAAAGCCGGGAGAGAATCAAGCGAATCTCGATCGGGGCATACCCACGAGGAATCACGATCTCATCCGACTCGCGCTATGCCTATGTGGCGCAGATGGGCGGATCAGTCGTGCATCAGATTGACTTAACTGATTTCACTCGAAAGCGCTTGGCAATAGGTCCAAATCCACGTGCACTTCAACTTTCATCGGATGGTAAGACGCTCTATGCAACGCTCAATGCATCAGGCCAAGTCGTTGCGCTCGATATCGAGAGTGGGAAAGTGATCAAACGAGTGACTACTGGGAAAGCAGCAAGAAGTCTGGTACTCACCGATGATGAGAGCGCGTTGATTGTGGTCAACTATTTCAGCGACACATTGGCCAAGGTTCGAGTCAGTGACTTCAAGGTCCTACAGAAGATCAAAGTATGCGATGAGCCGATCGGAATCACTTTTGATGGAGTCCATGATCGGACCTGGGTTGCCTGTTACGGTGGAGCAATCAAGATCTACCAACACGGCTGATTAGAGTTAACCGATTGCCTCAAGCACCTCGGTATTTGCTGGTTTAGCAAGCGAGCCAATCATTCGATCGATTACTACGCGTGCACGTTCTGTCGCAGAGTAATAGCGAGGAATTCGATCAGCTAGGACAGCGAATGCGTACTCCCTATCTCCCGAGGTAATGAATCCCGCCAGGCTCACCGAACCATTGACCCAACCAGTCTTGGCTTTCACTAAACCGACAGCATCTGGCGCGCTCTCTTTGAAACGTTTCTTCAATGTTCCAGTCTTTCCACTAGTGGGCAATCCTTGGTAGAGCGATTGAAATTCGGGAATTCCTCGAATCTTAGTCAGCAGATCTACAACCATTCGAGAGGTGATTCGGTTCTCTTTCGAAAGTCCACTTCCATCCTCGACATTGAGCCCATCTATACCTATCTCCTTCGCCAGGAGTGCATCTTGATAACTTTGTTGCAGTCCACCCTTATCACCTTTATAACCATGGGCAATCGCCGCATGGACAGCAAGACGATCTGCTAATCGATTGTCGCTAAAGCGAATCAGGAATTCGACCATCTGATTCACGGTTGGCGAGAGAATTTGGTAAAGCGGTTCACCTGATTTCAACGTGGCTTCTTTACTGGAGATCTCTTTGAAGGTGACTTTTACAGCACTACCCTTGAAGTGGGCTTTTAAACCCGCGATGTCAGATGAGTAGAGTCTTGAGTGAAGAACAGTGATTCGCTTCGGTCGATCATCTTCACCGAATTGGCCGAGGGCGACATTGATCAAGTCAGGTGCGAATGCTGGTCCATACTTCAATGAGACCGAGCGGAACATGGTGAGCCAGGGATCGCGCTCACCAACGATCATGAATGTACTTCCAGTTTCCACTCGGTATATCGAGGTTGCAAATCTCTTCTCACCACCTAGGAAAGTGAGTGCGGTATAGCTAGTTAATACCTTCATAACCGAGGCAGGGACGCTTGGTGAATCCGGGCGGTTCTCGTAGAGAACCACGCCAGTCGCTGGATCTGTGACAAGAATTGCGGGATTGGCGAGAGATTTTGATTTGGCTTGTTTGATGAATTGTGACGGGACGCAGCTCTTAGCTTTGACAAAACAACTGGCACTGACTGCGCTCTCTTCAGCGGTAGCAGAGTGTGACGCGAGAATACTTAGGAGCACGAAGATGGATCCGATGATACGAAGCTTCGCTTGCATCACTCCTCCTTCGCTAGAGTGCGCATCATGTCCACCGGATATCTCTACCACGGTATGGATTGATTCTATGGTGGAACCAGAGATCGGACCCGGGGAGTTCTATCCAGTCGTTGGCGTTGGGCCACATCCTCTTCCGTGGCCCGATGACACTCGATTAGATCCAGACTTGCTTGCTCATGGTGACCGAAGGAATGTGAGTGACCACTATCGTTATTGGAGCGTTGCGGCAATCGTCGCTGACCTCGATACCAAACGTAATCCGCTTCGCATCGCGATCGAGAATTGGCAACACGATCTCAATATCGGATCAATAGTAAGGACCGCTAATGCTTTCAATGTTGCTAGCGTGCACATAGTCGGAAAGCGTGATTGGAATCGACGTGGCGCGATGGTCACGGACAAGTATCTTCAAGTGATCCACCACAGCGATGTTACCGAGCTAAAGAATTGGTGTGGTGAGCGAGAGATACCTTTGATTGGGATAGATAACTTGCCTGGCTCAGTTCCACTCGAAAGTGCAAGGATTCCACGACAGGTAGTGATGTTCTTCGGTCAAGAAGGCGCTGGAATCTCTCCCGAAGGACAACGCGCATGTAGCCAGATCTTCGACATCGCCCAATATGGATCTACTCGATCAATCAATGCCTCGGCCGCGGGAGCGATCGCTATGTATCACTGGGGTCTGCAACACCTAAAGCGCTAAGCAATCCATCCACAGCACGCTCGACCATTGCCAATACCTCTTCAAATGCTCCGTCAGCCATTCCATAAGGATCTGGCACTTCATCATGATCTGCCAAAACATCAAATGAACGGAGAAGGTGGATCTTCGCATGCTGATCATCCGTTGCCATTGCCAGGACATTGCGCAGATTGGATCTATCCATCACCAGAACGAGATCAGAATCTGCAATCCGTTTTTCGGTTATCTGCGAGGCGCGATGTTCATGCACATACCCTGCCTTTTCCCAGGTTCGCTGTGACGGTGGATTCGCACCTTGACCTACATGCCAATTCGATGTTCCAGAGCTAGATACTTCAATTGATATCCCTGAAACCTCACGAGCCTTAGTTGCAAGAACGGCAGCGGCCATCGGCGAACGACAGATATTTCCAAGACAGACCATCATTACGTGAAGAGATTTCTTTCTCTTGAGATGAGCGAGGTCGGGGATCAAAATGAATTCGATTTACTTCTCTTCGATTATCTCGCGGACAGTCTCAATCCGTCTTTCGATCTCTGAAGCACCGACCGCATCGCCACTTGCCCGCAAAGTCTTCGCGATCTCTTGCTCTACTTCTAAGATGAATTCGAAGTCTTTATCCTCTGATTCTGCGATAGTGCGTAAGACTCTTCTAAGCGTGGCAAGTCCACCATCGACATTTCCACTGAGGAGCCTTGCTTTACCCAGCTCAAAGAGCGCAAAAGTCTCTCTTCGATGATCGTTGGCAGTCTGGAATACATCAAGCGCTCGTTGAGCAGCAACTTCTGCTCCATCAGCATCGCCTAACGCGATGAGTGAGTATGCGATCTTCTGATCACAACGAGCAACATGGATTACCTCTTTTAATTTCTTGTAAAGAGTTCGCGCCTCGTTGAAGGCAGCTATCGCTTCGGTATGTTCGCCGAGGTCTCGCCGTGCACATCCGATGAGGTAGAAATCATTTGCCGCGCCCATATCATTTCCATCGACGAGATGCTCCTGCACGCAATCTTGGATGCATTCGATTGCTTTCCGATATTCCTTCGACGAATAGAGCCACTCGCCCAAAGTGCAAGCGAGTTCGAGAGCCATTGGAGATTTATGTTCACGAAGAAGTTCGACAGCTTTTGTCATCGCATTCGATGCTTCTTCGATTCTGTGGAGTTGATTGAGGTTGTAACCAATCGCAGAGTAGGCCTGTGC
>VGAI01000029.1 GCA_016870815.1 Actinomycetota bacterium
AGTCCCGCGAGCCCTGTGTTGACGACTACGAGAAGGACCAGCGTCGCTAGATACTGAAAGATTTCACGAATTTCATCGCCAAAATCACGTCGTGCCGAACGGCGGTTGATGAACCACCGAATGATCAGTAACGGGACGGTGACGGTGATCAGTAGAGAGATGATGCCGAAGATCATGGTTTCTCCTGCTCGCAATCATAAAGTGGCCAGGGAGTTCCGGTTATGCGCCAGTTACCCGACTCCTTCTCCAAACGGATTACTTGATCCTCTTTCCACCCGCTGACCATGTCATTGCTGCTGTAACGGATACGAACCTTCACTTTGGCGCTATCTCCGGTGATCTCGGACTCGACGAGATCAATTGTGATCTCTTGGGAGAAGCTCTGCCTATCTAGTTCGAAAAGCTCACAAGGAGTGTCGGTAACAAAGTATCGAAGAGCGCCTTCACTATCTCGCTCAGACATAGATTTGAAGAAGGCCTGGACTGTCGCTTCTGGGGTTCCTGTTGCGAACTCAGTTATCTTGCTCTGAGTCGCTGAAAAGATAGCTAGTGCAACGAGTGCAATGGCGCCGAGTGAGGCAACGATTCGATATCGCATTGACATGACATGAGTCTACGCTCGCCTCACGCAAGTTTCGCTCTTTTCTTACAAAACTCCCAGTAAGAGAGGAAACCTACGACCATAGCGAAGCCAAAGAGAAGGTCTTCAATCGGAGCACTCGCAACTCGTAACCCAATGATTTCATTGGAGTCGTACATGACTATCTTGCGATGAGTAAGCCAGGAATTCGTGAGGAGTTGGAAGGGAAGAATGATTGCGTAACTTCCCCAGAATGCTCTCGTCGTCAGAAGTGAATTCTTAAAGAGAAAGATGTCACTGAGGACGACCAGAATCAAAACGAGTGATGTGATTTCGGTATAAGTCATGACTCCTGCTCACTCCACTGTGGACGGAGTTTCCTCACTCCCTCATAAGTCAGGATGATTGCAAGAGGTACGGCCAGGAAAAATAGAAATTCCTCCAGTGGAATATTGAAGGCCAGGTAGATTCCTAGAATCTGATTTGAGTCAAATTCCCAATGGCTCAAGTGGATTGCTAGAGCGTCCCACACAAGGAAGAAGATAGAGATTGGGGCGATCGTCGAAAGTGTGAAGCGAATTCTACGTAAGACTCGAAGTTTGAATGCCCATTCGAGCCACCACGAACCGGCGACAGTAAAGGCCAACATGGCCAGATAGGCCATCTTCTCCATGTCTCATAATGACACGCGAATACTTCTCGGCGAGGTTGTCGGAAGGAGATTTCGGCAGGCGGATTACTCTGAGGCTATGCAAGGCGCCCAGGTAAGAGTTTTTGATCTGATGCGAAACCTCTCAACCTCTATCGCCGTTCTTTCACTCGTAGTTGGAGGCACCCTCAACTTCGCGCTGGATAGCGACTCAATGGGTTGGCAAGTGGTGCTTGCACTGCTTGCTTTGGCCGTGGGGATACCGCATGGTGCCTTGGACCACTTGGTTTCGTTGCCACGAGGATCAATGGTGAAGATGGCACTCTTCGTTCTGGTTTATATATTGATTGCTGTCGCTGCTGTTATCGCGATCATGTCCTGGAATGTCGCGGGTTTCTATCTGGTCGTCGTAATGAGCGCCCTTCACTTTGGTATTGGAGACACTGCCTTTCTCGCTGAGCGAGATCGCTTACGCAAGAGCCCGTCGGCGCCGAGATGGGCCCAAATCAGTTACGCGTTAGCCGCCGGATCTACGCCAGTGATCATTCCTTTGGTCAATGAGAAGAGCACGAATGCGCTAGCAATGGTTAATCCAGCTTTGATTGACTGGCACAAAGGCGCTGACTCTTGGCTACTGCTTTTGACTCTGAATCTCTTGCTAATCTCTATCATCATTCAAATCGCGGTGAAGCGTAAACGTGAAGCGCTTGACCTCCTTCTTCTGGGAGTTGTGGCTCTCTTCTTACCGCCTCTTGTCGCCTTTGCGGTCTACTTCGGAACCTGGCATGCACTTCGACATACGGCTCGCCTTACGCTCAATCTCAATTCATCCCATCAAGCTTTTGAACGGGGAGATGCCGCAGGTGCTCTTCGCGCAGCTATCGTCCCTGGATTACCGGCTCTTATCGCGACGATTCTCGTTGCTTTAGGAATTGTCTTATTGGGCGGAAGAGATCTCTCCGATGACTTTCTCTGGACTTTGTTGGTTGTCATCTGGGCCCTCACCGTCCCCCATATGATGGTGACTGTGCGACTAGATAGACGGGCATTAGCGAAGTAATCTCGATGAAGAGAATTCACTTAGTTATCTCTATCTCGATCTTTGCAAACCTCTTTTCACCACCTTTAGTCTTCGCCTCAGATTATGACTATCTCTTTCCAGTGAAGGACTGCAAAGTTACATACTCGCGTTATCACCACGACTACCCAGCGACCGACATCTTTACCAAGGCGGGATGCATATTTATTGCCCCGATTGCAGGTGAGATCGACCAAGTTTCGAGGAGAGATACCTGGTCCGGGCGGATCAATGCGGGGGATACCCGCGGTGGAAAATTTGTCTCGATGATTGGTGATGATGGCATTCGCTACTACGGATCACACCTTCGCTCCGTCAGTAAAGGCATCAAGAAAGGAAAGCGAGTCGAAGCAGGTGAAGCTCTCGGCGAGATTGGAAGCAGTGGTAGCGCTCGTGGCACCGCTGTCCATCTCCACTTCGGCATCTCGTGGCCTACAGCGGAATACGAAGGAGAATATCCATGGTGGATCAGAAGGGGATTGGTTAATCCCTACCGCTATCTCAAATCGTGGCAGTCAGGCAAAGATCTGTCGCCGGTAAAGAGCGTCAATGATCTGAAAGTGAAATCAGGCGGAGTGGTGAAGAAACCAAAAGAGTAAAACTCATCTGGTGAAAGTCGAAGGGCCCCAGCTTTCGCCGGGGCCCTTCGATTGACAGTGTGATCGACTAGTTAGGGACTACCTGGTCGGCCTGAGGACCCTTCGGTCCCTGGACGACTTCGAAAGTCACCGCTTGTCCCTCATTGAGGCTGCGATATCCGTTTCCTTGGATCGCTGAGTAGTGAACGAACACATCTTGTCCGCCACCATCTACGGCAATGAAGCCGAAGCCCTTTTCAGAGTTGAACCACTTGACTGTACCTGTTGCCATTGTCTTCCTTTTTCTATCGGTTGGCCGACATCACGATAAGTTGTCGGCAGTCTCTCCGTTTTCCAGCAAAACCGATCAAATGCAGAAGCAATGAATCCGGTACTGATAAGCGTTGGACTAGGGCAAAGTCTACCGCCAGTAAATTGCCAGTTTTGCCACTTATACTGGCGAAATGTCTGAATCACTCCGTAGCAATTTCCGAAGCGCGATGACGCTCACCATCCCTGCCACCATCCTTGCCGCGGCGCTCGCCCTCGGCCTCAATCAAGTCGGCTCTGGGTTTGCTGCACGTAACGACACTGGAATCTCCGTTACTGGTTCGGCTCGAGTCAGTGCAACATCGGATAACGCCGTATGGACGCTCAATGTAAACGCGGTCTCACAGACTCTTTCGGCTGCAGTGAAGTCGGTCAACGAAGATGTGGACTCGCTTCAAAAGTACCTGCTCGATGGAGGGATTCCATCTGATGCAATCACCCTTGGTGCTTTATCTACCTATGCAAATGAAGAGTGGGTAAATGGATCCTCAACTGGTCGTATCGCGAGCTATCGCGGGGATCGACCAGTGACGGTGCGCTCGAAGGATGTAGAACTCGTCGCAAAGTTAAGTAATGGAATCGGTTCACTCCTCGAGACTGGAGTAAGCCTCAACAACATGGGGCCAAATTTCTACATCTCAAACTTGAACGAACTTCGTCCTCAACTTCTTGCTGAAGCGATGCGCGATGCAAAAGTTCGCGCCGAGGCAATCATGGATGCAACTGGTGGCAAGTTGGGCGCAGTTGTCGCTGTGAGAAGTGGGCCATTCCAGGTGACTTCGCCAGATTCGGTCGATACATCTGCTGGCGGCTTCTATGACACTTCAACAATAGAGAAGACAGTGACATCGACTGTGACGGTGACCTTCAAGACCGAGTAGTTGTAACGGATCTAGATCGAACCGAATGCAACGACGACATTATGTCCACCAAAGCCAAATGAGTCATTGAGGGCAACCACTCTCTTTCCTTCAAGCGGTCTTGGCTTCTCACGAACTACATTAAGACTTATCTCGGGATCGAGTTGATCGATATTGATTGTTGGCGGTGCCACTCTCTCTTGAAGTGCAAGCACGGAGAAGATTGACTCGATAGCTCCCGCTCCACCTAAGAGATGACCTGTCATGGATTTCGTCGCCGAGACCAAAACATTCGGTAAATGACTTCCGAGCGCCAAGGTGAGTGCATGTGCTTCTGCGATATCCCCGGCAGGTGTAGAGGTCGCGTGAGCATTGATGTGAAGAACATCCTCAGTAGAGATATTCCCATCTGCAAGTGCCATAGAAATCGCACGGACCACGCCATCACCCTGGGGATCTGGCGCTGCAATGTGGTGGCCATCAGATGTGATCCCTCCGCCAAGGACTTCACCATAGATTCGAGCAGAACGAGCCTTGGCAGATTCATACTCCTCAAGTATCAAGACGGCGCCACCTTCACCCAGAACAAAACCATCTCGCGCTCTGTCGTAGGGGCGTGATGCCTTCTCTGGCTCATCACTTCGTGTGGAGAGCGCTTTCATTGATGCAAATGCCGCGAGCGGCAGTGGATGTATCGCCGCTTCTACGCCACCTGCAAAGACAAGATCCGCTTTACCTTCTCGAATCATGCTTAAACCCTGCGCTACTGCCTCAGCACCTGAAGCGCAAGCACTGACCGGTGTGTGCACGCCTGCGCCGGCACCAAATTCCAAACCAACATGAGCAGCGGGTCCATTTGGCATCAACATGGGAACAGTATGTGGACTTACCTGGCGTGCACCTTTGGTTCGCCAAATATCGTATTGCTCAATGAGAGTAGTGACGCCGCCTATTCCCGAGGCAATCGTTACAGCGGTCCGCAGCGGATCAATTGTTGGCGAACCTGCGTCGGCAAATGCCTCCCGTGCCGCGATGAGCGCGAATGCCTCTGAGCGATCAAGTTTTCGCAGAGCGATGCGATCCATGACTTCACTTGGATCTACAGCAACTGAAGCGGCAATAGATATGGGTAGAGTAGAGACCCACTCTGCTTCGATTCGCTGAACGCCAGATTGGCCAGCAAGGAGCGCTCGCCACGTTGTTGGGACATCTCCGCCAAGCGGCGTCGTGGCACCGAGACCAGTGACGACGACGCGACGATTCATTGCTCGGGGTTACGCAGCGGCTTTGACGATATAGGCAACTGCATCGCCAACTGTCTTCATATCACTCACTGCTTCATCAGGAATCTTGATACCGAAACGTTCTTCTGCCGCCACAACAACTTCCACCATCGAGAGGGAATCGACATCTAAATCGTTGGAGAAGTCCTTGGACATCTCCACATCACTTGGCTTGATGCCTGCTACTTCCTCAAGGATCTCTGTAAGCCCTTGAAGGACTGCGCTCTCACTTAGTGCCATCGTTCATTCCTCTCTCACTACTAGGGATTATCATCGCAAAATCGTTACTTGGGTTCTGGCGGGAGCAACGCTACCTGTCCGGCATAGACCAACCCCGCTCCGAAACCAATCAACAGCGCACTCTTTCCATGTAAGTCGGGTCTTTCCGAAAGAAGTGCATCCATCGCCAGGGGAATGGATGCGGCAGAGGTATTGCCTGCAGTTCGAACATCCTTCGCAATCGCCACTCGTTCCGGTAACTTCATAGCTTTTGCAAGTGCATCAATGATCCGTAAGTTCGCCTGATGCGGAATGAAGGCATCTAATGTATCGACGGTAAGCCCGGCCTTTTGAATTGCTTCGAGCGCAACGGGTGCCATTTCGTAAACTGCCCAGCGGAAGACAGTCTGTCCTGCCATTGAAATTTCCGGCCAAGACATCTCTGCAGAATCTCTGATTTCTATCCATGACGGTTCAAGAGTGATTGCCTCGCGATTTGTGGCATCAGATCCCCAGACCATCGGCCCGATACCGCTTTCTCTTGATGGGCCTACCAATACTGCACCCGCGCCATCTGCAAAAATAAAGGCAGTGCCTCGATCATCTGGATCGGTGAAATCAGTCAATCGCTCAACACCGACAACTAGAACATATTTCGCAGTACCCGCGCGGATCAGATCGGAGGCCATGCCAAGTCCGTAACAGAAACCGGCGCAAGCAGCCGAGATATCAAAGGCGGCGGCTCTTGGATTTCCCAATTCTCGAATCAGTTCAGTCGCGCCACTTGGCGTTTGGTAGGGATAGCTGACCGTCGCCATGATCACGGCATCTACCTCGCTCATGGGAACACCAGCTCGCTTGAGCGCTAACTCCGATGCGGCTTTCGACATGGCAATGACGGTCTCTTCACTTGTTGCGAACCTTCGCGATTCAATGCCAGAACGCTCTCTTATCCACTCATCGCTTGACTCGATTCGATCGACGATTTCAGAGTTAGCAACGATCCGTGATGGTCGATAACTTCCAACGGAGAGGATTCGTGATTCTTGGTTGGGAGTTCTGAAATTAAGCGTCATGTCCGAGGCTCCACGACATCATTATTGCGCCTTAGCAAGGAATTCCTGGGCAGAATCGAGATCAGATGGGCCTTTGATCGCGAATGTGCGCACTTCGGGTAGTTCTCGTTTGATCAGTCCGATGAGAGTTCCGCCCGGAGCAACTTCAAGGAGATCGGTCACTCCTAGTTCACGCATCTGCTTCATGCAAAGGTCCCATCTCACGGGACTTGAAATTTGCGATACTAAACGCTCTTTAACATCGTCACCAGAATTGATAACAGAACCATCTCGATTGGATAAGAGGATTGAGTCAGGGTTGCGGAATTCGATAGTTCTTACAAAACTTTGAAAAAGCAGCTGAGCAGAGCTCATGTGATGAGTGTGAAACGCGCCCGCAACTTCTAAGCGGCGAACCCTGGCACCACTTGGTGGATGTTCAGACAATCTCTCAAGATCTCGAATGAGTCCAGCAGCGACAATCTGGCCTGCCCCGTTTTCATTGGCGGCCTCAAGGTTCAACTCTTGAAGGCGGACTATGACATCTTCTCGTGCGCCACCAAGGATTGCGCTCATCCCGGACTTCTTCTCGCTCGATGCTGATGCCATTACATTGCCGCGATTGGCCACAACTCGGATCGCATCTTCTTCATCGAGGACGCCCGCAAAATAGGCAGCGCTAATTTCGCCAACTGAGTGCCCAGCAAAGAGAAGGGAATCCCCGGAGATTTCTCCTCGCATGAGATGCCAACTAAGAAGAGAAGTTGCAACGATCAATACTTGAGCATTTGAAGTATCTCTCACTTCATCTACTCCCGCAGTAGTACCAAGCCTGAGTAGTTCTCGCCCCGAAAGTTCGGACCATTGTTCGATCTTTTCGCGGACCCCTGCAATCTCAAGCCATGGTGAGAGCATTCCTGGGCTTTGCGAACCTTGACCGGGGGCAAGGATTGCCAACATGTCCTAAATACTAAGTGTCACTTCGCTTTACGCGAAAGTAATGTGATGGACCAGCCAAACCTGGACCGAGTGAGGAGCAAGAGTCGTTGCGTCATTTGGTGACCGAAGTTGGGGTTCGTACTCGGCAACTGATTGCGATGAGTCGAATATAGAACGGTAGGAATCCCCCCACCGCTTATCCGGTAACTGAAATCGGGCCTCTTCGCGAGACCCATTGACGAGCATTAAGAGTCCCTGCACTTCTTTCGCTTCGAAAAATATTGCTAACTCCATTCGACCACGCTCATGCCAGTCTTCGTGACTCATCTCGAGTCCATCGCTTCGAAACCAAGCGATATCTTTTCGATTGGTCTCCCTATCGATACTTCCAGTAAAGAAATCTGAGATGAGGTGATTGAGGTATAGAGAGCGAATCTCGACCAATCGCTCGACAGTTGCCAGTAAGTCCTCTGCCGATGATGCCGATGATGCCGATGATGCCGATGAATCATCGTTCTGCCACGAGAGGTAGAGCCCACCGTTGAAATTCGCTGGAGAGTTGGGATTTTCATCTCGGTCAATTGTGAAGGCGTTATTCGATCCAGATTGGGTTCGAGAACGTTCATCGCCCATAGTGATCATAGGAACCCCTGCCGAAAGAAGAAGTGTTGCCAGGATCGACTTCTGCAACCTTCTTCTCAAAACTTCTATCTCGATCTGATCTGTTGGGCCTTCGGTACCTAGATTCCACGATCGATTCTCATTTGATCCATCGCGATTGGATTCACCGTTAGCTAGATTCTGCTTCTCTTGATAGCGGACTAAATCATGCAATGTGAATCCATCATGGGCAGTGACGAAATTGATTGAGGCATCTGGTCCCCGTTGGTGGAAGAGATCATCTGATCCACTCACTCGCCGAGCAAGATCTGCGACTCCTACCGCTTCACCGCACGCATGTTGACCAAGCCAGAAGTTCCTAACGCCATCTCGATAACGATCGTTCCATTCACGCCAGGGTTTTGGAAATGCCCCAAGTGAGTACCCGCCTATATCCCACGGCTCGGCGATCAACTTTCGGTCGCGAAGAATTGGGTCCGAGTGAATTAACTCGATCAACTCATGAGCGCCAGGATCTGGAATTCCATTTGTATCTCGAGTGAGCGCGGTGGTGAGGTCGAATCTGAATCCATCGACGCCGATCACTTCACTCCACCAAAGAAGTGAATCGATCATCAAATCCTGTGTCATCGGATTTGATGCATTGATCGTGTTTCCGCATCCAGTGAAATCAGCCAGTTCTCCATCGTCATCATGAAGGTAATAGGCGAGGGCATCAATACCTCGCCATGAGAGCATCGCGCCACTCTTGCCACCTTCGCAGGTGTGATTGAAGACGAGATCAAGAATCACTTCGATTCCTGCGCGATGAAGCGCGTCGATTGATTTCTGTAACTCCGTCACTGGATCCTGCGTTGCGCTGTACTCGGGATGAAGCGCTTGAAAAGAGATTGGGTTATAGCCCCAGAAGTTCTCGCGTCCTCGCGCCTTGATCGCGGGTTCCGTGGCAAAATGATGTATCGGTAGTAGTTCAAGCGCGCTCACACCAAGGGTTTTGAGATATTGAATCGTCGAACTCTCGCCCAGCGCAGCATAAGTTCCTCGAAGCTCTTTCGGTATTGACTCATTCATCTTGGTAAAGCCTTCGACATGTGCTTCATAGATGAGAGTCTCACTCCAAGGGCGATTGGGGCGATTTATCTCCCTGGATCTCAAATCGGTAACTACGGAGTAAGGCAGTAACCCGGCAGAATCGCGGTTATCGCTGATAAGAGAATCGCCGTTACCAATTTCATCTACTGAATGATGGGCAAAAATCGCGGGGTCCCTCGCTACCTGCCCATCAAGAAGATGCGCATAAGGATCGATTAAGAGTTTTGCCGGATTGAAATGCGACCCTCTTGCTGGGTCCCATTCGCCGTGCATCCGGTAGCCGTATCTCTGACCCGTGCCAACGCCAGGGATATGAACAGTCCAGAGGGTTGAGTCGCTCGCTACGCGCTCGAGAGCGGTACGGCTTTCACGTAAAGGACCATCGCCCTCCTCGTGAAAGAGGGCAAGCTCGACACGGTGCGCCCGCGGAGCGCGGATCGCGAATCTTGTGCCATCGCCCTCCAGAAAGGAGCCAAGTCGTGGCCGTGAGCGCATCGCGTCACCTTATATATCGACCGGTGGAAATCGAGTGAGCCTCACTTTCAGTTAGAGGAGAAAGTGACTGACCAGTAACATCCGCGCCATGAAGATCGCAGTCTGCGTCAAACAAGTTCCTGATTCCTGGGCAGAGAAGAAGATGGTCGACGGTCGCCTTGATCGAGAGAGCGTCGATGCTGTCCTCAATGACCTCGATGAATATGCGATCGAAGAGGTGCTTCGACTCGTTGAGCCACTCAATGAGGCTGCCGGGAGCGATGCCCATACAGTGACGCTTCTTTCTATGGGACCGGATAGAGCAAGCGAGGCAATACGTAAAGGTCTTTCCATGGGCGCGCATGATGCGATTTTGGTTTCTGATCCAGCGCTCGCCGGAAGTGATGCGCTCGCCACCTCCAAAGTTTTGGCGAAAGTCATTGCAGATGGCGGTTTTGACTTGGTCTTCTGTGGCACCGAATCAACCGATGCCCGTATGAGCGTTATTCCGGCGATGCTCGCCGAACGTTTGGGTTGGGCACATCTCACTTTCGCAGGTGCAGTCCGTGTCGATCTTGCTGGCAAGAAAGTTGAGATCGACCGAATGACTGAGTTTGGCGTAGAGACGATGTCTGCATCGTTGCCTGCAGTGGTAAGCGTTATTGAGAAGATCAATGAACCGCGTTATCCATCTTTCAAAGGAATCATGGCGGCGAAGAAGAAGACAATCGAGACAAAATCACTCGCATCAATCGGCATCGAGTCGAGTGCCGTCGGATCGAGTGCATCGTGGTCGAAGGTGGAGGGTGCTATCGCGCGACCACCACGTGATAAGGGAATCAAAGTAGAGGACTCTGGCAATGGTGGCGAGAAGTTGGTTGATTTCTTGATGGAGAAGAGGCTGGTATGAGCGCGCTGGTATTGATGGACCACCAAGACGGTTCAATCGCAAAGAGTGGTACCGAACTCGCAACATTTGCAAAGCGCCTTGGTAACGTCACTGGCGTTCTCCTCGTTGCACCAGGTGAAGGAGATGCCCTGATTAGCGGCGCTTCCAGCGCAAGTCTTGATTCACTCGTCGTTGTGGAATCAAAAGATTTCAAGGAGCATGGCATCACCGCGATGGCGAAAGCTCTGACAAAACTAGTCAAGGATCGCAATCCCAAGGCGCTCTTAATCGCATCGAGTTCGCGCGGCAAAGAAATCGCAGCCAGGGTAGCCGTCGCTACCGAGAGTGGAATCATCACGGATGCGATTGATATCGATGCGCAACGTCAGACAACGCAATCAGTCTTTGGCGGATCCTTCACTGTCTCTTCCTCAGTGACTACACCAGTAGCTATCGTCACGATTCGACCAAGTTCTATCGATGCGCCAGAAGTGACTTCAACTCCCGCAGTCGAAAAAATTGATTTTGCACTCTCAGATGGAGAGCGAGCAGTGACGATCAGCAAAGTTGAGCCTGCGCTCAAAGGTGGCAGACCAGAACTCACTGAAGCGAAAATCGTTGTCTCAGGTGGGCGTGGCACTAATGGAGATTTCAAACCAGTAGAAACACTTGCTGATCTCCTAGGAGCCGCAGTAGGTGCATCGCGAGCTGCAACTGACGCTGGTTGGTATCCGCATACACATCAAGTAGGTCAGACCGGAAAGACAGTGAGTCCACAGCTCTACGTTGCCTGCGGAATTTCAGGAGCGATTCAACATCGCGCCGGGATGCAAACGAGTAAGACGATTGTGGCAATCAACAAAGATTCAGAAGCGCCGATCTTTGATGTCGCAGATTTTGGCGTAGTTGGCGATCTCTTCGCTGTCTTGCCGCAAGCCTCTGAGCGTTTGGCCAAGCGTCCCTCCTAAGGAAGTCGATATCTAGCGCAGTTGTAACCCAAGGGATTGCCCATCTTCGGCTCTCTACACTTAGACCATGAAACGTCGCATCTACTTTGACCATGCTGCGACGACGCCGATTTCGCCTAAAGTTCTCGAGGAATTAGGTCGCGAAGCTGGATTGATAGGTAATCCATCGAGTCTGCACTTCTTTGGCCGTCAGGTGCGAGAACAAGTGGAGAGTGCCAGAGAAGAAATTGCAGCCGCTCTCGGTGCAAAAGCCAGTGAAGTGATTTTCACGGGATCTGGGACCGAGGCAAATAACACTGCAATCAAAGGTCTCTTTTGGAAGCGAGCGCCTCGAAAGGTCATTGTTAGCACGTCGATCGAACATCACGCAGTCTTGGATCCGATCCACTGGCTTGTGCAACATGAAGGAGCGCTACATCGCAATCTGCAGGTAGATCGCCGCGGCTGCCCAAATTTCAGGCAGTTGAAGGAGATTGTCGACCAAGAGGGCGATGAGATCGCGCTTATCTCGTTGATACATACAAATAATGAACTTGGAACGGTGATTGACCTTGAACGGATCTCATCCATCATTGGGGGGATTCCACTTCACCTGGATGCGGTACAGAGTCTTGGAAAAGTGAATTTCAATTTTCAAGCAAGCGGCGCAAT
The DNA here is from genome assembly GCA_016870815.1 of Actinomycetota bacterium. Classification (GTDB taxonomy): domain Bacteria; phylum Actinomycetota; class Actinomycetes; order Nanopelagicales; family Nanopelagicaceae; genus SYAN01. The sequence continues at coordinate 12,267 of VGAI01000029.1, forward strand.
CTCAGCAGCAATCTCGGCGCATAAAGTTGGTGGTCCACTTGGAGTGGGAGCGCTTCTCCTTCGCCATGGCATTGATGTAACGCCGCTTCTTCATGGCGGTGGGCAGGAACGAGATATCCGCTCCGGCACGCTCAACGCGCCAGGGATTCTCGCCTTTGCTCTCGCCATCAAGGAGATGAAAGAGAATTTCAATTCGCAAGTGGAGAAGGTCAAAGGATTGCGCGCACGAATGATTGCCATCATCAACGAGAAAGTGCCTGATGCATCTTTCAATGGAACGGGTGATGCGCCTGGAATTCTCAATGTCACCTTTCCAGGTACGGATAACGAAGCATCACTTCTCCTCTTTGATAGCGCGGGGATTGCTGCATCTACCGGCTCAGCCTGTAGTCAAGGAGTGGCTGAGACCAGCCATGTACTGCTTGGCATTGGGCTGAGTGAGAGTGAGGCGCGTTCAACTCTTCGATTCTCTCTGAACCATCGCAATGATATGGATGAAGTGGAGTATTTCGGAGAGGTTCTGACCAATGTGATTGCTAAAGCCAGGGCCGCTTTCGCGGCGGGGAGCAGATCATGAAATTAATCGCTGCAATGAGTGGCGGAGTTGATTCTGCTGTGGCGGCAGCGCGGGCGCACGAGGAGGGACATGAAGTAATAGGTGTTCACCTGGCGCTCTCGAAGAACCCACAGAAGTATCGATCGGGAGCGCGCGGATGCTGCACTGTTGAAGATTCACATGATGCTCGCCGAGCCGCTGATCGAATCGGGATTCCTTTCTATATCTGGGATATGTCTGATGAATTCCATCAAGGGGTCGTCGAGGATTTCCTTTCAGAGTATCAATCAGGTAGAACTCCCAATCCTTGCCTTCGCTGTAACGAGAAGATCAAGTTTGCTGCCGTGCTCGATCGTGCGCGTGCGATGGGGTTTGATGGCGTTGTCACTGGTCACTATGCCCAGATACGAGATGCCAGTATCGATGGGCTAAGTTTTCGAGCAATGTATCGGGCGATAGATCCGGCCAAGGACCAGTCATATGTGCTCGCTGTGCTCAATGGCGAACAACTTAATGGAGCATTCTTTCCGCTTGGCGATACGACAAAAGAGAAGATCCGCGAAGAAGCGAAGCGACGAAATCTTGCCGTAGCAGCCAAGCCTGATAGTCATGACATATGTTTTGTCCCTTCTGGGGATAATGCAGGTTGGCTTCGCGAGCGGTTAGGAAGTGAAACCGGAGCGATCATCGATGAAAGCGGTGAGAAGTTGGGTGAACATCGTGGCGCATATACCTACACCGTCGGGCAACGCCGGGGCCTTGGGATCACCAAACCACGAGAAGATGGTGCGCCAAGATATGTACTGCGGATCGAGCCGATTTCGAACACGGTTGTCGTAGGTGAACGAGATTCTCTCGCCATAACCGAGATCATTGGGGAGCGTGTGATTTGGTGTGGGCCAGCGCCGAAAGCGGCGATGAGTGGCGCTGACTCCGGATCTGCCAGAGGCCTGGTTCAGGTACGTGCCCATGGAAAAGCGATTGGGTGCAGTTACACCATGGTTGGCGGTAGCGATAGAGACGAAGATAGAGATGTAAACGGAAAGAAGATACGGATCACCTGTGATGAGCCAATCTATGGCCTTGCTCCAGGGCAGGGCGCGGTTCTCTACGATGGTGATCGCGTCGTAGGAAGTTCTACGGTGCTCGAGACGCGATGATCGTTGTTACCACTCCTAATCTTTCTCTTTGCAACTACAGCGAGGCTCTCTGATGAGCAAAGGTGAAGAGGGCTCGAAGGTACGTCACCGGATGCAAGAGCTGGTTGAGTCAATTCGTGAGCACCAATATCGCTATTACGTCGAAGATAAACCGACGATTAGTGATGGGGAATTTGATTCGCTCTTGCGGGAGTTACAAGGTCTAGAACAAGAAAATCCGGCGCTGATTGACCCCAACTCTCCAACCTTAGATATTGGTGGCGGGTTTGCTACCCACTTCGCTCAAATTGACCATCTCGAGAAGATGATGAGCCTTGATAACGTCTTTGATGATGAGGAGTTGGAAGAATGGTTTGATCGATTAGAAGGAAAGTCCGAGAGCCCATTGACCTGGCTCTGCGAAGTGAAGGTGGATGGACTTGCGATCAATCTGCTCTACGAGAAAGGTCGACTCATTCGCGGCCTGACTCGAGGAAATGGAACCACTGGTG
>VGAI01000030.1 GCA_016870815.1 Actinomycetota bacterium
GTCCGAAGACACAGGTTCCTAAGACCTGCGTGTCTGCCATTTCACCACTCCCGCGCACGGCGAGGAATCATCCTCACCAGGTCTCTTGATTCACTGGATACGGAAAAACACCACTTTTCTCTCGTGGCAACCAAGCCTAAGGCTAAATCAACACCTCGGTAAATGCCTAAACGCTACCCTTGCGCTGGTGAGCGTTGAGATTTCATTAGCGAAAGCCGTCTCCGCCGCCCTAGACCGAGCGGTGGCCTCGGGGGCCCTGCCAGAGGGTCAATCCGCCACTTTCACAGCAGAGAAAATCCCCCTGGAACGGCCGAAGAATCGTGACCATGGCGACTTTGCTACATCTATCGCGCTCGTCCTTGCAAAGAGCCTGGGTAGGAATCCTCGTGATGTTGCAGCGATCATCGCCAAAGAGTTGGAGAGTGAATCTTCGTTATCAAAAGTCGAGATCGCAGGGCCCGGATTCATCAACTTCACACTCAATAGCGCGAGCCAGGGCGAGATCATCGAATCGATTCTTGAAAAGCGGGAGTCATTTGGTCGGGTGAGAGATCTTGCTGGAATGAAGATCAACTTGGAATTTATCTCCGCTAACCCCACAGGCCCGATACATCTCGGTCACACCAGATGGGCTGCAGTAGGCGATGCACTTGGACGGATTTTGATTGCGGCTGGCGCCGAAGTAACGAGAGAGTTTTACATCAATGATCGCGGTGTGCAGATGGATCTCTTTGGCGCATCTCTACGCGCCAGTGCTCTTGGAATCGCGCGACCTGAAGAGGGCTATCAAGGAGTATATATCGATGAGATTGCTCGCGACATTATGGGCGTTCATCCGGAGTATGCGACGTTGCCAGAGCGAGATTCAATAGTTGCATTTCGCGAGGCAGGTTATGCCCATCAGTTAGCAGAACAGAAGGAAGTGGTGAAGCGCTTTGGGACACAAATAGATATCTGGTTCTCTGAGCGAGAACTTCATCAAGGTGACTCTGTCCTGGACGCCACAATAAAAAGGTATAGAAAGCAAGGAAATGTCTTCGAATCAGAAGGCGCGCTCTGGCTTCGCACTTCGACCTATGGCGACGATAAGGATCGAGTGCTGAAGAAATCCAGCGGTGAGTACACCTATTTCGCAAGCGATACTGCCTATTATTTGAATAAGCGCTCGCGCGGTTTTGATCTCGCCATCTACATGCTGGGCGCAGATCACCATGGATATATAGGCAGGTTGAAGGCAACTGCGGCCTGCGCGGGTGATGATCCACACCGCAATATCGAGATATTGATCGGTCAGATGGTGAAGATCATTGAAGGTGGGGAGGAGATCAAACTCTCTAAGCGTGCTGGGACCATAGTCACTCTTGAAGATCTCGTGGAGAAGGTCGGGGTAGATGCGGCACGATATACCTTGATTCGTTTTCCGGTGGAGACTCCGATGGTTGTCGATGTCGATCTCTTGAAGAAGCACACCAATGAGAATCCGGTCTATTACGTTCAATATGCCCATGCACGCATTTCAGCGCTACTTCGTAATGCTTCAGATCTTGGTGTGAAGTTTGGGGTTCAGGCTCTTGATCCCGCACTTCTCTCCCATGAGCGAGAGCGGGAGTTGATCGGTGCGCTCGCCCAATTCCCGACCGTAGTTTCCAGCGCTGCAGAAACTAGAGCGCCACATCGCATCGCTCGCTACATCGAAGAACTTGCTGGGACTTATCACGGCTTCTACTCCGATTGCAGAGTTCTCCCGATGAGCGGTGAAGCGCCATCGGCTTTGCACTCAGCTCGTGTGACTCTCTGTGATGCAACCCGACAGGTGATTGCAAATGCCCTCGGCCTTCTTGGCGTCACTGCGCCGGAGCGGATGTAGCGATGAACCAGAAGAGCCCGATTGAGGCGAAGATTCTCTCGAGCAACGCATCTTTTACCGAAGGTGAGTTCGCCGTTGCGGGAATGAAGGCAACTGAACTTGCCAAGGAATTTGGCACACCTGCCTTTATTATCGATGAAGCGGATTTTGACTTGCGTGCCAACGCATTTCGACAAGCGCTAGAGAATAGTTTCGGTGAGCGAGCGGGCGCTTGTTATTACGCCGCGAAAGCCTTTATCTCTATCGAAATTGCAAAGTGGGTAGAACGTGCCGGGCTCTCACTCGATGTCTGCACTGGAGGCGAATTAGAGGTGGCGCTCGCCGCAAAGTTTCCGCCAGAGCGAATCGAGTTCCATGGAAATAACAAATCTGAAGCTGAGATAGCCCGCGCCATCGAAGTCGGTGTGGGGAAAATCGTTGCCGATAGCGAGATTGAACTTGAGCGAATCAACCAAATAGCTTCTGCCAAGGGAATCACACAGAAAGTATTGATTCGCGTAACACCGGGGGTCGAGGCGCATACCCACCAATACATCGCCACCGCCCATGAGGATGTGAAGTTTGGCTTCTCTATCGCGTCAGGTGCTGCGCTTCGCGCTGTGAAGATTGGTCTCCTCGCTTCAAATCTTGAAGTTGGTGGAGTTCATTTTCATATTGGTTCACAGATCATGGGTGTCGAGGGATTTGATCTCGCTATTGAACGTACATCTGCATTTCTTAAGAGCGTTAAGGAAGAAGCAGGTCAAGAACTTACTGAGATGGTCATCGGGGGCGGTTTTGCTATTGCCTATGTTGCGGGTGATGAATCAAGTGATGCAAAGGAAGTCTTGGCTCACCTCTTTGGCGCAGTGAAGCGCTCTGCCGAGAAGGCGGAGATTTCGATGCCGCGAGTTTCGATTGAACCTGGGCGCGCCATTGTCGGGCTGACGACCGCGACGCTTTATCGAGTCGGCACAGTCAAGAAAGTTGAGCTGGATAATGGTTCACGAAATTATGTGGCGGTCGATGGCGGAATGAGCGACAACATCAGGACATCGCTCTATGATGCTGAATATTCTGTTGCTCTTGCCAATCGAACTTCCTCGGCACCGTTGGTCGCATCTCGCGTCGTAGGTAAACATTGCGAGAGTGGCGACATCATCGTCCGTGACTGCGACCTTCCAGGTGATCTGACTCCTGGTGACTTACTCGTTACTCCTGCTACAGGCGCTTATGGTCGAAGCATGGCAAGCAACTACAATCATCTTCCTAGACCACCGGTGATCGCAGTGAGAGATGGAAGGGCACGAGTTATCTTGCGCCGTGAGACTCATGCTGATCTCCTCTCCCTTGAAGTCTCGCAAGAAGGGCAGAGTTGATGAGCGCTAACTCAGTCATCAAAGTCGGTTTGCTCGGCGCTGGAACTGTTGGCGCTGAAGTCGCACGATTGATCCAATCAGATCAGAGCGATCTCGCCGCCCGATCGGGAGCAGCGATAGAGGTCGTTGCGATTGGCGTTCGAGATAAAGCCAAGGATCGCCCTGGAGTTGCAAAGAATTTGTTGACTGAGGATCTCGATTTGGTCGTCATACACCCTGAGGTGGAGATCGTCATTGAAGTAATGGGTGGGATAGAGCCAGCGAGAACTTTGATTCTCAAGGCGCTGAATGCGAAGAAGTCGGTGGTGACGGCCAATAAGGCTCTTCTGGCAAAACATGGCGCTGAGGTTTTTGCTGCGGCAAAAGCCAATGGTGTTGATCTCTATTACGAAGCAGCTGTGGCAGGGGCAATCCCAATCGTTCGTCCACTTCGTGAATCAATCGTTGGTGATCGGGTGCGGCGAGTGATGGGTATCGTCAACGGAACGACCAACTACATACTCACCAAGATGGATGAAGAAGGCGCTTCATATGACTCAGTTTTGAAAGAGGCGCAGCGACTTGGGTATGCCGAATCTGATCCCACCGCCGATGTGGAAGGTCATGATGCAGCAGCGAAGATTGCGATTCTTGCTTCCCTCGCTTTCCATACTTCTGTAGGGATAGATGATGTCTTTGCCTCGGGGATTTCGAAGTTAACCTCACGAGATATTGAGATAGCGCGCGCTATCGACCACGTGATCAAACTTCTTGCTATAGCTGAAGTTACTGAGAAGGGCGCAGTCTCGGTACGAGTACATCCAACATTGATTCCACGAAGTCATCCACTCGCCGCAGTAAGAAATGCTTTTAATGCGGTATTCGTCGAAGCGAAATCAGCGGGTGAGTTGATGTTCTATGGTCGTGGCGCAGGTGGTGCGCCGACTGCAAGCGCCGTACTTGGAGATCTCGTGGCAATCGCTCGACATATCTCCTTTGGCGGACTTGGTGGACGCGAGAGTGATTATGCAGATCTGCCTATCGCCTCGATGCAAGAAGTGGCGACTCGCTATCTGATTCGCCTTGATGTCGCAGATCGCCCCGGCGTACTTGCGGGAGTTGCACAGACTTTTGCTCAGCATGGCGTTTCGATTCAGACGGTGCGCCAGAGTGGGCGCGGTGAAGATGCAGAACTTGTGATCATGACCCATTCGGCACTCGATAAAGATCTCGCTTCAACGGTCGCTGAACTTGAGAGCCTTGATATGGTCAAGAGCGTTGAAAGCGTCCTTCGCGTTGAAGGCGTTGACCCTTCCGATTCAAGTTCAAATTCGGCCGGGAAGTAGAAGATGGGATCACTTTCTAACCTATTTTCCACTCTGACCGGAAAGCGTGGCGCGCATCAATGGCGCGGCGTCATTGAGGAGTATCGCCATCGTCTTCCAGTTTCGAAGAAGACCCCCGTCGTCACACTCTGTGAGGGTGGCACACCTCTTATCTACGGATGTGAACTCTCATCCCGCCTTCGCGGTGATGTCTGGCTTAAGTTTGAAGGAGCCAACCCGACCGGATCTTTCAAAGATCGCGGCATGACGATGGCCATCTCAAAAGCTGCAGAAGCGGGATCAAAGGCAGTGATCTGTGCTTCCACTGGAAACACAAGCGCATCAGCAGCCGCCTATGCATCAAAGGCAGGAATGCTTCCCGTGGTCTTGATACCGCAAGGAAAGATCGCGATGGGAAAGCTCGCTCAGGCGATCGCGCATGGCGCGAAGATCTTGCAAGTTGATGGAAACTTCGATGATTGTCTTACTCTCGCTAAAGATCTCGCAGATAACTATCCCGTCGCCTTGGTCAACTCAGTAAACCCCGATCGAATAGAAGGGCAGAAGACCGCATCCTTTGAAGTTATCGATGCGCTGGGATTTGCGCCAGACATTCATGCGCTCCCGGTAGGAAATGCCGGAAACATCACTGCATATTGGCGCGGCTATCAGGAGTACAAGACGGATGGACTATCAAAGAGCCTTCCAGCGATGTGGGGATTTCAAGCATCAGGCGCGGCACCAATCGTTCGTGGCGAGGTAGTGAAGAATCCTGAAACCATCGCAACTGCGATCCGAATTGGAAATCCCGCATCATGGCAGCAGGCCGAAGACGCTCGCGATCAATCGGGTGGAATCATTGATGAGGTCAGTGATGAGGAGATCCTCTCTGCCTATCGTCTCGTTGCTTCAAAAGAAGGTGTCTTCTGTGAACCTTCTAGCGCTGCTGGAATCGCCGGATTAATCAAATACCAAGCGCAAGGAAAACTCCCAGCGGGTAAGAAGATTGTCATTACCGTGACAGGTAATGGACTCAAAGATGTCCAATGGGTGCTCAATGATGTCGTCGATCCGCTGGTGATTCCGGTCGATGCAAAAGTTGCAGCAGATGCTCTTGGTTTATCGTGAGTACTAGCGCAAGAACTAGCGCAGCTGAGAGAATGAGTTCATGATGGCGCGGGCAAAACACCGACAACGGATTACCTTCAAAGCCACGCCGCAACAGGTAAAGGTGAGCGGCAGTATCGCCAATCTTGGCCCTGGCTTTGACAGCCTTGCTTTAGCGGTTGAGCTTCGAGATATTTATGTTGCTCAGATCCTTGATGAAGAAGCATTTGATATCGATGTGACGGGTGAAGGTGCAGACGAGGTCGCAAGAGATAAGAAGAATCTCGTCATTAGGGCGATGTTTCGTGGCTTTGACTTCCTTGGTGGCAAACCAGATGGGATAGCGCTTCGCCAACTCAATGAGATTCCCCATGGGCGCGGTCTTGGTTCTTCCGCTGCAGCAATCGTCGGAGGACTCGCGCTAGCTCGTTCACTTGTTCTCAATGGCAATCAGATGATGAGTGATGACGATTTGATCGCGCTCGCGACAGATATGGAAGGTCACCCCGATAATGTCGCTGCTGCAACATTGGGTGGCGCGACGATTGCATGGGTAGAAGATCGTACGGGGGTTGCTACTGGCTGTGCAGTGACAAGCGCGGTGGATCCTCGAATCTCGGTCTTGGCGCTGATTCCTGAAGGATCGCTCTCTACTTCTAAATCGCGAAAGATCCTCCCTGAGGTCATCTCTCATGCCGATGCCACGTTCAATCTCTCAAGAACTGCACTATTAGTCCATGCCTTACAGTCACGCCCAGACCTCTTGCTCGCTGCGACCGAGGATCGACTCCATCAAGGTTATCGACGCGAAGTTATGGTCAAGACAGTTGATCTCGTGACAAAACTTCGAAGTGCAGGTGTTGCTGCCGTCGTTTCAGGTGCGGGTCCATCGGTTGTTCTCTTCGATACCGGTGATAAGAATGAACGTGAAGAGATCATTAGGGCAGCGGGAGATCACTTTGTAGCAAGGGAACTTGAAGTCGCTCGAACCGGGGTTGAGAGCTCGGCAATCTAGGCTCAATTTCGACCGCCACGAGCAAGACGTCTTTGGTTTTGACGAAAGTTGGCTCCGTGCTAGTCTTTGGCATCTGGTCTAGAAGTTAGTCACAAAGAGGCCGGTTCTTAAAAAGACCACTCAATCCGATCTCTAGCCAGATGTTCTGACTAAAACCCCATGGTGTCATTAATCAGGGGTAATCCACGAAATACGTAGTCCATCTATGACTACAGAAGAGACATGAGTTAATGAGCGATACCGCTACTAAAGCCCGCAAGGATGTCACTGACCTTTCATCTATGGCAGTGGCCGATCTACGAAAGACCGCCCTAGCACTCGGAATAGAGGGCGCGACAGATATGAAGAAGGCAGACCTAGTCAAAGCGATAGGTGACCTTCAAGCAGCAAACCGAGAAGCATCTCGCCTCGAGCGAGAAGCGAAGCGCGCCGAGCGAATGGCGCGACGACAAGAGAAGTCATCCCGCAGAAATAACGACGAACGCGGCGAGCAAGACGATCACGATGAAAGTGATGGAGAAGATATGAATGAGAATTCAGATGATTCGGTAGATAACACCCGCGGATCGGAAAGTCGCGAGAACGATCGTGACGACCGCACTCGACGAGACAGTTATTCAGATCGCGGAGATCGCGGAGATCGTGGCGATAGGGGCGATAGGGGGGATAGAGGCGGTCGATTTGATCGACGCGATCGATTCCGTAGAGATCGCGGACGCGAGAGAGATATCGAGATTCGCGAGGACGATGTTCTCGTACCAGTGAGCGGCCTTCTCGATATTCTCGAGAATTACGCCTTCCTTCGCACCAGCGGCTACCTACCTGGCCCACAAGATGTCTATGTCTCACTTCAGCAAGTCCGACGCTATGGACTTCGAAAAGGTGATGTCATACAAGGATCGGTTCGCGAGCCACGCGAAGGCGAGCGACGCGAGAAGTTCAATGCACTCGTCAAGATCGAGACAGTTAATGGAATGGAACCAGATTCGGTGCGCGACCGAGTCGATTTCACAAAGTTGGTTCCGCTTTATCCGCAGGATCGTCTCCGACTTGAGACCCAACCGAACATTCTCACCACCCGCGTTATCGATCTCGTCGCACCGATCGGTAAAGGACAGCGTGGATTGATCGTCTCGCCACCCAAGGCGGGAAAGACCATGGTCTTGCAGGCGATTGCTAATGCGATCACTGAGAACAATCCAGAATGTCACTTGATGGTTGTTCTTGTCGATGAGCGTCCAGAAGAAGTCACAGATATGCAACGTTCGGTCAAGGGAGAGGTCATCGCCTCCACCTTCGATCGTCCGGCAGATGATCACACCACAGTTGCCGAACTTGCTATCGAGCGAGCAAAGCGACTGGTTGAACTTGGACATGATGTTGTCGTTCTTCTCGACTCGATCACTCGACTCGGCCGCGCCTACAACATCGCGGCACCTGCATCAGGTCGAATTCTTTCGGGTGGTGTCGATTCTGCTGCGCTCTACCCACCAAAGAAGTTCTTCGGTGCAGCAAGAAATATCGAAGATGGTGGATCACTCACCATTCTCGCGACCGCGCTTGTTGAGACTGGTTCGAAGATGGATGAAGTTATCTTCGAAGAGTTCAAAGGCACTGGAAACATGGAACTCAAACTCGATCGAAAGTTTGCCGATAAGCGAATCTTCCCAGCGGTCGATGTCGATGCCTCGGGTACTCGTAAGGAAGAGATCCTTATGGGACAAGAGGAGCTCAATATCGTCTGGAAGCTTCGTCGAGTGCTTCACGCCCTCGATTCACAGCAAGCCCTGGAACTCCTTCTTGAGAAGATGAAGGGCACAAAGTCGAATGTCGAGTTCTTGATGCAGGTTCAGAAGACGACTGTTGGACCAACCGCAGAGGATCAGGTCAAGTAAGAGATAGATGAGTCAAGAGTCAGAGTGAGCGGACGCTCACTTCGATTTCGTTCTCCACTTGACTCTCGGTAACCTTCACCTACTCATCCGAGAAATCTTGGGCCTTGGCTCGAGAGACGAGAATGAGCCCAGAACTGATATTGCTGGTTCACTGAATCGCTTTGATGTGAAGCGATGAAGACCCAGCGAGAGAGAAGTAAAGAAAATGAAACCAGAGATCCACCCCTCCTATGTGGAGACCACAGTGACCTGTGGTTGCGGCGAGACCTTCATTACTCGCTCGACTGTTGTGAGCGGCTCGCTCTTTGTCGAAGTCTGTTCGGTCTGCCATCCCTTCTACACCGGCAAGCAACGCATCCTTGATACTGGTGGTCGCGTCGCCCGATTTGAAGAGCGCTTGAAGAAGAGCGCAGCAAAGGGCGCAAAGAAGACCGCTAAGTAACGCGCTCCACGTCAGAATCCCTAGGGAATCCCATGAGTGAGCGTTTTGCTTCGATGCCAGAGATCCTCGCCGAATACGAGGAGCTCGAGCGGAAGATGGCCGATCCCGCCATTCACTCTGATCAGGGCAAAGCCCGTCAATTTGGAAAGCGTTATGCCCAACTTGGTCCAATCATCGCTGGATATAAAGCGTGGAAATCTGCTGACGACGATCTCGCTGCAGCCAAAGAACTTGCAGCAACCGATCCAGATTTTGCGGCTGAACTTCCGTCGCTTGAAATCAAGGCGGCACAAGCGGCCGAGCATCTTGAAGAACTTCTTCTGCCTCGCGATCCCAATGATGATCGCGATGTGATTCTTGAGATCAAGGCAGGAGCCGGCGGAGAAGAGTCCGCGCTCTTTGCTGGAGATCTGCTTCGCATGTACCTGCGATATGCCGAGCGTCAAGGATGGAAGACAGAGATCATCGACGCAACTGAGAGTGATCTCGGTGGTTACAAAGATATCTCTGTTGCCGTGAAGTCAAGGGGCGTTCCTGAACCAGGACAAGGTCCCTTTGCAAAGTTGAAGTTTGAAGGTGGCGTTCATCGCGTTCAGCGAGTTCCAGAGACAGAGAGCCAAGGGAGAATTCATACCTCTGCCGCGGGCGTTCTTGTCCTACCTGAAGCTGAAGAGATCGAAGTTGAGATCAATATGAACGAGCTCCGTATCGATGTCTATCGCTCATCCGGACCAGGTGGTCAGAGCGTCAACACCACCGACTCTGCAGTTCGAATCACTCATATCCCAACAGGAATCGTTGTCTCCTGCCAGAACGAGAAGAGCCAGCTACAGAACAAGGAATCGGCGCTTCGCATTCTTCGCGCGAGGCTTCTTGCTGCGGCGCAAGAGGCTGCAGATGCCGAGGCTGCTGCCACAAGGAAGTCACAGGTGAGAACAGTGGATCGAAGTGAGCGTATCCGTACCTATAACTTCCCAGAGAATCGAATCAGCGACCATAGAGTCAATTACAAGGCGAATAACCTCGATGCTGTAATCAATGGTGATTTGGATGGCGTCATCGATTCACTTCTCGCTGCGGATAAAGCAGAGAAACTCGCTGCTGCGAGCGCCTGATTTTGTGAGCGCCTGATTTTGTGAGCGAAGGGACTCTCTCGCTTCGAGCAATACTTGCGAGCGCCAAAAGCAAGCTTCGAGAAAATCAGATCAATGAAGTTGACGGCGAACTTCTCCTTGCTCATCTCCTCGGAATCACCCGCATGCAATTGCATGGCACAGTGCCGATGGTTGAGGGCGATGCGCTCAATCACCTATCGGATGAACTCAATGAATTAATTGCAGAACGTATCTCGGGTATTCCTACTCAATATTTGATAGGTGAAGCTCCGTTCCGCCACTTAGTTCTTGACGTTGGGCCGGGAGTATTGATTCCTCGTCCGGAAACTGAAGGATTGGTCGCACTGGCATTGGATCGAATCGCTTCAAAGTTCAAGGCTTCCAGTGAGCGGTTAAGTGTTGTCGATTTGGGTGCAGGATCGGGATGTATCGCGATCTCCTTAGCGCAAGAAGGAAGAGATCTTGGCGCTGCGCTTTCGATCATCGCAGTGGAGCCGTCGAGTGAGGCTCATCCTTACCTTGAGAGGAATATTGCGAAGTACGAAGTCGATGTGCGGGTCGTGAAAGAAGATGCAGAAGTTGCGTTAGTAGGTGTGAAGTCTGATCTCGTTGTTGCGAATCCACCCTATATTCCAGATCACTTAGCAACAAGTGGTGATCTGCCAAGAGAACTCAAGAGTGAGCCGTCAATGGCACTCTATGGCGGAATCGACGGGATGCAAGTTCCGAAGCTCTTTATCGATGCAGCGTCACGGATTCTCAAAAGTGGTGGGGATCTAGTTATGGAGCATGAAGAGAGTCAGCGAGCTGAGTTGATGGAATATCTCTCGCACGATTTCATCCACGTTGGATCTGGGGATGACCTCAACGGGAAGCATCGTTATATTTTCGCTACTCGTAAGTGAAGGTAGGTGCAGCCGTGGCAGAGAAGTTAGCGATCAAGCAGGGTCCGCGCGCAAAGATCACACCGACAGTCAAGCGAGCCTTCGAAGTGATTCGTGATGGAAAAGTAATCGTCGCTCCCATCGAACATGCCTATGTCTTCCTGGCTGATGCCTTCAATCACGGCGCCGTTTCGAAGATTCATCAACTTCGCGGTGATGCGCCAGGCATTGCGGCACAAGTTCTCATCAGAGATTTTCAGATGACGAAGGGCCTCACTCATGGTTTCAATGATGGGGCAAAGAAATTAGTTGAGGACTTTTGGCCAGGCCTCTTGACCGTCTATGCGCCGGTGCAACGAGGGCTCACCTGGAACCTCGGTGACAGCAAGGAACTCTCGAACGTTGCGCTACGAGTTCCTGGCAATCGCTTCATGAAAGAGTTGTTGGCGCTATCAGGGCCGCTTGCTGTTGCATCGGCAGCACGAGTTCGTGTTGCGCCACCTCGGACGACCACCTTCTTTCCCGCTCTGGAAGATGATCTTGCGATTATTGTCGATGCGGGTCCGCTCGAGGAGCACCCATCTGGCCTTGGCTCCAGCATCGTAGAAATTGAAGGCGAGGGGGTCAACCTGGTTCGAGCAGGTGCAATCTCAACCGAGGAGTTATCGAAATCGCTTCCAACGCTCATCCTCAAGAGTGAAGAGAACGCCTAGGCTTCGAACCATGTCCGCTTCAGAGCATCCATTCTTCGGCGCAGATCCCGATGCGCTACTCGCTGAGGATCCAGAGATCGCAGATGTACTCTTCAAAGAGCTCGATCGGCAACGAAAGAGTCTTCAGCTGATCGCCAGTGAGAACTTCACTTCAAGCGCAGTCCTGGCCGCGTTAGGTTCCACACTGTCAAATAAATATGCCGAGGGCTATCCGGGGAAGCGCTATTACGGTGGCTGTGAAGAGGTCGATGTAGCGGAGGAGATCGGAAACGCTCGCGCGAAAGAACTCTTTGGCGCAGAGCATGCAAACCTGCAACCGCATTCGGGTGCCAGTGCGAATATCGCTATCTATCAAGCATTCACAAAGCCTGGCGATACTGTCCTTGCGATGTCACTTGCCGAAGGCGGTCATCTGACTCATGGATCGAAAGTGAACTTCTCTGGCAAATGGTTCAACGTCGTCTCCTATGGCGTGCGAAAAGAAGATGAGCGAATTGATTACGACGAGCTTGAGCGATTAGCTCATCAACACAAGCCGAAGATGATCTGCTCTGGTGCTACCGCTTATCCAAGCTTGATTGATTTCAAACGAATCCGAGAGATCTGTGACGCAGTTGGCGCAATCATGTGGGTCGATGCCGCGCACTTCATCGGGCTTGTTGCGGGCAAAGCAATCCCTTCACCAGTTCCTTACGCTGATGCAGTCTCATTCACCACCCATAAAGTGCTGCGCGGGCCGCGTGGCGGAATGATCCTGTGCAAAGCCGAACATGCCTCTGTGATTGATAAATCAGTATTTCCGGGGATGCAGGGTGGCCCCATCATGAGCGCAGTTGCTGCGAAAGCTGTCGCATTAAAAGAGTGCGCAACACCTGAGTATCAAAGCTATGCCAAGCAAGTGATCGTCAACTGCGTGGAACTTGCTAAGGCAATGGAGCGGGAAGGAATGCGCGCAGTCTCGGGCGGAACCGAAACACATTTAGCGTTGATTGATATCCGTTCAACTACAGTCAATGGAAAAGTTGCTGATGAGAGATGCGGACGCGCTGGAATCACTTTGAATAAGAACGCCATTCCCTTCGATCCTGAGAAACCTTCGGTGACGAGCGGTATCCGAGTAGGAACCGCTGCGACCACGACTCAAGGGATGGGTGTTGCAGAGATGGGCCAGATTGCATCCCTGATTGCACGTGCGATTCGAGATGGCGAGGATCAAGTCAAGGCCGAAGCGATCCGTGCAGAGGTACATGCGCTTACTGCAAAGTTTCCGGTCTACCCAGCACCTGCGCACTAGGTCACGGGTAAGTCAGAGGGAATAAGAAGTGCGCGAATACTTGCTCACACTCTTGATTGCTGCTGCAATCACCTACCTTGTTATCCCCGTTGTTAGGCAGTGGGCGATTCGTGCGAAGGCGGTCGCAAAGGTTCGTGAGCGAGATATCCATCATTCGGAGACGCCTCGTTGGGGTGGTCTGGGCATGTGGGCGGGGCTTGCCGGCACCCTTGTCATAGTCAGCGAACTTAATTTGGTGGGCAAATCCTTTACCCGAGAACTAACCGGAGTCTTCCTCGCAGCAACTTTCATCGTCATCCTTGGGATGCTCGATGATCGATTCGAACTGGATGCGATCACCAAACTTGCGGGCCAATCCCTTGCCGCAGGCGTGCTCCTAATCTTTGGCATACAGATCCTCTGGATTCCAATCAACGGCATCCTCATTCTCCCGAGCAATATCGGCCAATTCCTAACTGTCTTGGTCGTGGTGATCACCATCAATGCGGTCAACTTCGTCGATGGATTAGATGGACTAGCGGCGGGAATTGTTGCGATCTCAGCAGCATCTCTCTTTGGCTTTGCATATTTATTAGCTGTTGAGAATGGTTTTCCTCGTGCGGGTGCACCTTCACTGGTTAGCGCAATCATGATCGGAATCTGTTTCGGCTTTCTGCCCCACAATCTTTATCCCGCTCGAATCTTTATGGGTGATTCAGGTTCAATGCTTCTCGGTCTGATGCTCGCTGCCTCTTCGATAACGTTATCGAGTCAAGTAGATGTCAATGCTGCTTTCTCGGAGAGCCTGATTCCGGCACTTCTTCCGATACTCCTACCCTTTATGGTCCTTGCTATTCCATTGCTTGACTTTGCACTCGCTGTGATTCGCCGAG
>VGAI01000031.1 GCA_016870815.1 Actinomycetota bacterium
TGGGAATCTGCAACTCGATTAACTTCTTCGATAATCTCGATGGAGGTGCCGCAGGAACTATTGCTATTTCCTCAGTAGCGCTCGCCATGCTGGCGCTCCTTGGCGATCAGAATGTGATTGCAGCTCTTGCGACCGTGACCGCGGGGGCAACCCTTGCTTTCTTGATATGGAATAAGAGCCCCGCTCGAATCTATATGGGTGATGCCGGCGCTCTCTTTCTCGGCGTCCTGATTGCAACCCTCACGATTCGTTTCGATCCCAGCACTGAGACACTTCTTGGATCTTTTGCCACCCCTTTACTTCTTCTTGCGGTACCGATTCTTGATACCACGGTTGCGGTGCTCTCACGATTAAGAAGGGGAGTTTCGCCATTCCAAGGAGGTCGCGATCACCTTTCACATCGACTGATCAGAAGAGGAGTCTCGCGGCGATCTGCCGCATTCATACTCTGGGGGTTGTCAGCCCTCTTTGCTTTTATTGCACTTGTAATCTCTCAGAGCAACGGAAGCATTGAAAGATGGATTATCTATGGTGCAGGAGCGCTCTGGGCAGGACTCTTCCTCTACTTCTTCGCTAGCGAGGACGAATAGCCTTTCTGTTGAAGACCAAGTAGTTGAGCACGAAATAATTGAATGGTGTCACAATCAATGGTGGGATGAATTTAGCGAGCCGAGGATCGAGGCCCGAAACAATCAAGACTTTCAAAAGTGATGTCCCAACAAACCACCAGAAGATAAGTGTTAATAGATACTTGATCCCAGAACGGGAGTGATCCTCTTCGCTCTTAAAAGTCCATTTATGGTGTGTTAGATAGTTAAATGCGGTCGCAATTGTTCCAGAGATGAAGTTTGCGAGGAAGACCGAGGAGGTCGGTCCGAAAAGAACTAGGAAAATGGTGTAGTCAATAAGAAAGGTGATGACGCCAACCACAGCCCACCGGAGCATGCTCCAATCGAGGTGTCGCTTGAGAAATGCCCTCATGGGCTCAAGTTATCAGTGTCGCTCATCTCAATCACGAAAGTGTCGAGCGCCTTCTCGCCTCTTTAACTTGTCGCCTCTTTAACTAGATTGATGTAGCGAGGTAGAGTCTCTCTCGTGAAGTTGCTTAAGCATGCTGGATTGAGAATTCTCCTATCGTTCTTAGTGATTCTTTTTGTCTACACCACCACGATGGTGACAATCTCTTCTCGAGGGAGTGAAAAGACATACGAGTTAGATGAAGTGATTGCCGAGAATCTCACGTCAGAGCACCTTCGGGTCTTCGTTCAGCTGACTGAGGTAGATCCACTACGAGGTGAAGCAACTGCGCGAGTCTTGCCGTGGCCAAATGATGAAGCGGTGGGTTACACATTCCGAAGTGGTTGGTCGCCAAATAAGAAGATATCCATTCACGTTGATTCTGTCGTTGGAAACAGTAAGAACGGTGACAACCTCAATATCTACGAGGCGGGTATCCCAACGGGTGGTTTTGATGTATCCCTTGATGAATCCCCACTCAGTGCAGCGCGAGGAGTCAATCTCTACCCCTTCGATCGCTACATCTATGAGGTGCCGATAAGCGCCTCGTATGAGGAAGATGGAAATCAGATTGACCTTGCGATATTCCCGCAGGATTACACCAAGCAAATTGACACATATGACGTGAAGATGGATCACGTTCTTTGGACGAATTCAGAGCGAGTAATCGGATCCTCGAAGAAAGACATTACGGCAATCACGGATGAACTCGAGCAAGGTCTCTCATCTTCCATCTTCACAGTGCAGAGATCCGACTCAACCAAGGTCCTCTCTTTTATCATCATGGTTCTGATGCTCTCTGGTCTCATCTCAGTAGGAACCATGACCTACATGGTGGCTATGCATAAGCGACCGCCGACGCTTTCTTCTTTGACGTGGAGCGCAGCCCTTACCTTTTCGCTGATCTCACTAAGGGGTATCTATCCAGGGTCGCCACCGATAGGAATTTTGATAGACAAAATAATCTACTTTCCAGCGCTCTTGATGACGCTGGTCTGTTCGCTCTGGGTCTTGATTATGTGGTCGCGGCGCGAGGACTACCTCAACTAACCCGAGTCGGGTTAACCTTCTCACCTCAACTCTCTTGGCTCTCGCATGAGAGTCCTTGATGGAATTTCGTGGATGAGCGCGGGGTGATCTGTGAAGCGAAGTGACCAAGTCGAATTTGCGACTTGGCTTCAAGAGCGTCAAGGCGCCTTGCTACGTGCTGCAAAGGTCATCTGCTTTGACACCCAGAATGCTGAAGACGTATTGCAAGAGGCACTTGCTGATGTCTGTATGCGTTGGGCAAAAATCAAGAAACATTCCAATCCTGAGGCATATCTCATGCGAGTAATGGTGAGTAAACATGCCGATATGCGGCGAAAGTGGCTTCGAAAGCAAGAAGAGAAAGAAACTTCCTGGGAACTGGCGGAGAACATCAGGGAGATAGCAGATCAATCTGATGACGTGACTCAGCGCCTGCTGGTACAGGCAGCGCTTAAGTCGCTCTCGGCCCAACAGCGTGCTGTGCTCGTCTTAATTTATGAACATGGGATGGTTCTTCGTGAGGTTGCTGAGATCTTGCAGATCCCACTTGGAACGGCTGCCTCGCATCTAGCTCGCGGAAAGGCAGCGGTGGCTGCCTATATTGACCTTGTTCCTGAACTTGAGAAATCTCTGAAGAAATCACTCCCAGCGACACCTTCGCAGAATAAGGATGAGATCGGTGGAGTTGTATTGGGAGAGGTGGTGGAGTAAATGAGCGAAGTTGACCCATTAATCAAACGAGAGTTGCAATGGATGGCACTCGGCGTTCTGGAGAATCGTGATCTCACTACCATGGTCTTTGCGCGAGTGAGAAGAAGAAGAATTCGACGGGTACTGATCTCGTTATTAACAATCACTTCGCTCTTGGGAATTTCGGTTGCAGGCTATGCGCTGATGTCACGCGAGAGCGCACCACAAGAGATTGCGATAGATACGGGAGCGACCGGCTCAACCGATGATGATGCAATTGATACCGAGGCGCTACTTGGACTTATCTCGGATTATCCGATCACTTGGGAACAGAGCGTTGGCGACTACGCTGCAATCAGTAAGGCCGCGGGCATCGGTGACACCCTAGGTGGACTCACGGCACAAGGTTTGAAGGTCACATGGGAGAGGTGCGGTTCAAGCCAATGTCCTACGCAATGGGTGCTTTCACTACGCAATCAAACGAGTGACATCATCACGATTGCGCCATCGATCTCAGTCTTCATCGACCACAACCCGCTCTCGTCTGTGACCAGGCCGGTCACGGTGATTCCTGATGACACCGCCATCCTGATTTTCACTTTCCCTGAGTTTCGGGAGCTCTCGGTCAGGCGCGATGCCACCTGGCAATGGAACTGGTTCTTGACCTCGCTTTAGCCTGCCCAACTGGCCTTTTACGGAGTCTGGCCCGATTTTCCGCACAAATTTGCGAGTGTTAACCGTTTTCTTGGTAGAAAAACCCTTACAAAACGGACAGTGTGCGCATAAATTGGGCCTCCCAGTGCGGTGTCCCAGTTGTTGGGGGACATCCCTGACCCTGTTCTCGACCTCAGGATTCGACCTTTCGACTCTTGAGACTTCAAGGAGGAAATAGTGAAGAAGAAACTTACGGCGATACTTTCGGGAATCGCCCTTGTCGCAGGCCTTGTGGTCGTCGCGTCAGCACCAACAAATGCTGCGCTTCGCCTGCCTCGTACTGCGATGCCAGCATGTTCTGCTGTACCGACTGCGATCTATTGCGTCCAGTCAGTCTCAGTCAGCGTCGCGGGTGGTGCCCCCATTCCGTTGACATATGTAGCTTCCGGCCAAGCGGTTCCTCAGGAGACTACTCCAAAGGACTTCTTTGCCCCGATTGCCACACTTCGTGGTGGCAAAGTTGTTAGCAACAACTGGTGGCTCTCTCAATACCAACGTGACGTGCTCGTCTCTCCCAATGTGCAATTCGTTGATCTCTCGCCTCTTTGGAAGACAGCAAACCACCCAGAGCAAGGCGCGAAGTACGACGCTACGACGAAAGTGTGGGATACCACAAAACCGTTGGATTTTTATAACCAAGAGATGCAGTGCTTCGATCGAGCAACTAACACCTCTCCAAAGTCTACCTACGGAGCCTGTTTCGCGGGATCACTCGGAATTGTTCTTGATAATCAAGTTCAAATGATTTGGAACTTCAAGACAGTTGCAGAGGTTGCCAAGAAAATAGCAGATATGAAGGCTGAGCAGCGCATCGATCTTGCCAAGATCTCTGAGTTGCAACAACGCCCAACAATCGGGGCCACATACACGGCAGCATCCGATTCTTGGAGCGCCACGGAGCCTTACGTGATTCCCCCATGGATTGCAGCTAATGCACTGACCAATGGCTGGGCGCTTGCCGGGACAACGGCAACAGTGCCCGCGCCGGCTCCATCCCCAACTGCGGCATCCACCGGATCAACTGATACCTCAACGGCAGTTGCTGCCGCTCCACTCGCCCCGGATACCGCTACTACTGTCGCACCATTGGCAGAGTCAGCCCGCGCGCTGCCGGGACGATGGACGAATCCACGTTGGGATGCTCTCAATCTAGGAAGCCTCGGTTATGACGGAATCTATGTTGAAACCAAGTCCTTTAACGAGTTCACCAACCACTTCTTCGTCGATGTCCTTCCAACACTGTCGGATGTGTCGAATCGAGTAAACCTTGCTGGTCAGATAGGCAACAAGGGTTATGCGATTGGTCTTGACCCTGATGTTGTCGTAACGGCAAAGATCCGCGTAGGTTCACCGCAGACACAGACAAATGTGATCCCAGGCGTAACCGTTGCAGTGGGAGTCGACATCACCATCGATTACAGCGAGCAAGAGGGCTACTCCTACATGACACTTACTGGCCAACCAGTTTCAGTTCCACTCTTCAAGAGCACTGCTGACTGCGTCGGTGAGACGGGTGTGGCAAAGGCACTAGTACGTCAACTCCAGACACTTGTTGTCGTCAATAACGACAATGCAGGTTTCGGTGTTGATGGTCTATCTGGTGATCTCTATGTCGGATCCAATGGTGTCTGCTCGCTCTCAACACCAACATGGAAAGCTGAAACGAAGTCCTTCGAGTGGAACGCAGCTGCACCGCACTTCGGTCCAGATGGCGTCACCGTCAACAAGGGCTTCTATAAGGCGGTCATTCCAGTTAAGGATGCAGAACTCCTCTGGGGTCTGACCAATCCAAAGGATGCCGCTACTGCACTTCAGGTAACAGTGACCACCGAAGCCGGTGGATCATCTGGTGCGTTGAGTGTCATCGCAGTCAAGGGCGGCAAGATCATCATCGATGTCTCCGGGTTCGAGTATTCGCGTCCGAAGTTGACCATCAAGATGAAGCCGAACTACAAGCCAACTTCTGGCAAGTCTTCTGCGAAGAAGACCATTACCTGCAAGATGGGTAAGACGACCAAGAAGGTAACTGGCACTGCACCTAAGTGCCCAGCCGGTTACAAGCAGGTATAGCTAGGTACGGCTTATCTCCTACTTAGGGACAGGGGATGGAGGGCCTTCGCACCGTAACAAGTGTGAAGGCCCCACCATCGCTGTCATGCACGTGAAAATGACTGCCAAATTCAGTTTCGAACAGACTGCGATGGGGTGTTTGTGACCTGTAGGGATCGTCAGTCATCGCCCATTGTCTTCGTAGCGCTCCTCTTTTTCTCGCTACTCTTCACATCCACGTCAAGTGCGACGACGGTGCAGGAGCATTGGAAATCTCCAACTCCTACAAAGAATGGCCAGATCGGAATCTTCTACGATGACCGTGAACTCTACGACAACTCCATAGGTCTATATGGCGGAGTAACTCGTGATGGCAAGGTCTACAGCGAGCTCTGTGATTCGCTCCTTGACCCGGATTGTGCGACCGCAGTCAAATTCTCTTTCAATGCAAATCTGCCACCTTGCGTTGCCGGCTTTACAACCAACTGTGTCGTTGAGCTCTATCTCATTGATGCTAAAGGTTCGAAGACTGAGGCAACGTTTAAGAAATTTGCAACAGAAGAGTCGAAGCATTCGTGGAATGGTGGGGGCGTTGATCGAGTACCAAGTTCTCGGCCCGAATCAATCTGGGAAGTTTCTGGACTTACCGGTACTGGGACAACGCAGTTGGCAGTCTCGGCAATTGTTAGTGGCTCATATCGGCCGAAGAAGAGTGACCTCTTTATTGATCGCTTGAGTGGGACTATAAATGCGGTAACTGAGATTGCTCGCCCAGGCCGCAAGCGCTCTGAAGGCTTTTCAAGTGAAGTGACCTGGATGGACACCGCGCTTGTTATATCTGACAATCAGAATATCTATTGGAATGGTGGATTTGGTTGGCAGTCGCCAGATGATTGCGCAGCAGTAGCCACTGATATCTGCTACCAACGCCAACCCATGCCAGCGGGTGTATCAGTAGGAATGAAAATCCGACTGGTTAAGCCTGTCGTCGGCTGGATCCACGGCCGCTTCAAAGCACCAAAGGTTGAGATAAAGAGTGAGAGCGGAGATCAAGTGATCGATGTTCGAGGCGAGCCAATCACTATTCCTGTCATCGGCGGATACTTTGACGAGTCAGGAGTCTCCAAATCCATATGGGATGAGTTCCTGAAGCACCCCTACGGGACCATCGGCACTCCAGATAATGGAACGGCAAGACGAATACAAGGGTTCTATCCGCTCGACAATCTTCTACCACTGACGCGACTAGAGAAGTATCTAGAGCTCTTTAATGATCAAGCTAGTGCTACGCCCTCAGTTTGGATGTTTGCCTCAGTTGAAAACAGAAGCTTGGAAGAATCGCTGAAGAAACTTGGAAGTGCGAGTAAGTGCGTTCTAGATAATCCAAGTGTTTCTGGGATAGTAGCGACCAATGCCACCTCTTACTTGGGCGCTGTTCCCGAATATGATGAGAAGGAAGGCGCCCTCAACTATCGTGTTGCTGCTCCACACTATGACACAAATCGCAAAGAGTTCCTGGGCACTTATGACCTCGTCGTTGACTCCAAAGTAGCTCGGTGCATCTATAACCTAGACGCGAGTAATGTGAAAGCGACAGTAGAAATTCTTGCATCTGACAGCGGAAGTCGAGTGGTTGCATCAGTCCTTAGCGAGAAAGATGGCTGGCTCAATCTTGGGACATATGGCTTCACTTACTCCTCACCAACAATCAAAGTGAAACTAGCGAAAGATAATGCTGTCATTTCTACCACCGCCACAACACCTTCCCCCACTCCTTCGCCGAGCGTCTCGGCCGAAGCAACGACCCCCTTGGCGCAGCCATCGGCCACAAAAGTTGTAGGAAAAACAAAGAAAACTATTTTCTGCTTGAAAGGCGCGATTAAGAAGAAAGTGTCTGGTGTGAGCCCGAAGTGTCCGAAGGGTTTTAGACAAGCATGATAAAGAGAATAATCAGCCTGATTGCCATAACTATTCTCGTGTTATCACATGGTGCAGCCTTTTCAACAACAAAGCCAGAGGAACAACTCAATGCCCCTAGACCACCAGTCTCTGACGTCGGTGGATACTCCGGTGTCTACTACGACGATCAAGCTTCACTACAACGCGCCTTTACTTTCTTAGAAGCTTGGACAGGCACTTCGGATAAGCACTCAGAAAGAAAACCCGTCACTTGTACCTCCGTCGATATCGAACCTTGTAAAAGTGAAGAGAAGTTGGCTTTTGAAACTCCACTACCAAAGTGTTCGGTCAATCGACTCCGCGACTGTGTAGAAGAATTTGCGATGAGCATTAAAGGTGGAGACTTTATCCAAGCAACTTATATTGACGAAGTCACACCGTATTTCTTCCGATCCGCCCCGAACGAATACATGACTGCCTTTAAAGGAGATACGACTCGCGGCATCCCGGACAGTGGCCTTCCTTCGTTGTGGCGTTTTGCGGGGGTCAAGCATGCTGGTGGCGATGAATTCCTCTTAATTCCAAAGGTCACTGGCGAGATAGTTGCAAAAGGAAGGCGAGTTCAAAGTCTTGACGTGGGAATCTTTCCAGTCTCTCGAGCCAACGCCATTTCTGATGAATGTTTCATCAAGACGAGTGAATCGTCCTGTGTGATCCGCTGGCCATTCCCTGAGGAAAGTAAATTTCGGGTCAAGTTAAAGACCGGGCTTAATCTCGTTGGATGGTTTTACGGTCGCCTGACAGACCCAGTGATAAGTTCTGAAAAACTCGCCGATGGACAGAACAGTGTTTCTATTTCAGGAGCGCCAATCTCGGTACCGGTCGTTGGACTCTGGAAGAAGAATTCTGATCTGCCCAAAGCGCTCAATGATTCTCTAGATAAGGAATTCGAGAGTCGAGGTTTCGAATTCGCCGGAACTTGTTATTTCGGATGTAGTACGAAGTCCAGAGCAGAGCAAGCAGTACTTGATGAGCGTAATCCATCCTTTGATTTAAGCGACTACTTTGATAGATATCTGATCTGGGTGAAACTTGCTGAGGATCGTGCCTACGCAAATCGCTCTACCTGGTCATTCCGAACTGTTCGCGAATACGCACAATATGAAAAATGCCTCTCAACTGGAGGAATAGCAGGGATAGTAACTACAAATTCCAATGCCTACATCGCAGGCCCCCCGTATTTTGATGGCGTCGAACTCAACTACAGAGTCGCATCGCCACATCTTGATTCGCAGGGTAAGTTGCAGATTGGCACTTACGATCTAGCGATTCGTTCTGACGTAGCACGCTGTCTCTATTCATTCACTAATGCCCCAGTCCAAGCGACTTTGAGCGTTGTCTATGCCGATGGTGGGGAAGGCCAGAAGGCGACAACCGTGGTAAGTGAAAAGAGTGGATGGCTCACACTTTCAGCCAAGGGTTTTACCTATTCATCACCTACAGTAAAAGTGAGGTTGACGCAGGAAAAGGTAGCGGCAGTCGCCCCGACGCCGACACCTTCCCCTTCGCCAGGCGCCTCATCATCGACGTCGAAACCAGCGTCGGTGGCCTCAGGTGTCGCCAAGAAAAAGACAATCACTTGCGTAAAAGGGTCTACTTCTAAGAGAGTTGTGGCAGTGAATCCAAAGTGTCCGAAGGGATATAAAAAGGTATGAAACTCAAGGTAGTACTTCTCTCACTCAGCCTTTTGCTGGTCGCTTCGAGCACCGTGGCGCAAGCCCAGTCCCCAAGTTCAAGAATCATTGGCTATTCAGTCACTGAAGGCGATACGTTACAAACTAGTTTTACTTATCTAACTACCGAGATTGATGAAGCACGCGAAACATGGCTCTGGTGCGAGTCTGTACTCGATCCTGACTGCCTTGACAAATTTCTCATTGTTCGGGCATTTCTTCTTCCATGTGGAGTAGAAGCAACCCTTGCCTGTATTAAAGATGTATACGCGATCGCCACGAATGGAAAAAAGATCACCGCAAAATTTGTACGCTCGGTCGCGGCTAATCCCTCGATGGATTTGAAAGAGGATCTCTCACGACGTTTAGTCGCGGGTGTCGGTACGGGTGGGTTGTGGAATTTTGAAGGCTTATCGCACGGTGGTGGGACTACAACGTACGCCGTGCAAGCGGGAGTCGATGGCAGGGGATTTGTTCCTGCGCCTTCAGGGTCGAGACCTGCAACTGCTGGTTATGCACGCGTTGAATTTGGGATAGCTGCAGTTCGTGAAGTCTCGGGAGATTATCAACCGAACAAGTTTGAGTTCAAACCTGGCACTACTAACTTCCAAATAAGAGGTGCAGACTCTATTGGTTCAAACGGCCGTCCAGACTATAAGTGTGTGATGACCGAGACAGGACTCTGCTTTGAAAGAACGACATTTCCTTCTGGCTATCGCTTTGGAATGACTGTTTCTTTACCGAATGAACTTTCTGGTTGGTTCCATGGCCGAATCTATAGACCAGAAATTTCTATCACAAGATCCGGTCCACGTTATGACTACAACATTGAAGCAACACCTGTGAAGGTCCCCTATATAAGAGAGCAGGTCCCTTCGAGTCAGTGGGGCAAGGAGTTAGTGGACTTTGTAGATGCCAAATTCAGTTGTAACTCACTGGGAGATTGCGGTAGTACTGGTGGCGGGTTCATGATGCCTGGTAATTCTGGTGCTTTCGCTTTCGATCTCACCAAACTCTTTCTACCTGTAGTCAAAGACAAGTCCTCGGGAACCGGAGAATATTGGAGCGTTCGGACTCTTGATTTCTGGAATGAAGGGTCATCGGCTGACACGATTCAATCGTGCTCCTCTAATTCGACAGCAGTATCGGGAATCGTTACAACGAATTCCATGATTTATAGCGCTGGCCCACCAACATATAACGCAGACTCGTCTTCCCTGGATTACAAAGTTCTCTCGCCCCATGTCAATGAAAAAGGTGAGGACAACATCGGTAGCTACGACCTACTCCTGGATTCCAAGGTAGCTAGGTGCATCTACAAATTCTCTGATGCTCCAGTTAAGGCGGAGATCGAGATTCTTGGAAGCGATGGCACGAGTAAGGTCGCCACAACAGTGATTGGCGAGAAGAACGGCTTCCTCTTCATGTCAGCAAATGGCTTCACCTATTCAGAGCCAACAGTGCGAATCAAGTTGAAGCAGGATCCAGTACCAGTTGTGACCCCGACACCCACCCCAACCCCGTCGCCCACCGCTAGCGCTACGCCCACACCGACGCCTTCCCCCGTAGCGACTCGGGCCGCTGCTACTTCAAAGGTCACACTAAGTTCTAAGAAGACGACGATAACTTGCTCGAAGAGTGGCAAGATTAAGAAGGTCACCGCGGTCAAACCGAAGTGTCCATCTGGATTCAAGAAGGTCTGATCACAAGAAGGTTGAGCAACAACTTGCTCGGCTAGCGATAGGAGAGAGAATGAGAAGAGAGATAAGAAAGCAGGCAGGTTGGATCTCTGCCTCGATATCGTTATTGGCGGCTCTTCTCTTTGTCCCGACTCCCGCGGCATATAGTGCGGTGACACTTCCTACAGATCCTTTTGCTCCGTGTTCGGTAAATGCAGCGAATAACTACTGCATCGAGTCGGTCTCCGTCCAGCCAGTTGGCCTTGCGGCGCTTGCCTTGCAATGGGTTGCAACCGGTGGAGCGGGTCCTGCTGCTTCAAAAACTGATGGAGTTGTCGCTGGCCGCGACCTTGCAGGTCGATGGACTGCACAAGGCGCATTTGATGGCGAGAATTACGATGGACTCTTCCTTGATGTCAAGCAAGCTAACCCGTTTGCGCCATGGATTTTTGCTGACGCTAAACCAACGCTCTCTCCAGGAAGTGCGGTTAAGGCGGCGAATTCAGCAACAGCGGCAAATTACTCAGTCAATCTCAATCCTGACGTCGCAATCACCATCAAACTCCGCGTGGCAAATTTTGAACCTGGTGTGACTTTTGGCGTTGGTACAGATGGGACAGTGGTTTTCGCCCAAGCGTCTGGGTACAACACAATCGAGTTCACTGGTTATCCAGTAAAGGTTCCCCTCGCCAAGTCTTCACGAGACTGCTCAGGCGATGTGGGAGTCGCGGCGGCGCTTGTCAGTCAGTTCAACACGATTTTCGTCCCAAAGAATGATGATAAAGGCTATGGGATTGAAGGGTCCACCGGACGTCTCTATGTGGGATCAAATGGAATCTGCAAGCTCTCTACACCTACTTGGGTTACGGCAACCAAGACTTTCAGTTACAAAGCATCCGGTCCGAAGCTCTCACCAGATGGCAAAGAGATCAATACTGGCTTCTATTACGCATCGATTCCATTTGCTGATGCGAAAGCTCTCTGGGGTCTCGATAAGCCACAAGAGGCTGCCTCTGCCCTTGTTGTATCAATTCGAACTGGCTCTGGCGGATCCTCGGGTGCGACCAAGAATGTCGCGGTGAAGAAGGAACACATCATTATCTCTGTATCAGGATTCGAATTCCCAGATCCATCAGTGGATATCTCGCTCAATCCTGAGTACAACTCGAAGGGCGCTGTATCCGGAACAAACAACTCTGTTGGCGCTGTAACCGGTACCAATAACAATGCCGGCGCAGGAAGCGGTACCAACAACATGTCTCTTGCGGGTGGCGGAGTCAAAGAATCCAAGAGCAAGACCATTACTTGCACAAATGGAAAGAAGACTCGAAAGGTAACCGGCGTTAAGCCCGTCTGTCCGAAAGGTTTCAAGAAGGCCTAACCTAAACTCGCGCGGTATGAATCGAGTCAAGTCCTACTCAATCCGTGGCGTTCGAGAACCCATCCATCGTTTTGATTTTGATGGCCGAAGAGTTGATCTCTGGCGTCCCTCGAGAAGCACGCATCTCTTAGTGACCCATGACGGCCAGAACATCTTCGACCGCAGAACCGCAACCAATGGATTTACTTGGCGGATAGCTCAAACGGCAAGTCGAATCTTTCGCCAGCACGGCATTCCCACCCCGACTGTTGTTGCCGTCTTTCATTCTGGGAGTCGCCAGAATCCAGATGGACGTGTCTTGGATCTTGCTCCAGAGGATTTCTTCAAAGAGGGAATGCGCCCAACAAGAAATGTCACAACAGATATAACGCTGGATCAACTTCGCGGAAATCTCTATCTCGATGAGATTTATGAAAACATAGTTCCAGCTCTTGCTCCAGAAGCAACGAGCTTCCCCGTAGCCAATCGCGCTCTCCTCGGTTCGAGTATGGGAGCGATCTCCACACTTTATGAAGTGGGTCGTAAGCCGGAGAGATATGGAGTTGGTCTTGCATTTTCCCCGCATTGGATTCTTGTAGGAGATCCCCTAGTACACAGGATGATCCATTGGCTTCCCGAATCCGGGGTGAATCGGATCTGGATGAGCCGTGGAACGAAAAAACTTGATGCCCAATATGAAAAGACCCAAGACTTAGCTGACCAACTATTGAGAGAACGGGGCTACAAAGGCGATAACTTCACATCGCGCATTTATCGAGGAGCCAGTCACAATGAACGTTCTTGGTCTCGACAAGTGGCCGACAGTCTTCGATTCTGGCTAGGAGATTAGAGAAATAAGTAGAGGAGTGTTTGGTGGCTGGGGACGGGATCGAACTGCCGACCTCACCAACATCAGTACTTAGTTGCCTCATGACGAGTAGATTTTTTTTGCTACGCGTCCTGGGGAGTTGCATTCGTTCCAGAACGCAGATGCTAATATCTTGTCCTCAGCCTCAACCCGAGAGATGGATTCCGTAAATATGAGACGTCGAACACCTGCCAACGTGCATCTTCTCCTTGCTTTGGTAGCACTCTTTTGTGCTTCGAATCTAGCTCAATCCTCAGGGTCTGAAGTGGGACGGTGGTCGTTAACAGAAGAGAAGAAGATTTCAATAAGTGGTGTTAGCGCATATGTTGAAAAGCTCTCGTCCGGTAAAGACCGGGTGTGGCGAAGCGATGGAATGCCATCTCCTG
>VGAI01000032.1 GCA_016870815.1 Actinomycetota bacterium
AAGAAGATAAGAGTTCGCCCGGATTCAACTCGCTCCTGACGACTTCGTTTGGTCATCCTTGGAATCGTGGGAATGCAGCCTTACCTGCGTAGATCGCTCTATCGCCAAGTTCAGATTCGATCCTGAGCAACTGGTTGTACTTTGCCACTCGCTCACTTCGCGCCGGCGCACCAGTCTTTATCTGACCACACTCAAGACCGACGGCAAGATCAGCAATCGTGGTGTCTTCAGTCTCGCCACTTCGATGACTCATCATGGTTCGGAAATTCGCTTGATGCGCCATGGTGACTGCATCGAGAGTCTCAGTCAAAGTACCAATCTGATTGACCTTGACTAGCATCGCATTGGCAGTTCCACTCTCGATTCCCTTACTCAGTCGCTTGGGATTGGTGACGAAGAGGTCATCACCAACGAGCTGCACTCGATCGCCTAGACGCACCGTCATATCCTTCCAACCGCTCCAATCATCCTCAGCGAGTGGATCCTCAATAGAGATGAGTGGATAGCTATCGACCAAGCCTTGGTAATAGTCGATCATCTCCGCTGCACTCAACCTCTTGCCTTCAAATTCGTATCTTCCATCCTTGTAGAACTCAGTCGCGGCAACATCGAGAGCGAGCGCTACATCTCGACCTGCGCGATAACCCGCCTTCTCGATTGCCTCCAGAATCAGATCAAGCGCGGCGCGATTACTATCTAGGTTCGGCGCAAAGCCCCCCTCATCGCCTATCGATGTGGCAAGTCCACACTTCTTCAGCACGGCCTTGAGTTGATGGTAGATCTCTGCCCCAGAGCGCAACGCCTCCGAGAAATTTCTTGCGCCAATCGGCGCAATCATGAACTCTTGGATATCAACATTTGTATCTGCATGTGCCCCGCCATTGAGGATGTTCATCATCGGAACCGGAAGGGTTGAGGCCTTGGCGCCACCTATGAACTTGTAGAACGAAAGATTCTCACTTCTGGCTGCGGCGCGTGCAACAGCGAGCGAAGCGCCGAGTATCGCATTGGCACCGAGACGAGATTTGTTCTCGCTCCCATCAACTCTGATCATCACTTCATCGATCTCTCGTTGATTCTTGGCATCAAGACCCATGATGGCGGGTGCGATCTCCTTGACGACGTTGGAGACTGCGTTCAAGACGCCCTTGCCCAGATAGCGCGAACCTCCATCACGAAGTTCCGCCGCTTCAAAGGCTCCGGTTGATGCACCGCTTGGGACAGCAGCGCGAGCTGAAGAACCATCGCTTAAAGTTACTTCTACCTCTACCGTGGGGTTTCCCCGCGAATCCAGGATTTCGCGTGAAATCAATGAAACTATCGATGCCATCAAATCCCCCGCAGATATTCCATATCTCTATAGATCAAGCCAAGATGCGAATCTTATCTCAGTGATTCTTACATCAAAGGTGAATCAAATACTTCGATCCACCGTATCCATATAGCGCTTCGTTGCAGTTCGAAGTGCATCTTCAGGATCAAGGCCTCTCGATACCCCGAGCGAGATGAGTCGAAAGAGCGCATCCCCCAATTCGTCCTTGTTCAAAGCTTGCGAAGCAGCAAGCTCGTCGCTGACCTTCTCTGGTAACTCTCGACCATTCTTTCGTGCGCGGAGCAGAACCTTGGCCGCAAGTGAGAGTGCAGGTTGGCCCAGGGGGACGCCATCGAAAATGTCGGTTCGCTTCTTCTCCTCGTTCTTGATTCGCTCCCAATTGGCCACTACCTCGCCAGATGAATCGACCTTGAGGTCACCAAAGACGTGCGGATGGCGTGTGATCAGTTTTGTAGCGACCTGGTTTGCAACCTCGTCGACATCAAATGGTCGATCACTTCGCTCTTGGCCAATTCGGGCATGGAAAAAGACCTGGAGCAAGAGGTCGCCAAGTTCCTCGACCATGGCATCGCGATCGTCACGTTCGACGGCATCGATGAACTCATATGACTCTTCTAGGAGATAGGTGAGCAACGAAGAGTGGCTCTGCTCGCCATCCCACGGGCACCCACCCGGTGATCGAAGGCGATCCATTACTTGGCGAAGATGATCAAGTGCCTTCACATCTTCGCTCATCAGAGGAACTAATTACTCTTCGTTCTCTACAGCGCCGTTGCTATCGCCACCAGGTTGGATGGTGGCGTTCTCTTTATCCCAGATACCAAAGCGCGGATTGAGCACAACACCTAACTCCTCAGCTTTTGCAACGATCAGCGATTGCTGAGCCGAGCCCACCTGCTCTTGAGGAATTCCTTGTGCGACCAGCGCTTCAGCAAGCCTTTGATAGATGAGCGCAGTCTTGATGTAAGTCCTGAAATCATCCTTGGCGATTGATGCGCCAGCCAGCGCCATTGGCAGACCCTCTTCGCCGCCGACCTGCTGAACTACTCGCTGATATTCCAGTTCGATATCGGTATTCGCTATATCAATACCGTATTCATCAGCAATTTTCTGGAGCAAGACCACGGAGATATGGAACTGGGCTTGGGTCCGAGTTAAGTAATCACCAGTGGCCAAGTCCATCGAGCTTGTGTCAACAAGTTTTCGTTCCTCCAGTACTGAAGTAATGCTCGTCTGTATCGTCTCAAGAGTGATCTCTGAATCTCCGATGACTGCCGCTGCATCCATCTTTGCGCACCCAGTGAGGAGCAGAAGTAGGGATAGGGATAGACCAGCGAATGTCCTCAATCTCAGTTTCATCGCAACCCTTCGGATCTAGAGGTTCATTGAGAGAACGACTGCAAGAGATTCTCAAGCCACTCGAGTATCACTAACTCGCGATCTTGATTCTCTCCCGCATCAACGTGGGCAACCTTAGCCGATGCGCTACGTGGCGCACTCATCGTGGCAAGCCAACCATCAAGGTTATGGGTCACAAGCAGGACCTGGCTCTGTGGCTTATAGATCGAACCAGAATAAAGTCGCTTGATTCGCAACTCTTTCGATTCAGCAAGAGTGATGGATGAGAGTTTGACGTGATGCGTCTGCCAGAGCACTTCTGTGATACCAAGCTCACGAACTCGATTTCTCACTCGGGCAACTCGAAGTAATCGCATCGCCTGCACTGGCAACTCACCAAAACGATCTTTCAACTCGCCTGCAATCTCGTCGATCTCTTCATCCTTATTCGAATTAGCTAGACGGCGATATATATCAAGGCGAAGTCGATCAGCTGTCACATAATCATCGGGAAGGTGTGCGGTGACTGGTATCTCAACTTTGCATTCTCGATGGATCGGCTCGTTTCTCATCTTCGAACCCAGTGCGATCTTCATCTCTTCGACCGTCTCACCGACCATCCTCATGTAGAGATCAAAGCCGACATCTGCGATATGACCTGATTGTTCGCCGCCTAGGAGATTTCCAGCGCCGCGGATCTCTAAATCTTTGAGGGCGACCTGCATCCCCGAACCGAGGTCGGTATTCGTTGCGATAGTCGTAAGCCGATCATGAGCCAGTTCACTCAAAGGTCGATTTCCGTCATAGAGAAAGTAGGCATATGCGCGCTCACGACTACGTCCAACGCGTCCCCGAAGTTGATGCAACTGCGAGAGCCCGAAGAGATCGGCGCGGTCGACAATCAAGGTGTTGGCATTCGCCACGTCTATCCCATTCTCGATGATTGTAGTGGAGACCAGCACATCGAACTCACGATTCCAGAAAGCGAGAACAACTTGTTCCAAAGCCACTTCACTCATCTGTCCATGAGCGACAGCGATTCGAGCTTCTGGCACCAATCGGCGAAGACGCGCCGCAACCTCATCGATGCTTTCGACTCGATTGTGAAGGTAGAAGACTTGACCATCTCGAAGCAGTTCTCGATGTATTGCCGCAGTCACCTGTTTCGGATCATAGGGACCGACGAAAGTGAGAATCGGGTGTCGCTCCTCGGGTGGCGTCGTGATCGTAGACATCTCTCGGATACCAGTGATGGCCATCTCAAGCGTTCGAGGAATGGGGGTGGCACTCATAGCCAGCACATCAATCGAAGCCCTTAGGTGTTTCAAAGCTTCCTTATGTTCGACTCCGAATCTCTGCTCTTCGTCAATCACTACCAGACCAAGGTCCTTGAAGACCACATCTTTCGAGAGCAAACGATGCGTGCCTATCACTACATCAACGCTGCCATTTGAAAGCCCTCGAAGCACTTCCTTTGACTCTGTCGGTGAATTGAATCTCGATAGCGCTGCCACGCGAACGGGGAAACCTGCGTATCGAGAAGTGAAGGTTACGAAGTGTTGTTGCACCAACAATGTGGTCGGTACCAAGATGCCAACCTGTTTTCCGTCTTGCACTGCCTTGAATGCTGCACGAACTGCAATCTCAGTCTTTCCATAGCCAACATCGCCACAGACCAGACGATCCATCGGTCGATCAGACTCCATATCTCGTTTGACATCTTCTATCGTTGAGATCTGGTCTGGCGTCTCTACATAGGGAAAGGCATCTTCAAGTTCACGTTGCCAATTCGTGTCAGGCGCAAACGCGAACCCGGGCATACTGACACGAGCTGCATAAACCTTGATCAATTCCTTGGCGATATCGCGTATCGCTTTCTTCGCCCTCGCTTTGCTCTTGATCCAGTCGCTACCGCCGATGCGATGAACAGACGGTGACTCGCCCCCGATGTATTTCGATATCGCATCGAGGGAATCTGACGGAACGAAGATTCGATCACCAGCAAGACCCTTACGTGCCGGTGCGTACTCGATCACGAGGTATTCACGCTCTGCCCCTGCTACGGAGCGCGTGGTCAATTCGATGAATCTGCCTATTCCATGCTGTTCGTGGACGACGAAGTCGCCTCGCTTCAATGAGAGCGGGTCGATCTCTTTCCGTCGCCGTGACGGCAGGCGAGAGGTATCTACAAGAGTCGAATCACTCGTTCCTCTCCCTGTTATGTCCCGATCGGTCAGGAATACGACCTTGGCATCCTCGGCGATGAAGCCATGTCGAAGCGGTGTCTTGACTAGGTGGACCAGACCTTGCGCAGGTGCCTGATCCCCATTGGTTATGAAAGTAGTTGCCAGATGCTCAGAGAGCATCTCGTCATAACGCTTCAGTAGTCCGCCACCGCTTGCTCCAAGGAAGACAAGAAATCCCCTATCAATCCATGACTTGAGATCCTTTACTACTAGATCGACGTTGCCTTTGTAGTTCTCGACTCCGCTGATCATCCAAGCTGGCCTTGAAGTCTGTGAGGCATAACTATCGAACTTGCGAGCTGAGATTCCGTGATTCTGCATGGACTCCAAGACCTCTTCCAAGTCGAGAAAGCTCGAGCCACGCAGCACCTCTCGTAGGTCAAGCGGTGTCTCTCCTCCATTGGCCGCGCTTGACCATGCCGCTTCCAAGAACTCTTCATCGGTCTCTTTGAGGTCGAGAGCTCGACTTCGAATGCGAGCGCTTTCGACGAGGATGGATTCACTCGATGGTGGCAGCAACTCATAAAGTGGAACCAATCGATCGGCGAGGAGTGAAGAGATCGATTCCATTCCATCAACATAAGAACCGGCTGCGATCTTGGATGCCATCTCTTGTACTTCGACGAAACGATCGGCAATCGCTAGAGCCCGCTGCTTGACCTCGGGAGTAATCAAGAGCTCTCTCGCCGGCAAGAGTTCTACGCTCGCTTGAACGTCTTTCATCGATCTTTGATCTGAGATAGAGAAGAACCTGATCTCCTCGACTTCATCACCAAAGAGATCGATTCGAACTGGGTGCTCGCCATCGGTAGGAAAGACGTCGATCAGGCCACCACGAACGGCGAAATCACCACGACGTTCGACCAGATCTACACGGCGATATGCCATCGCAACCAGATTCTCAATTATCTCTTGTTGGCTCTTGATCGCACCTTGCTCAATCATGAGCGAGTTGAACTTCTCGGACGCGATTACCGGTTGTAGCAAGGAGCGTACTTGAGTGACGACAACTCGAAGTTTGCTCTCGCGACCCCGTCTCATCTCCAAAAGAAGATGTAGCGTCTTGATTCGCTTAGCCACAGTGTCGCTCTGTGGACTCAGTCGCTCGTGGGGCAGTGTCTCCCAAGCAGGGAACTGCGCCACCTTCTCCTCGCCCATGAGCGAACGAAGATAAGTGGCAATCTCGTTCTCAGCGCGCGAGGAGTGGGTGATTACCAATAAGAATCGCTCCGTTGCCCGTGATGCGATGGCAAGGGATAGAGCAGATGGATGCACCACGACCTCGGTGCACTTAGGGTCACTGAGCACCTCGCTTCTTCCGAGCAGCCGAAGGAGCACCGAGGGCATCTAGACTTCCTTCCATACTCCGCTTCAGCGCTGAAGCAACGCCGAAAAGCCCCGATTGAAAGTTTCCCGGGGGTACCTTCAAGGGAGCTGTGAGGAGTTTATATGAGTTCGCACGGAAAAGATGACGACCTTGCTCTCCGTAGTGATGTGCGAATGCTCGGTGACTTCCTCGGTGAGACTTTGGTGCGCCAGCGCGATGCGGGATTACTGGAACTCGTCGAGCGCGTCCGTCATAAAGTGCGAACTGGTGATGCAACAGAAGAACTTGTCGAACTTACAACTATCGAGAAAATGGAGTTGGTGCGAGCCTTCACCACCTACTTCAATCTTGCAAATATCGCTGAGCAAGTACACCGAAAGAAACGAGCACCTGGGCAGTGGTTGGACTCCACATTTCAACGGATACTCCAGCGATTACAGCAAGGCGAACTTCGCGTTGAACAGATCCAGTCGCTGATTCAAGGATTCCAGGTCCGACCCGTCTTCACCGCACATCCGACTGAAGCGGCACGTCGCTCCGTCCTCTCAAAGCTTCGAACCATCTCGAATCTCCTACAGCAAGAGCCCAGTACTACCCGAGATAGCAGCATCGCAGAGACCATCGACTTGCTCTGGCAAACCGATGAACTCCGACTGGGTCGGCCTGAGCCTCTCGACGAAGCCGTCAACGCTCTCTACTACCTTGATGATCTCTTCCGTCACACGGTCCCGCAAGTACTTGACTTATTAGTAGCACGATTAAGAGAGCTTGGTATCGAAATTGAGTTGACCGCAACTCCACTTCGTTTTGGAAGCTGGATAGGTGGCGACCGAGATGGCAATCCGCATGTCACTGCAGATGTCAGCAAACAAGCAATCGTCTTGCAAATGGGACATGCCATAAGAGTCACGCTCGAGGCCGTGGATGAGTTGCGCCAAGCGCTCTCGGTATCGCAACGGCTTGTTGGGGTCAATCAAGAGTTGCTCGACTCCGTCGCCAGGGACTTAGAGCATATTCCGGAGTTTGAAGCGCGATTCCTTCGAATCAACGCAGAGGAACCTTATAGATTGAAGGCGACTGCGATCCGTCACAGACTCCTCCTGACGCAACGAAGACATGCTAACTCTGAGCCTCATCAACCAGGCCGTGACTACTCGAGCACGCAGGAGTTACTTGTTGACCTGAACATGATGCACGCATCACTCATGGAAAATCGTGGCGAACTGATCGCACGTGGAGCCCTCGAGCGAGCCATTCGCACCATCTCGTGCTTTGGCCTTACGCATGCGACCTTGGACATTAGAGAACATTCCAAGGCACTTAGTCATCTCAGTAGCGCCATCAAGTATGAGAAGTTGGATGCTCTGGAGCTTGACCGACTCTTGGTAGGGAAAGTCGATTGGAGTGGCGTTGAGCTAGATGAGTCAGCTAAGCAGACTCTCTCTACTTTCCAAGCCATCAGAGACTCGCTCGACACCTTTGACGCCAATGTCATCGAGAGCTACATCATCTCGATGACTCAAAGTGAGGTAGATGTGGTTCGCGCTGCCAGTTTCGCCATTTCGGTTGGCCTGATTGATCTGACCGGGGCAAAGCCACACGCCGATATCGGGCTGGTGCCACTCCTTGAGACAGTCACCGAACTGCGTGAGGCATCCTCGATTCTTGATCGATTACTAGCGCTGCCGAACTATCGCCGCATAGTGCAACTTCGAGACGATGTGCAGGAAGTGATGTTGGGCTATTCGGACTCCAATAAGGATGCGGGAATTACGACATCGCAATGGGAGATACACAAAGCCCAGCGACAGCTTCGCGATGTCGCACAGCAGCATGGTGTCAAACTTCGAATCTTCCATGGTCGAGGTGGATCGGTGGGGCGAGGCGGCGGACCTACTTACGATGCATTGCTTGCACTTCCTTGGGGTAGCGTCGATGGTCAGATCAAATTGACCGAACAAGGTGAAGTGATTAGCGACAAGTACGCAGATCCTGAACTTGCTCGGGAGAACCTCGAGCTCCTCGTGGCCGGCGCCTTAGAAGCGACAGTGCTTAATCGCAAGGCTCGACAATCCGAGCGCGATCTAGCCAGTTGGAATGAATGTATGGATCAAGTCAGTCAATCCGCATTTGCAAGTTATCGAGCGCTCAAAGACCATCCAGATCTTCCAGAATTCTTCTATCAATCGACTCCGGTGGATCACCTCGGAAATCTCTTCCTCGGCTCGCGGCCAAGTCGAAGGTCAACAGATCGCTCGCTTGATTCGTTACGAGCCATACCTTGGGTCTTTGGTTGGACGCAATCTCGTCAGATAGTGCCTGGTTGGTTCGGCGTTGGTAGTGGATTGAAGTCCGCTCGGGAAGCGGGGAATGAAATGACGCTTCGAAAGATGCTCAATGAGTGGCACTTCTTCCGAACCTTCGTGTCGAATGTAGAGATGACCTTGGCCAAGACCGATCTATCCATGGCAAAGCGTTATGTGATGGAGTTAGTCGATCCCAAATTGCACCACTTATTCGAAACCATAAGAGTGGAGTACGAATCCACTTGCGAACAAATCCTCTGGCTCCTTGGCAAGGATGAGCTTCTCTCCGATCATCAGAGCCTCTCTCGGACCTTGAAGATTCGCGACACTTATCTGGCCCCAATCCATCTATTGCAGATCGACCTATTGAAGTCGATTAGGAGTCGCTTTGATGAAGAGAGCTCTCGTGCCCTCTCGCTGACGATAAACGGAATTGCAGCAGGTCTTCGCAATACGGGGTGATTCAGGAGTTGAAGTTCGATTTGGCTCGCTCAAGTCCATCTTGGATCAGCGATTCGACTGCATCACAAGAGCGATCGAGAAATGATGGCAAGAGGTCTCGCTCAGTCGCATTGAAGTTCTTCAAGACAAAGTCGGCTGGATCTTGTCTACCTGGTGGCCTGCCGATCCCCAGTCTTATTCGGTGATACTCGGGACCTGCCAATGATGCCGTCATCGATTTCAACCCGTTATGACCGTTCTCGCCCCCCGCAAACTTGATACGAATAGCAGAGAAGGCGATATCAAGCTCATCATGAAGCGCGATTAGATGAGAGTTCTCTATCGAATAGAAGTCTCGAAGCGAGCGCACTTGTGGACCAAGTGTGTTCATATAGGAGTTGGGCCTGGCTAATGTGACTGATATCGAACCGAGTTTGAATTCGGCGATGCGATTGCCAGATCTATGTGATGAGAAAGTTACGTGATGGCGTTTTGCAAGGTCTTCAACGACCATTGCACCAACGTTATGACGAGTCCGTGCATATTCCTCGCCCGGATTGCCAAGCCCCACCACGATCCATCTTTCGGTCGTGGAAGACATGAGCTACTACTTCTTCTCGCCCTTTTCGCCTTCACTACCAGCGGCCGCTGCTTCACCCTCTGCAGGAGCTGCTTCACCCTCTGCAGGGGCTGCGACAGCAACAGGTTCTTCCATCGCTGCGCGAACCGAGAGGTGAACTACAACAGTGTCGGGAGTTGAGACCAATGTGACGCCTTCAGGAAGCGTGACATCGGCAGCAGTCTTCGAATCACCTGCGACAAGTCCGGTGATGTCGAGATCAAGATAAGAAGGAATCGAGATTGCAAGGCACTCCACCTCGATTGAGTTATGGACATGCTCAAGGATTCCATCGCGATCGTAATCGCCACTGGCATGGACCGGGACCATGACTCGAACTCGCTCATCGCGGCGGACCAGAATCAAATCGATATGTTCAAGATGTCCTTTGAGTGGATTACGTACGATCGACTTAGGGAGCGTCAGCTCAACCTTTCCATCGATATCAATGTCAAGGAGGACGTTGGACGTCTTGATTGCGACTCCTACCTCTTTGGCAGGAAGTGAGATGTGAACTGGCTTCTCGCCATGACCATAGATAACTGCTGGGACAAGGCCATCTCGCCGGGCTCTACGTGAAGCACCTTTGCCGAACTCAGTGCGGAGTGCTGCCTTGATCGATATTTCTGCCATTTTCTTCTTCCTTCTCGTCGATTACGGACTTCTTAGTCCCTCGCCTTTGCCTTCGATTGCGAGTTCACTCGCCTTGGAAAGCGGAAGCGGAGATTAGCCTGAACCGAAGCGAAAGACAAAATTGATCAGGAATGTCCGTCGAAGAGGCTTGTCACTGAACCATCTTCGAAGACTTCTCGGATAGCCCGAGCCAAGAGTGGCGCGATAGAGAGCGTGGTCAACTTATCGAACTTGTTTGCCTCGGCCACTGGCAAGGTATTAGTTACCACGACTTCGCTCACCTTTGAGTTGCGTAGTCGGTCAGCCGCGGGACCAGAGAAGACCGCATGTGTGGCCGCGATGATCACCTCTTCCGCACCTTCATCGATCAATGCATCGACAGCTTTTGTGATGGTTCCTGCGGTGTCGATCATGTCATCGATGACTACACAGGTCTGTCCTTTCACATCTCC
Organism: Actinomycetota bacterium; assembly: GCA_016870815.1. Taxonomy (GTDB): domain Bacteria; phylum Actinomycetota; class Actinomycetes; order Nanopelagicales; family Nanopelagicaceae; genus SYAN01. The sequence continues at coordinate 10,696 of VGAI01000032.1, forward strand.
AACGACTTTGCCAGTTGTTGCTTCATTGGGAACTCGTGGATCTCTGGTCTTATGGATGAAGGCAACCGAGGTTCCACCGAGGAGATCACTCCATCGCTCAGCAACTCGGACTCGTCCTGAATCAGGCGAAACGATCGTGAGTTTCTTTCGGTCGACACGTTTTCCTACATGATCGGCAAGAAGTGGAAGTGCAAAGAGATGATCGACTGGTCCATCAAAGAAACCTTGGATCTGAGATGAGTGAAGATCAACGGTCATCAATCGGTCGGCGCCTGCGGTCTTGAATAGATCCGCCATCAAACGAGCAGAGATCGGTTCACGACCTCGATGCTTCTTATCTTGCCGTGCATAGCCATAGAAAGGAGCAACGACTGTGATTCGCTTTGCTGAAGCGCGTTTGAGAGCATCAACCATGATCAACTGCTCCATGATCTGCTTATTCACTGGAGCGGTGTGAGATTGAACGACAAAGGCGTCGCAACCGCGAACGCTCTCTTCGAATCGAATGAATATCTCGCCATTTGCGAAGTCATAGGCAGAGGTCGGCGTTATTGGCACGCCTAACTCATTGGCAACCTCTTCGGCCAACTCTGGGAACCCTCGACCTGTGAAAAGTCGCAATCGTTTCTCAGAACCTAACCGAAGTTCATTCATAATCGATTCTCACCCTCTCCGCTTCGACTTCGTGACTTTAACCGACTTCTTCTTGGATTTCACTGACTTCTTCACTGTTGATTTCTTTGCTGCTGACTTCTTTGAAGCTGGCTTCTTCGATGGATTTCTTCTTCCGGACTCCTCAGCCTTAGCTGCCTCAGCTGCCTTAGCCGAGGAAGTATTGGCGCGACGTCTCACCACCCATCCCAGCACATTTCTCTGCTTGGAGCGAGCGACTCCCATTGCACCTGCCGGAACATCTTCGGTGATCACCGATCCTGCTGCCGTATATGCGCCATCGCCGATAGTGACGGGAGCGACGATCATGGTGTCGCTACCAATGCGAACGTGATCGCCAACCTCACTTCGATGTTTCGCTTCTCCGTCGTAGTTGACGAAGACTGTTGCTGCACCAATATTGCTCTCGCGACCGATTGAGGCATCTCCTACATAAGAAAGGTGGGGAACCTTGCTTCCTTCTCCGATGGAAGAGTTCTTCACTTCGACATATGCGCCGACTCGAACACCCGTTGCAAGCTCGCTTCCTTCACGAAGGAAGGTATAGGGACCGACTTGCGCGTTGTAGCCGATTACCGAACCACGGACAAATGACTCAAAGACCCGAGCGTTCTGCCCCACTTCGCTATCTATCAATGTGGCGCGCGGACCAATCTCTGCGCCAGTCTCGATGATTGTTGATCCGAAGAGAGAAGTACCAGGAAGAATTGTCACATCGGGGGCAATCTCAACTGAGAGGTCAATCCAGGTCGTCGCAGGGTCAACTATGGAGACTCCTTCGCGCATCAAGGCATCATTGATTCGATCTCGCATCAGCGCGGTACAGAGTGCTAGTT
>VGAI01000033.1 GCA_016870815.1 Actinomycetota bacterium
CGAAACCAGCAAATCCTGATTGCCAGGTAAGTGAGTAGTTACGGCCTGGATCAAATCCAACGTTTGCGAGAACTTCGCGGATGTTCGCTTTATTTGGGATGTTCTCAGCGTTTAGTTCTTGGGCGTAGCCCTGTTCAATCCAGCGCGCTGCCATCCAATCTGTTGGAGTGACAATGTCATAACCAATATCAGAACCGATTGAGAGTTGGCCTTGGACTTTGCCATAGAAAGAATTGTTATCGTCGATATCTTCGGTATAAGTCGCGGTAATGCCAGTTGCAGCCTCAAATTTCTTAAGTGTTGGGTATTCCTTCTTGTCCTCATCAAAATCTAGATAGAGCGGCCAATTTGCCCAACGAACAATTTTCTCGTCATCACTTACATCAACGACGCCTTCACTCTCTGAACTAGTCCCACCAGTTCCGCATGCAGCGAGCGTTCCCGCTCCGACAACAGCGCCGGCGCCAATTAGAAGTGAACGACGAGTCATCTGGGCGCGAATAAGAGCGCGCGTTTCCGGAGATAGAGATTCATAATCCTTCTTCATTGATCTTCTTTCTTTTCTAGTAGGGACGGATCGAAGGGAAGTGCGGGAAATCTACCAACCATCAAGCGTTGAGATTTGTCATGACATGCTTGATGCGGGTGTACTCCTCAAAGCCATAGCCAGATAGATCCTTGCCATAACCGGAGTGCTTAAAACCACCGTGAGGCATCTCAGCCACCATCGGAATATGTGTATTAATCCAGACACAGCCGAAGTCGAAGGCCTTTGCCATCCGCATCGCTCGTCCATGATCCTTGGTCCAGACACTTGAGGCGAGGCCGTACTTGACGCCATTTGCCATCCGAACCGCTTCAGCTTCGTCGGTGAACTTCTGGATCGTGATAACGGGAGCGAAGATCTCGGTCTGAATCATCTCATCGCTCTGTTTGAGGTCCGCGACAACAGTCGGTGTCCAGAAATATCCAGGGCGATCGACCTTTGTACCACCGGCAGTAACTCGAGCATGTGCGGGTACTCGATCCAAGAATCCTTGAACTCGAGCGAGTTGATTGGCGTTATTTACGGGTCCGACGAGGACATCATCATTAGGCATACCTACCTTGATGTTGTTCTTTGCCTGTTCACTTAGCAAAGTGACGACATCCTCGTAGGCACTTGCCTCAACAATCACGCGAGTAGCGGCGGTGCAATCCTGTCCTGCGTTGAAGTACCCAGCGACTGCAATCCACTCGCATGCTGCTTCAAGGTTCGCGTCATCGAAGATCACAACGGGTGCTTTGCCACCTAATTCAAGATGAAGTTTCTTGAGATCTTTTGACGCACTCTGCGCTACCTCCATACCTGCACGAACCGAACCAGTGATGGAGACGAACTGTGGAATCTCATGATCGATCAAATGGCGACCAGTATCTCGACCGCCAACGACGACATTGACGACACCCTCTGGTAAGAACTCTTGCATCAACTCTGCCATCCAAACGGTGGAAACTGGAGTGGTATCGCTCGGCTTCAAGACGACTGTGTTTCCTGCAGCGATTGCCGGCGCCCACTTCCAGACGGCCATCATCATCGGGTAATTCCACGGCGTCACCTGTGCACAGACGCCGATTGGCTCGCGACGTATAAAGGAGGTATGACCTTTGAAGTATTCAGCAGCAGAACGACCTTCAAGATTTCTTGCAGCGCCGGCAAAGAATCGAATCTGATCAAGCATCGGACCCATCTCTTCCGCTCGAGTTACGGCGAGGGGCTTGCCTGTGTTCTCTGATTCGATGGCAATCAGCTCTTCACTTCGCGCTTCGATTGCGTCGGCAATCTTGTTGATTGCTCTCTGTCGCTCACCTGGCGTCGAGTCACGCCAACCTTCGAAAGCATTAGCAGCGGCTTTCATCGCACTATCGACGTCTGCCGCATTGGAGTTTGGCGCTTTCATAAATGTCTCGCCAGTTGCGGGATTGATTAGGTCGTACGTGCTCTCTGCTGATGATGCGACGGACTTGCCGTTGATGAAGTTATTGAGCGTTTTCATGCAGGGAGGTTACCCTTTCCCTTATGACAAGCAACCCCTCTGCCAAACGATCCAGCGCCATCAAACGCTCTCCCCATAAGGGCAGTGAGGATCCCGCCCATCTTGAAGAAATCCTGAGACGTTCCTTCGTCGCCCATGTCGCCATTGACGATGGCGGCCCAGTCATCATCCCGGTTGCGTGCGCTCCCTCGAAAGATCGAAGTGAGCTCTTGCTCCATGGCTCAACCGCCTCTCGCCTCTTCAATCGCCTCGAAGAAGGGGTCGATGCCTGCGTTGAGATGACCTTGCTTGAAGGATTGGTTCTCGCCCGGTCCTCTTATGAGTCATCGATGCACTACAAATCCCTGGTCGCATTCGGTCGAGCTCGCGCCCTTGAGGGTCAGGAGAAGTTGGATGCTCTTGATGCCCTCGTCGAGCACCTTCTTCCGCATCGCCTTCCTGAACTTCGAGCAAGTTATGAACAAGAATTGAAAGCAACTGCAATCGTTGCTTTTCCACTTGATGACTACACAATTAAAGTTTCAGGCTCAGATCCAAAAGATAAGCCGGAAGATATATCAGCGCCTATCTGGGCCGGCATTGTTCCGATTGTCGAGAGCTTTGGTGAACCGATTCCGGCTAAGAATCTGAACCCCGACATTTCTGTTCCCAGCTATATCAATACCTGGAAGCGGAGTTAAGACTCGCTCTTCACTGCCGCTGCCAACTGGCCACAGGCACCATCGATTTCACGCCCTCGGGTATCTCGTACCGTGACGGGAACTCCATAATCCTCAAGTATCTTCACGAAGCGTCGCTCGTCCTCTGGCCTTGATGCCGTCCACTTCGAACCAGGTGTTGGATTGAGTGGAATGAGATTGACGTGAGCATGGCGGTTCTTCAATAACTTTCCTAGCAGTTCCGCGCGGGAAGATTGATCGTTGATATCGCGAATCAGTGCATATTCAATCGAGTATCTTCGTCCGGTCTTATCTGCATATTTGTCAGCAGCAGCAAGGACCTCTCCCACTTTCCAACGTGAATTGATCGGCACTAGAGAATCGCGTAATTCATCATCAGGGGTATGAAGTGATACCGCAAGACGCACCTGTAATCCCTCTGCCATCAATTTCTCTATACCTGGCACCAATCCAACAGTTGAGATCGTTATGGAACGCGCCCCGATGCCAAGGCCATCTGGTTGTGGTGTCGCGAGATTTCGCACCGATCTCATCACCGCGTTGTAGTTAGCGAGAGGCTCGCCCATCCCCATGAAGACCACATTAGAAAGGCGAGTCGGCCCACCTGGTAAATCGCCTTGAGCAGCAGATTTTGCCGCTGCCACAAGTTGGGCGGTGATCTCACCAGCGGTGAGATTGCGAGTCAACCCTGCTTGTCCGGTAGCGCAGAAGGGGCAATTCATTCCGCAACCTGCCTGTGAGGAGATACAAACCGTGGTCCGTTCTGGATATCTCATCAGAACGCTCTCTACAAGGACACCATCATGTAATCGCCAGAGATCCTTGCGAGTCATTCCCTCGTCGCAAGAGACTGAACGAACGAGTGTGATTAACTCAGGGAGAAATTCCTCTCGAACCATCTCGCGAAGATCCTTAGGGAAATCACTCCACGTTTCAGGATTGTCGTTGTAATGGGTGAAGTAATGAGTTGAGATCTGATTGACTCGAAAAGAAGGTATGCCAAGTTCCTTCGCTTTTGCCTTCCGTTCATGAGGTGAAAGATCGGCAAGATGCAACGGCGCCTTGGTGCGCGGCTTCGGTGCATCGAAGACGAGCTTAAGCTCAGTCAATCTCTATGCCTCTCGTCATGCCATGAGTAGTCATGCCCTCAGGAGTCATGCCATCAGGAGTCATGCCATCAGGAGTCATGCCATCAGACCAAGGTTCGCGTTACTTCAAGGAAAATCCAGAGCGCAGGTGCAGTCACGGTTGCCGAATCGAGTCGATCAAGCATTCCGCCATGGCCCGGCAAGAATGAACTCATATCTTTGATTCCGAAATCCCGCTTCAACGCCGATTCGATGAGATCACCAAATGTCGCGGCAAGCACCCCAACTACTCCCATCAGAGCGCCAATCCACCAGGATCGCTCTAGTAGATAGTGAAATGCGGTGGCAGATGCGATCGCAGTCGCAACGAGACCGCCAAAGAAGCCTTCCCAACTCTTCTTCGGCGATAGAAGTGGAGCCATCTTGTGTCTCCCAAGGAGGACACCTGCGATATATGCGAAAGTGTCATTGACGCCTACAAGAATGACAAGAACTGAGATCAATGCGAAACCGTCGCTATCTCGCGCCAATAAGAAGATAAAAGAGGGCAATAACCCGAGATAAAGAATTGACAGCAGCGATGCGCTCGCCCTGGCGGCATACTCACCTGGCCCCTTTTTTAAGAGCCAAATCAAGTTGATGATCGCTACTACCGGTAGAGCGGCGAGAACTCCTTCACTCCCCCACCACCATGCCACGGCATAGAGCGAAAGCCCCGAGATGATGAGCAATAGACCGGGTGGGTAGATGCCAGATCCTCGGTATGCACCCACCAATTCATGGATCGAGATTGCAAAGGCGAGCGCCACAACGAGAGCAAATGCAACTGGGAGGAGAGCCATCGAAGTGAAGATGATGGCGAGGAGTACTAGCGCGATGAAGAGTGATGTAAAGAGCTTTCGACCAGCGCGCTTATTGATTGCCTCGTTAATCGCGTGTAGGTCAGACATCTCTCAGGCTTCAATCAAACTTCGAGAAGTTCGGCTTCTTTATGTTTCAAAATCTCATCAATCTTGGCCACATGATCCGAAGTCGCCTTCTCCATATCTTTCTCAGCGCGGGCAAGATCATCCTTTCCGATCAAGCCATCCTTCTCCATCTTCTCCATCGCCTCTTTGGCATTGCGGCGGATATTTCGAAGTGAGACACGGGACTCTTCAGCTTTGTTACGGGCGACTTTTATGTACTCCTTACGTCGCTCTTCAGTCAACTGAGGAAAATTCACTCGAATGACGCCACCATCATTGCCTGGATTGACGCCAAGGTCAGATTCACGAATCGCCTTCTCGATATTTGCCATAGCGCCTTTATCAAAGGGCGTCACTAACGCAGTCCTTGCCTCTGGTACTTGGACCGATGCAAGTTGAGCGAGAGGCGTGAGAGAGCCGTAGTAATCGACCATGATTTTGGCAAACATTCCAGGATGCGCGCGCCCAGTACGAATCGATGCGAAATCTTCCTTTGCGACATCCACCGCTTTATTCATCTTGGTCGTCATGTCGGCTAGGACTGACTTGAGATCTGACATCTTCTCGCTCCTTTGGCTTTCCGAAAACTATACTTCCCCGTGATCCTAGGAAATCCCTAGTTGACCAATGTTCCAATCTTCTCGCCGCGCACTGCTTTGGCGATATTTCCCTTTTGCATCAAATCAAAGACAATGATGGGAAGTTTGTTCTCCCGGCAGAGGCTAAATGCCGCAGCATCGGCGACAGCAAGAGACTTTGAAAGCACCTCGTCATAAGAGATGGTCTCGAACTTCGTCGCACTCTTATCTTTACGTGGATCTGCGGTATAGACACCATCTACTCCGCTCTTAGCGAGAAGTAAGGCATCGACCCCGATCTCTAGCGCGCGTTGCGCTGCGACGGTATCAGTAGTAAAGAATGGCATTCCCGCTCCAGCACCAAAGATCACAACTCGTCCTTTTTCCAGGTGACGAATCGAGCGTCGTGGAATGTAAGGCTCGGCGACCTGACCCATAGTGATCGCAGTCTGGACCCGGGTATCAATACCCTTCTTCTCAAGGAAGTCTTGGAGCGCTAGACAGTTCATCACAGTTGCGAGCATTCCCATGTAATCAGCTCGGGCTCTTTCCATACCTCGCTGTTGCAACTCGGCGCCACGGAAATAATTTCCGCCACCAACAACGATTGCGATTTCAACGCCACTTTTTACGACATCAGCAATTTGCTCTGCCACATCAGCGACGACATCTGGATCGACACCGATTCCCTTTTCGCCCCCGAAGACTTCACCAGAAAGCTTAAGGAGCACTCGTCGATAGCCCTTACTTCGTTCTGCCATCTGGGAGTGCTCCCTTCTATTTCAATCTACTGCTAGTTCGTGCCAGATTCCTCTGAGAATCTTCGCTACCGCTTTAGGTTACTGCCCCACCCTGAAGCGATAGAAGGCCGACACAGCCACTCCCGCCTCTTTCAACACTGCTTCGACCGATTTCTTCTGATCCTTGGCGAACGGTTGTTCAAGCAAGACAACTTCCTTCATATAGCCGGTGACTCGCCCCTCGATGATCTTCGGCAAAGCCGCATCTGGCTTTCCTTCATTGCGAGCGGTCTCCTCGGCAAGGCGACGTTCATTCTCGACGACATCCGAAGGGACTTCACCTCGAGTAAGGAATTGTGGCGCGAATGCTGCGATGTGTTGTGCCACATCACGGCCGATCTCTCCTGGATCCTTATCGAATTGCACGACGACTCCCACCTGCGGTGGAAGGTCTGGGCTGGTCTGGTGGAGATAGAGAGATGTTGCCCCCTCTGCGACAGCGATCTTTCGAAGTTCGATCTTCTCTCCTAGCGTTGCATTGGCTTCATCAATAAATGCCTGAACGCCCGCGCCACTTGGAAGTGAACCCGCCAAGAAAGCAGCAAGATCGCCGCTCTTGGTCTTATGGAGATGATCGATGAGCTCCTTCGCTACCTGCTGGAAGCGATCACCTTTTGCGACGAAATCGGTCTCGCAGTTGAGTTCGAGCATGGCGGTAACGCCACCCTCACTCTTTGCCGCAACCAAACCATTGGAGGTAGTTCGACCTTCTCGCTTTGTCACGCCCTTCAAACCTTTGACACGAATAATCTCGACGGCCTTATCAAAATCGCCACCTGACTCATCGAGCGCCTTCTTGCAATCGACCATGCCGGCTGCTGTGAGCTCTCGAAGTCGCTTCACATCCTCTGCGGTGTAAGAGGCCACGAACTACTCACCCGCCTTCTCGGTCGAAGCTTCTGCTGCAGCATTACTTGCAAGCAGCTCCTTCTCCCAATCAGCAAGTGGCTCACCTGCTGCAACGCTCTCTTCGCCTGCCTTCGCCGCGGCAGCGGCTTCCTTGGCGACATTTGCAGATCTCGCCTGGAGCCCTGCGGCAACTGCATCAGCAATGACGCGAGTCAAAAGTGCCACTGATCGAATCGCATCATCATTACCAGGGATCTTGAAATCTACGACATCAGGATCGCAATTCGAATCAAGAATCGCAACAACAGGGATACCGAGCTTCTTCGCTTCAGCAACAGCAAGGTGTTCTTTCTGAGTATCAACTACCCAGATCGCTGCTGGAGTCTTGGTCATATTGCGAATTCCGTCGAGGTTCTTATTGAGCTTCTCACGCTCACGACGAAGTAAGAGGTATTCCTTCTTGGTGAACATCGCATCGTTCTGTGCTTCGAGCGCCTCAAGTTCCTTCAATCGCTGTATTCGCTTGTAGACAGTCGGAAAGTTAGTGAGCATTCCACCTAGCCAACGCTCGGTGACAAAAGGCATTCCAACTCGTGTTGCTTGCTGTTGGATCGGCTCTTGCGCCTGCTTCTTGGTTCCTACGAAGAGGATGTTGCCACCCTTGGCTACGGTGTCCTTCACGAACTCGTATGCCTTATCGATCAATGAGAGCGACTGTTGGATATCGATGATGTAGATGCCATTGCGCTCAGTGAAAATGAAACGCTTCATCTTGGGGTTCCATCGACGAGTCTGATGTCCGAAGTGGACACCGCTGTCGAGGAGTTCACGCATTGTTACGACCGCCATGGCGGACACTCCTTTAAACCCAGCACTGGGCCGGGCACTCGGTTGATGAACTGACGGTTGTCAGTTCCCTGGCACCCGACACCGACCAGTCTTACGACCGGACCGAAGTGGTTCTCTTATTGACCTCGAAGAGATCTAACAGAGCGGGCACGCGAAGTCACATCCGAAGATGTGCTGGGACGAAGTCTAATGACTTCTTACGATTCAATCTAATTCGTCTATTTCAAAGCGATGGCCGCTTCACGGTGCAGATTTCTGAGCCCGAATCAAGAGATTTCTGGCAGTGTGTTCATCGGGGACGAACTCCACCACCTCGACTTCATAGCCGGCCTGACGAAGTCGCTCGGCGCGGAGGCCATCTGTGATGAGATCGGCAAAACGCTCATAGAGGATCCCGTCCTTAGCAAGTAGAGGGGTAGCCGCAATCGACTCCTTCACAGTGCTTGGTCTGGTCTGGTGACAGCACGGCACAATCACAGCGGATGAAGATTTTGAATCGATGACGAAGGAGATGGCATCATCAGTCGCGGTATCGCAAGCGTGAAGTGCAAGAACCAACTCAAATTTCTCTCGAGTCGCACTCTCAATCGATTCATTTAGAAATTTAATACCGGTGAGAGTTTCACTGGCCAATTTCTTATTGTCCTTAGAAACCAGCTCTTGATCGCGCTCTATCCCAAGGGTTTCGACAGTAAAGCGTTTTGAAAGATAGGTATGCACTGCAAATGTCAGGGCGGCACTTCCGCAAGCAAGGTCGATTACACGAAGATGCGCTCCCGATTGGATAGGTTCGAGGATTGGCTCGATAAGTCGCAGTAACTGATCTATCTGAATGTATTTATCACGATGAGATGGCTTTATGCGCCCAGTGGCATCAGCCATCCCTAGTAAGGAAAAGATTGAATCAGATTCAGGAAGGAGTCGCTCTTTAGTTCGATCATGCGTGAGAGTTCGCTCGAGCCGGGTCTTGCTTGTACCAACTATCGCCTCTTCTTTCTTGGTGATCTGAACTTGATAACTTTCATCTGTGGAATCGACAATGATGTTGGCAAATCCTGAATTTAATAGCGCCTCTACCTCCCTTGAATCTAGATCAATATTGCTCGTGAAATCCCTCTTGCCATCATGAGAGACGACCTGAAGCACTACCTTGCCCTTGATCTCTACGGGTCGGATATCTACGCGAGAAAATTTAGGAGTAGTTGAACGACGCTTTCCCGTAAGAATGCCACGAACAAATTTATTGTCTCTTATTCGTCTTGCTGCCTCAACTGACGCCTTATCAATACTTTCTTTCATGCTCGTGGATGTGCTTGTTCGTAGACTTGTTTCAAGCGCTCCTTCGAAACGTGCGTGTAAATCTGAGTCGTTGAAAGAGATGCGTGGCCAAGTAACTCCTGAACCGTGCGAATATCTGCACCACCTTCAATAAGGTGGGTCGCAGCGCTATGGCGAAGCGCATGTGGCCCGAGTCGAAGCGATGGATCTATTGATTCGGTGGCCCGATAGACGACTTCCCGCACAGTACGAGGGTCAATTCTCTTGCCACGTTTTCCAAGAAAGAGAGCTGCTTCACTATCGGAGGCAAATTCCGTGCGATTGTGAATCCATGCTTCAAGTGCTTCTCTGGCCGGGATCCCAAATGGAGCCACTCGCTCTCTCCTTCCTTTGCCCATCACCTTCACGGTATTTCTTTCAAAGTCAACATCACCCAAATCCAGTCCGGCAAGCTCAGAGACGCGGATCCCTGATGCATAGAGGAGCTCTACTATTGCTAAATCTCGAATCGACATTGCATCGTGCGAATCACTCACTGCGCTTTCCAGAGAGGCGAAGGCAACTTTTACATCTGATAGTTCTAGCGTTTTTGGCAGTTTCCGTTCTGGCTTCGGTGACTGCAAATCGAGCCCAATATCTCGCTCAATCCAACCATTCTTTGCTGCCCAGTAAGTAAATGCCTTGATTGAAGCGACTTTCCGGATAATCGAAGAACGCGCAGCGCCTCGTGTTTGAAGATTCGCCAACCAGGAGCGAAGGTGATCAAGCTCCAATTTCTTGAACTCAGTAATTCCCATCGCATTGATATGAATCAAGAGGGAATCTAGATCGACTAGATATGCCCTTATAGAATTCTCTGAGAGGTTGCGCTCTATGACCAAATTCTCGCGATATTGATCTAAAAGGTCCTGAGACACGGCTTTAGGTTACTCCGGCTTCGTTCCCATCCCAAGAAGTCCATAGATGAGGGCATCTTCGAGCGCCATCGCCGAAGCCATAATCACATTTTCGTGAACCCCAACAGTGCTCCACTCTTTCTCACCATTACTCGTTTCAATAAGCACTCGGGTTACTGCATCCGTTCCAGCGTTGCCTTCAAGTATTCTCACTTTGTAATCAGTTAGTTCCAAACGATTGAGTTCAGGGTAGATCTGCTCTAACCCTGAGCGCAGTGCGTTATCAAGGGCATTGACTGGACCATTTCCATTTCCGGTGGCATCAAGGGTTCTGCCTCGGGCGACGATAGTTATGGAAGCGCGGGATGAGACTTCGCCAGCCTCATTCTTATCAACGATCGTCTCCCAACTCTTGATTGTAAAGAAACTTGCTCTCCGGCCATCGATTTCTTCTCGAAGTAGAAGCTCAAATGAAGCATCGGCTGCTTCGAAGGTGTAGCCACGTTGTTCTAGCTCTTTGACTCGTTCAACAACTCGCGAGACGGCCTCTTTGTTCGAGCCGATCTCAACCCCGAGTTCTTGCGACTTGAGTTCTACTGAAGCGCGACCTGCCATATCCGAGACAAGCATTCTCATGTCATTGCCAACTGTTGCGGGATCCTCATGTTGATAGAGCGAGGGGTCGACCTTGATGGCGCTGGCATGAAGACCTGCTTTGTGGGCAAAGGCAGAGATGCCGACATAAGGCTGGCGCGCTGATGGGGCGACATTTGTCACCTCTGCGACTGCATGCGAGATTCGAAATGCTTCTTCGAGTTTTCCTTGCGGGAGGACTTGCTGCTTCTTCTTCAACTGCAAGTTAGCGATGATTGAGACTAGGTCAGCATTTCCTGTTCGCTCGCCATAGCCATTGAGCGTTCCTTGAACATGGGTCGCACCTGCAGCGACGGCAGCAAGTGAGTTTGCGACGGCGCATCCTGTGTCGTTATGGCAATGGATTCCAAGACGTGCCGAGGTCGACGAGAGAATTTCGTGGGTGATCTGAGAAATCTGATCGGGAAGCATGCCACCGTTGGTGTCACAGAGTGCAATCACATCAGCGCCTGCATCAGCAGCGGTGCGTACTACTTCAAGGGCATAATCGCGATTATCTCTATATCCATCGAAGAAGTGTTCGGCATCAAGGAAGACGCGCTGTCCCCCGTCGATTAAGAACTTGATGGAGTCTCGAATCATCGCAAGATTCTCTTTGAGGTCAGTCTTAAGCGCGAGTTCGACATGGCGATCATGTGATTTTGCAACCAAGGTGACAACTGGTGCTTCTGAATCCCGAAGTGCTTGGAGAAGGGCGTCATCTTGGGCCCGCACTCCGGCCCGTCTGGTTGCACCAAAAGCCACAAATGTCGCATGTTTGAAGGTCATCTCTTTTGCTGCACGTTTGAAGAATTCAGTATCGCGAGGATTTGCCCCAGGCCATCCTCCTTCAATGAAGCCGACGCCAAGGTCATCAAGATGGCGAGCAATCGTCAGTTTGTCATGGACAGAGAGATTCAATCCCTCTTGCTGCGCCCCATCACGAAGGGTGGTGTCGTAGATATGAAAGTTATCTGAGGGTTTGAGGCTCACGCTTATCCGACCTTAAAGACCCAGCCATGCTTATCTTCAACAGTTCCATGTTGAATACCAAGAAGGTGCTCACGAAGGCGCATCGCAATTGGCGCGCTCTTTCCATCACCATGAGTCCAACTTCCATTAGCGCTCTTCGCTCCGCCAACGATTGAGATAACTGCAGCGGTACCACAGGCGAAAACTTCAGAAATCTCCCCCGAAGCAACTCCATCGCGCCACTCATCCACTGAGATCATTCCTTCTTCGACTTTGTAGCCAAGATCGCGCGCGACAGTAAGGAGTGAATCCCTCGTGA
>VGAI01000034.1 GCA_016870815.1 Actinomycetota bacterium
CAACTCTTGATTCAGTAGTCGCGAAGCGAAACATCATTGATGGTCGTAATGCTTTGGATCGCAAGAAATGGCTGGATGCCGGTTGGCACTTAAGGGCTCTTGGAGTTGCACCTGTCCCAAAAGCCCTAAGTTAAATTACTGTGGGAGATAGCTGGTAGAACTTTCGACTCGAGAATCGCTATCCGATTGGAACCAATCTCGGTCTTCCCACCCCACGACGTTCTTGGATGACGCGACCCTCCTGGAAGAGTTCGCCACCCCAGACACCACAAGGTTCTTGACGAGAGAGAGCACCTTTCAGGCAGGCGGCCCTCACGGGACAGGGTGCGCACGCACGCTTTGCTCGTTCGATCGTTTCGCGATCTTCTGAGAAGAACATCTCTGGATCGCTTTTATGGCATGGGAGTGAGAAGGCGTAACGATCACCGTAAGTACCTGTCACATCATGCAAGCCAATCTTGCTCTCGGCCCATCCCGGTACCAGTAAATCGCTGAAGAGAACTGTTGCCATTGTTCTCACCTTTCCTCTCCCGTGTCGCCACGGCTCTTGTCTTCACTTTCCTTATCCAGTCCTTCGCTGGAAAAAGAAAAAGGGCCCGAATCCGATTTGGATTCTGGGCCCCTGGCCTTCTATCTCTTCTTCTAGATAGTCCTCCAGGATCCCGCGATCCCCTTATCGGTGGTTGTGTGATAGCGGTCAACCATCGCAAAGGAGCTTGACTTGCCTTTAAAGGCGTGACCATCAAGGGCACGGCCAATAGATGAGTGGTTGACGCGGATTGCGGACATGTCGCCAAGATTACCAATCAGATATCGCCTCGCGCAAACAAATAATCTCACTCTCATGGAATTCACGCCTGAATCTGTCCAATCTCACTGAGAAACGGGGATGCTACGCCTGAGTATGAGAGGACAAGTCGTTCTTTCGCGCGAGTGATTGCTACGTAGAAAAGACGTCGCTCCTCATCGATAGGACTTGATGGCCATGGCATTGAATCTTTTGCCAGCATCGCAAGATAGACCGATGGCCACTCCAATCCCTTAGCAGCATGGATAGTAGAGAGTGTGATCCCCGGAAGCTGCGGTGGGTTCTCTTCATCCTTTCGCTCTTCTAACTCGCGTAAGAATCCACGTAGAGAATCAGTTCCCTCTGCGCGTGATTGATCGGCAAGGTCTGTAATCGCCTCGAGATATGGATTCGATCCAAGTGGCGCAAGGAGTTGTCTCAGTTCTTGTGGCCAGAGATGGCCCGATTCGCTCAATACTGATGCACTTCTGATGACCCGCATAGCATCAAGCACTTCGGGGCGATCAAAGAATTTATCTTTTTCTTTCACTTGAAATCGAAGTCCAGAGAGGGCAAGAGCACGTTCTAGTGAATCGATCTGATTGTTGGTGCGGACCAAGATCGCGCACTCTCGCTCATCTCGACCACTCGCTACCTCTTCTTTAATGGCCTCGATGATTGCAACGATTTCCTCCTGCGAGTTCGATGCCGCAATTACTCGTGGCGCAACTCCATGTGAGATCTCTCCAGCAATCAGTTCCATACCAATTCCACTGCTTCGCACCATCTGATTAGAGAGATTGATGATCTCTTGCGTGGATCGATATCCCCGCTGAAGTCGGATCAGATCAGCTTCGGGATACTTCTTGGTGAAGTTGAGCAAGAATGATGGCGTCGCTCCAGCGAATGAATAGATAGTCTGAGCGGGATCTCCGACAACGCAAATATCCTTTCGCGTTCCTAACCAGAGATCGAGAAGTCGTTGTTGCAATGGTGAGACATCCTGATATTCATCGACAGTGAAGAATCGATATTGCTCACGGACGCGATTGCGCACCTCTGGTTCCTCTTCCAACATCCCAATAGTGAGAAGTAGGACATCCTCGAAATCAATGACTCGTTCACTCCGCTTGATACTTTCATAAGATTCGTAGACCCTAGCGATCTCGCTACCCTTGATTGATACTCGGCGATCAAATCGTTCTGCCTCTTCCACGTATTGATCAGGAGAGAATCCAGAGACTTTGCACCACTCAATCTCTCCTGCAATTTCGCGAAGAGTCGTTGGTGTGCCCCTGATTGCAGTGTGATCACTAGATTTGATTCGAATTGCTGCTTCTTTCAGCAATGCGCCCTTCGAAGTAAGGAGCTGTGGGAATCTTCCGCCGAAGATATCTGGCCAGAAATAGATCAACTGTCTCAGCGCTGCAGAATGGAATGTGCGCGCAGAGACTTGTGGGACTCCTAGAAGGCGCAATCGAGATCGCATCTCACCAGCCGCTTTAGCGGTGAAGGTCAGTGCCAGCGTCTTCATCGGGTCAAATGCACCAGATGCAACACCGTAAGCGATTCGATAGGTGATTGCTCGGGTCTTACCTGTCCCCGCGCCTGCAATGACAAGAACCGGTCCCCGCACCGAGGTAGCAACTAATCGTTGCTCATCATCAAGGTCTGCAAGGAGTCGCTCCGCCACCTCACTCATCAGCGCCACGAATCCTTGCTTCGAAGGTCCTCTCGATGACTCGGCCCATACCAACGATTGATCATCGCCCTCGCAACACTGACAAAAGGTGGAAGGCGAAGTCTTCCGCTATCGATATCAGCCTTGATCGAATCTCGGCTCCACCATCCGATCTCGGTGATTTCACTTCCATCTGCTCGTGCTCGTTCTGGATCATCGGTGATCGCTTCAAAGGCGATCATGACTGATGCCGGAAATGGCCAGGGCTGTGAACCAAGGTAAACGAGTTCGGTGACCCCAACGCCTGCCTCTTCTTGTACTTCGCGGATGACGGCGGCTTCGAATGATTCTCCGGGTTCTACGAATCCAGCGAAGGTTGAAAATCTCCCCTCATCCCAACTTCCTTGATGTCCTAGCAGGATCCGATCTTGGCGATCCTTAACTAAGACGATAACAGCGGGATCTGTTCGTGGATGATGTTGATGGCCCTCATCACAGCGCCTGAGATAACCACCATCAAAACTCTTGGTCTCTCTGCCACATCGCGCGCACCGAGGATGCGAACCGTGCCAGAGCGCTAAACCTTGGCCTTGAACTGCGATGCCAATCTCTGTTGCAGAGATCGCTCCGGCTATCTGGCGAAGTGAAGCAAGTTGCACATCCCCCGAAGGGGCATCTTTCTGGCTCCATAGAAAGTGGCCAACGCCTGAATCATCGACGCCGAGGAAAAAGGTCTCATGCTCGCCAGTAGGCTTTTGATCGAAAGCGAATTTCGCTAAGCCACCATCCGCTGTGAAGAAATTTCCATCATAGAACTTGTAGAAAATTCCATTCGACTCTAGCTGTTGCAGAGCAAGAGGATCGGTTCGCAGCTCTGCTTTTCGATCAAGCTGAGCTCGAGCGAGCGGCAAGTGCAACATATCGGCAAGCCTACTAATCTCGCTCTATGAGCAACAATCTCCGACGAATCACCTCATGGAACTTGCTCAATGGTCGCTCGCTCATCGATGGCAAGGCTGATGCCTCAACCCTCAAAAAAGGAATCGATGACCTACTCGGTGAGTTCTCCCCTGACATCATCGGAATTCAGGAAGTCGATTTCGATCAGGTAAGAAGTGGCCAGATTCACCAAGCAGAGAAGATCGCGGAATGGATGGGAGCGAGAGAATTCCGTTATCACCCAACCGTGCTTGGAACTCCCGGAGATATCTGGAGCGCGCATGATGGTGAGAGCGCGGGCGCAAGTTACGGAATCGCCTTGATATCAAAGATTCCAGTTCGCAACTGGCACATCAAAGGATTAAAGAAAGCACCTTTTGGCATACCGCTCGCTGTGCCAACGCCACGGGGTATGCGCATGCAATATGTCCCAGATGAGCCACGTGTTGCAATCGCTGCAGAACTTGAGGATGGAACGATCGTCTCGGTCACTCATCTATCTTTTGTCCCAGGATTCAATGTGAGACAACTTCGAAACATCACTCGATGGCTAAATAGCCTAGGAAGTCGAGTCATTCTCTTAGGCGACTTCAATCTCCCATGGGGGCTTGCTGCCAAACTCTCGGGACTTAATTCACTGACCTCGGCGAGTAGTTACCCATCGTGGGACCCTAAAGTTCAGTTCGATTACATACTCGCATCTAAGGGGATTGAAGGGCGCGAGTTCAAACATAAACAAGGTTCAATCAGCGACCATCGCCCAATCTCGGCAGTAATCGGATGATCTCTTCCTCACTCAATAGATCTGCAGGCCTAACGCTCTGATTCGCACCGACGTAGTGGAAAGCAGCGCTGATTGATTCTGGCGGAACACGGTGGATTCTCGAGAATGCAATCCGATATGCAGCAAGTTGAACGGCCGCATCGGCTAATTCTTTGCCGCTTTTGACCTCGCCAGTCTTCCAGTCAACGATTTCATATCGCTTGCCATCAAAGTAAACTGCATCCATCCGCCCTCGAAGCAGAGTGCCTTCAATGATTATCTCGAATGGCAATTCGACATCGAATGGAGTCCGCGTTGCCCACTCAGATGCGAGCCAAGCGCTCTTCAACTCTTCAAGTTTGCGATCGTCGAGGGACTCTTCATGACCATATTCCGGCGAATCTGGCAGTTGAGGTGAATTGAGATGACGTTCCAACCAGGAGTGGAACTCCGTTCCTCTCCGGGCGTAGATATTTGTATGACTCGGCATCGGCCGTCTAAAGGCCTTGGCTGCCTCGGCACTATCGCGCAGGATGAGGTCGAGTGCTGAAACGGAGATCCGATTCGGAAGGTAAACAAAGCGTTTCTGCTTTCTCGCCACTTCAGCCTCAATCAACTGAACGAGATCATGATCGATCTTGGCGAGCACCGCATCGGTAACTACTTGCGCACTTTCGACAAGTTGAACCCCTTGATCAAAGCGTGCTCGTGCCTCACCCCATGAATCCATCGGCCACGTAATGCGTGCGGGATTGGTGATTGCAGGATTTTCAATGTCGGGCAGATCGAGATTTCTCTCGGTGATGAACTCTGCTCTCGGAATGAGAAGTTGGAAGAGGGCGCTCGGATTCTTCGGATCTATTCCATCTTGAAAGAAGGAGAATGAGGCGAAGAGAGATCGTTTGGCTCTCGTGAATGCCACATACCCAAGCCTCAACTCCTCCAGAAAACTTCTCGCACTACATGCAGCAGCAAAATCCTCTCGAGCCTTGGTCAACGCTTTCTGATTGCTGATCTGCCGGAAGTTGAACTCAGGCAACTGCCTTGTATCACCGCGAAGCAGGAATGGAACATCGCCAGCATCAGTGATCCAGTTCTCTAGCTCTTTGCCAGTCAAAGGAAAATTCTTCTCTCGAAGACCAGGTACGGCGAGGTAGTCCCACTCGAGCCCCTTCGCACCGTGGGCGGTGATGATTTGGACAACACCCTTACTGACCTTGACCTCTGATTCCTTCAAGCCACGTTCGCTCTTCTTTGCCTGATCTATCCAATCCAGGAATGTCGTGAGCGTTCCACCTTGGCTTTGAAACTTACTTGCCTCGTCTAAGAATCTATTGAGATGCCTTCTACCTTCAATCACTCCATCTCGAACCATCACTTCGACTTCAACGCCGAGAGTTCGCATCGCTTCCATGATGATGTCAATCAATGAACCAGATCGGGCACGGACGCGAGCGATATCTCGTGAGGCCATTCGTAGCCGAGTTAGGCCCTCTTTCGTGAAGAGATCAGCGGGCGCGTCATTGATCTCATCAAGGGCTTCCACGATATTGACTTCAAACTGTCCGTCGTTCTCTACGATGCCAGAATCGATTGAGGTGATCTCTCGGACCAATGGATTCTTCACTCCCTTGTTCCGCTCAAGTGTGATGGTGCGTGCACATGACCCGAGCGCCGCAAGATCCTTACTTCCGATGCAATAGCGATCTCCCGCGAGAAGGCGAGCAAGTGAGGCTCCTCGATCAGTGAATGCAATGACTTTCAAAAGCGAGACAATCTCGACTATTTCTGGCACGTAAAGGAGTCCACCCACTCCGACAACTTCGACTGGAAGCCCGCGACCTCTTATCGCACTTTCGATTCGGTCAACTTGTGACCTTGCTCGAACCAAGACTGCGGCCGAGCTCTTCTCATCAAGACGCCCCGCAAAATACTCAGCGATTGCATCTGCTTCATCCTCTCGGGTGAGATAGGCGCCCGCCAAGACTTCACCATCTCCAGCGCCATCTCGCTGACTTAATCGCTTAACCGGATGGGAAGATCCCTGCGTGGCGTTGATCAAATCAATCGTCGCGTTTGCAAGTCCCAAGACTTTGAGATCATTTCGCCAACTGATACTTAAAGTAAATCTGCGCTCATCTTCCTTCTTCTCTACAGGAAAATATCGATAGAACGTTTCGATGGTGTCAGCGCTCGCTCCGCGCCAGCCATAGATAGATTGGAATGGATCTCCCACTGCCATCACCGAATGGGATCTGCCAAAGAGCGCCGAGAGCAATCGAAGTTGGCTCTGCGAAGTGTCCTGATATTCATCAAGTAGGACTGCGTGGAATTTCGATCGTTCTAGTTCGACGACATCACTATGTCGATTGGCGATTGATGCAGCGATTGACATCTGGTCATCGAATGTGAAGAGATTGCGTTCAAGTCGAACCTCATTGAACCTTGCCACTATCGGTAGCTCAGCAAGGCGAAGTCGCGCAGTATCAATAACCTCTCGATTCTTGATAGTTGATTCGCCATCTATCGATTGAAGATGTTCGATCATCTCTTCGGTGAGACTCTGGACCGCCTCAATGCTCGTTCCATGTTCAGCGATAAGTCGCGCCAGATCTATGACATCCTCCGTCACCGATTGCGCGCTCTTATCTACCCACTCGGGCATTTCGAGGTGATGTGAGACCACTTCATGTGCGAGTTGCCAGGTTGCAGCTTCGCCAAGTGGGATGAGATCAGGTTCGATGCCATCTCGAAGGCCATATTCGGCAACAATCCGTGAGGCGTATGAGTGATAAGTGAGGATTGTTGGCTCCCCGAGCTTTGAAATTCCCGAAATAAGTCCGGATTTTTCCAACTGACGAAGACGGTTTCGCACACGGATCAGAAGTTCGCCCGCTGCCTTTCGAGTAAAAGTAAGTCCAAGCAACTGCTCGGGATTAACCAACTTATTGGTCACAAGATAGAGAACACGGGCCGACATCGTCTCGGTCTTGCCACTACCTGCTCCAGCAACGACAACGGCAGGCGAAAGCGGCGCTTCGATGATCTCTTCTTGTTCAGGCGTCGGAAGATTGATCTTCGGATCAATCACCTTCAATTCGGTGAAAATCTCCCTTGCGCTATAACGCTTCATTGGATGATCGACCTACCTTCACCCTGCATGGGGCAGAGCGAACGAACTGCGCAGACTCGACAGTTTGCGTTGATGGTGGCAACAAAACTCGATCCTGACATGCCTCCGCCGACTTCGGTGAGAGTCTCAACTACCTCTTCTGGATCTTTCTTGCCCTGACTTCTTGTCGTCACCTTCTTTGCATCTGTAGCTGGATAGACCAACTCGGCGCCACCGACGCTTACGCCCGAATCAATTCCTTTGAAGGCTCCCAGTGTTAGCGCTGTTTGATAGGTCGCAAGCTGTTGATTTGATTCTGCCTCTTTCACCTTCATTGCATCGTGACTTGTCTTGAGATCGACGATGAAATGCACTCCTTCATCATCTATCTCGATTCGGTCAGCACTGCCTCGTACCTTGATTCGCCCAATCTCCAATGTGAACGACGCTTCTGCTGCAAGAAGAGACCTTGGATTTCCCCGATGCCACTCGAAGAATCGAGTGAGAGTTCGAAGCGCATCACTTAAGCCTGCTCTCTGAACCCACCCTGAGTTGAGGTCAATGAGATGCCAGGCGCGTTCTAATCGAGATTTCGCCTCTGCTAGGTCTACCTCTCCATCAGCGATCATCTTGGCGTAGACGTGCAATGTGGAACCGAGGAGAGCAGCTTGGCTATCGCCCTCACGTGCTCCACTCTTCTCAAGGAACCATCGAAGTTCACACTCAAGAAATCGATCGATCTCACTCGGAGAGATGAAGAGATCTTCTCCCTCACCAACAATCGGATCCTCGCTGCTTCGCCCGCGCGATCCAAGCCAATTTGAAGGATCCGCCGATTCAAAACCGGCGGCGGCAAGGGTCTTCAGCGCTGAGGCGATCTCACCTCTTCGAATCTCTGGTGTCATCGGATCGATCAGCTCGCGTCGAAGAAGTGCGATCTTCTCTGTTTCCGTCAGGAAGGTCTTGATTTCTTCACCATCGTGATGGTCGTGATCGAGATCGCGCTCTCGTGCAAAGAATGAAGATGGCTCATCATCATCTCGAGATACTGCAGTGAAGATGATCAATTCCGTGGCGCGGTCCTTTGCTACTTCAAAGATCCTTGCTTCATCTTCTGCGATCGCACTTGATGAGAGTGCGTTGAGCTCAGCTCTCGGCAAGAGACCATGTCGTTGAATATCCACTAAGCGCTCACTACCAAGGAGCGAGCCTCGAAGCGTGAGGTTGGGCCACTTGCCTTCTTGCAGGCCGGCAATAACCACTACTCGCCATTGATCGCCCTTAGCGCCATGGACCGTGGTTAGCGTGACTTGGTCTCCTCTATCTCCTTTAGCAACAATCACATCACCAACAACTCGTGTCTTTCTCACACCCTCGATGAAGAGCGAGGGATGTGCTGATGGAAAACGTTCGGCATGACGCTTTGCAATCTCAAAGAGTTCGACTACAGCATCAAGGTCCCTATCGGCAGAACCCGAGTCATAGGTGGAATGAGAGAAGATCGCTCGATTGCGCCATTTCTCACTGAGAAGATTTCCATCACGATCTTTTGCTGAATTCCAGATAGCCCAGAGTAAATCTGTGATCGTGCTCGTTGGATTAGCTGCAATAGAGCGGGCAGAGGCAATTGTTCGCTTCAGTGGCGCGAGAACTCCAACCTGATCGAAATCAAGTAGCGCCTCGCCCATAGCTAGTGAGTTGAGCAGAATCTCTCGAGTTGGTGTGAGATCACCCTCTTCTCGTATTCGGTTGATTTCACTTCGAATCCTTCGAAGTTCGAGGGCATCAAGGCCGCCAAATTCAGAGAGGAGTAACTCCTGCATCTGCTCGATCTTCTCAGGCGTTGCTTCGACCTTTCCCTCTCTTGCCAGAGCAATAGCGATCTCTGCGATAAGGAGAATCGGACGAATAACTGGATTTTCAGCGAGGGTGAGGGTTCCGCTCTCTTGATTGACCGGAATGCCGATATGAATCAGGGCCCTTCGAATAGCAGAGAGATGTTCGCCTGGAGAGCGGACGATGACCGCCATCTCAGACCATGGAATCTCGTTTCGATGGTGGAGTGAGCGAAGGTGCTCAGCAATCGAATGGGCTTCAGCCGAGAGTGACTCACTCTCCAGAAAGCGTCGTCGCGCCTTTGGTCTCATTCTTTCTTCTAATCGGATATGGGATATGCCAGCTTCAATGCCGTAACCCAGGGCAAACTCTTCGAGAAAATCTTCTAATCCTTCAGGGTCTGCACCACGAAAACGCGAGACCGTGCTCGCTTCGTCATAGAAGATTGTGAATGATCGAGGCGAGAGAGTTTGGATCAAGCGCCGATGTGAAGGGTCGCTCTCTTCGAATTGGTCGATGAGCACCACATCGAATTGATCTCTCACTCGATTGGCAAATTCATCGGAGGCGCTCATCACTCGCACCGCGCGATTGATCAACTCACTGGGGTCTATTCGATCCTTGGCATACTCAACATTGCTATCTCTATCGAGATTCACATCTTCATATCTCTTCCACAATCGTGCGGCAGGCATCCAGAGTTCATCTTTGGTCTGGGTTGCAAGTTTTGCCAGATCCTCCGGCTCTAATCCCCACTCTTTTGCACGAGAGATGAGATCTCGTAATTCTTTTGCAAAGCCACGCGTGCCAAGGGCTGGTCTTATCGACTCTGGCCAACCGCTTAAATTCTCATGTAGATCAGTTGCTAGGAAATCTCGAATCAATTCATCTTGTTCTGCACCAGAGAGCAGAATAGGATCGCGCAAACTTTTCTCCATCGAAAGACGAACTATCGAGAAAGCAAGTGCAGGAAAAGTTCTAGCAAGGGGCTCTCTCGCGACGGTTTTACCGCGGGTAGCGATCTCATCCCGGAGTAGATCGGCATGATCGCGACCGAAGGTAAGGATGAGAAGTCGATCAGCCTTGATTCCAGAATTCAAAAGGTGAAGCGCACGAGCAATCAGTACTTCACTCTTTCCAGAGCCCGCAGGACCAGAGATGAGCAACCGTGCTGAACTTGCTGCTTCGATGATCTCTCGTTGAGCAGGCGTGAACAGGATTTCTCGCTCTGCTCGAGGCCGTCGAAGAAGTTCTAGCTCCACAGGCTCATCCAACATCACCGCTGCGACAGAGTTAAGAAGGCGATGAAAAGCCGTGGACTTGGGCCCTTCGCCACCCCTTATGAATCGAGGTTGGCCTTCTTTGCCTTTGAAGTGAGGCGAGCGCGCTCGTTTTGATCGAGCACGACTTTTCGCACCCGGACCGTTGTCGGCGTGACTTCGATGCACTCATCCTCACGGCAAAACTCGAGTGCTTGTTCCATATTGAGCATCTTCGGTGGAATCAAGCGCTCTAATTCGTCAGCAGTCGCCGAGCGGATATTGGTCAACTTCTTTTCACGACAGGAGTTGACATCCATATCTTCTGGGCGCGAATTCTCTCCAACGACCATTCCTTCATAGACCTCATCACCGACCTGCACGAAGATTGTCCCTCGCTCTTGGAGTGAGAAGAGCGCGTAGGAGGTAACTGTGCCTCGTCGATCTGAGACCAAGGAACCAGTTGGGCGGGTTCGAAGTTCACCATGCCAAGGTTCATAACCGTCAAA